>NZ_URNN01000034.1 GCF_900549175.1 uncultured Prevotella sp. | reverse complement strand
TTGCGTTGCGGTTACGGCCTAACCGTGATGCAAGTACGGCCTAACCGGAGTGAGAGGAGGGCCTCTCTGCTATCTCAACAAATTAACATTCGCGTAACTTACTGACTGTCAGCGTTCCCCATTTTTGCGAAAAATCGCGTATTTCGCGTCGTAGTGCAGAAATCGTGATTCGGGTGCCGCTTAACATATGTTAAAGTAAAAATAAATCAGCAACAATCGCCTTTACCGAATTTTTGCATTAACTTTGCAGCGGTTTACACCGCTATTACATTATTTACATATATTGCATCGATGAGCAAAGGCAAATTAGAAAAGTTCGCCGACATGGCGAAATATGAGAATGTATTTCAATATCCGTACTCGGTAGCAGAGCAGACGCCGTTTGAGATGAAGGGCCGCTGGCGCGAAGACTATTTCCATAACGACAACCCGATAGTGCTCGAACTGGGCTGCGGCAAGGGAGAATATACTGTCGAGCTGGCAAAGCTCTACCCCGACATGAACTTCATAGGCGTAGACATAAAAGGGGCACGCATGTGGACGGGAGCCACACAGGCCATCGGCGAAGGACTGAAGAACGTGGCCTTCCTGCGCACCAACATCGAAATAATAGACCGTTTCTTCGGTCCCGACGAGGTGCAGGAGATATGGCTGACGTTCAGCGACCCGCAGATGAAGAACCCGCGCAAACGCCTGTCGAGCACGTCGTTCATGAACCGCTACCGCCACTTTCTCACCGACGGCGGCACGGTGCATCTGAAAACAGACTCCAACTTCCTCTTCACCTACACCGGATATATGGTGGAGCGCAACCGGCTGCCGCTGCTCTTCCGCACCGACGACCTGTACCACACGGAAGGCATAGATGACGAGACACGCAAGATACTCAACATACAGACATACTATGAGGCCATGTGGATGGAACGCGGCCTCAACATACGTTATATGAAATTCCGTCTGCCACACGACGGCACGCTCGAAGAACCGGACATTGAAATACCGCTCGACGAGTATCGCAGCTACAAACGGCCGAAACGCAGCGGACTGGAAACGAGCAAATAACCCACTTCTTAAATTAAAAATTAAGAATTAAATGAATTGAGATTTGAAAGTTGAGTGAATTGAGATTTGAAAGTTGAGAATTGAAAATTATGATTTGCGGCATAAAGGCAAGCTCCCATATCCACCACTACCCATTCCCGGATGGCTACGGTAATAATTGTGGTAATCATAATTATCAATTCTCAACTTTCAATTCTCAATTAACTCAACTTTCAATTATCAATTAGAATAAAATGTGAATTCAAAAAAATGTTCTTTTTTTCTGTAATTCTCTTAAAAATAAACCCATCATACTGATTTGTTTTTGTCGTTTCGACCGAATATTTTATCTTTGCAAAGTTTTATCGACAGTTAGACATATTTATATTTTATGAATAAAAAGATTGTAATACCACTCATTGTGGTGATAGTGGCACTTTTGGCCGGAGTAGGATTCCTCACATACAGCCTCATCCACCAGAAACAGGTGAACGAGGAAATGCAGGAACTGGCAGATCTCGACAAGAAGGAGATGGAAAACGAATACGAACAGTTCGCCCGCCAGTACAGCGAGATGAAGACCCAGATAAACAACGACTCCATCGTGGCACAGCTCACACAAGAACAGTTGCGCACACAGCAGTTGCTTGAGGAGCTGAAGAACGTGAAGAGCACCAACGCCCGCGAAATAGCCCGACTGAAAAAGGAACTGGCCACCGTACGTGCCGTACTGCGCAGCTACGTGCTCGAGATTGACTCGCTCAACCGCGTGAACCAAACCCTTGCCGACGAGAACAACCGCATGAAGGGACAATACGCCGAGGCCACACGACAGATAGAAGGTCTGAGCAACGAAAAGGCATCACTGTCGGAGAAAGTGGCCATTGCGGCACAGCTCGACGCCACCAACATAAGGATGACGGCAAAGAAGAAGAACGGCAAGGCCGCGAAGAAAATCAAGGACTGCAAGAGCATCGAAGTGTCGTTCCTGATAGCACGCAACGTGACAGCCACCAACGGCATGCGCACTCTCTACGTACGCATCACCACTCCTACGGGAGCCGTATTGGGCAACGGCGCAACGTTCAGCTACGAAAACCGCAACATGGAGTACTCGATGAAGAAAAGCATCGAGTATACCGGCGAGGAAGTGACGGTGTCCACATACTGGAATGTGGCCGAATTCCTCAGCGCCGGAAACTACACAGTGAGCATATTCGCCGACGGCAACATGATAGGCTCGCAGACATTCAACTTCAAGTAAGAAGCTACCGGGAGCAGAAACAACAAACCGTGTATAACCCAAATACTGTTTTATGAAGCATATCATAGGAATTCTCGTCATGTCGTGCACCATACTGCCGGCCGGAGCGCAGCAACTGCTGAGCCTCGACAGCTGTCGTGCGCTGGCACTGCGCAACAACAAGCAGCTGAGCATATCCGGCATGAAACAGAATGTGGCGAAAAACATAAGGAAGTCTGCCCGTACAAAATATCTGCCGCAAATAAACGCCACCGGCAGCTATATGTATACGAACAGGGAAATATCCATACTCAACGGCAGCCAGAAAGCGTCGCTGGCAGGCATCGGGACAATGGTGGGCACCGAACTGGGAGGCTCGATACAGAACATCGGGGCAAACCTGAGCGAGGCGCAGATAGGGGCCATAAACGAGCAGCTGGCGGCTTTCGGCACTTCCATCGACCAGATAAAGGGCAATATCGGCAACGGACTGAACGACCTGGCGTCGGGTCTGAACGCACAGGGACAGCGCATCGTCGACGCCTTCCGCACCGACACACGCAATATTTTTGCCGGTTCGGTAACCGTTACACAGCCGGTATTCATGGGCGGAAGCATCGTTGCCATGAACAAGATGGCGGCTTTGGGAGAGCAGATGGCGGCAAACAGCGCCGATGCCGCACGCCAGGCCACCATCTACGACACCGACCGCGCCTATTGGACTGTGGTGTCACTGAAACAAAAGCACAAATTGGCGGAAAACTATCTCACGCTGGTGAAGCAGCTTGCCGCCGACGTTGACAAGATGATAGACGAAGGTGTGGCCACACGCTCGGAGGGGTTGAGCGTCGACGTGAAGGTGAATGAGGCGGAAATGACACTGACACAGGTTGACAACGGTCTCGTGCTGGCACGGATGTTGCTCTGCCAACTGTGCGGCCTGCCACTTGACGCACGTCCCGTACTGGCAGACGAGAACAGCGACGAACTAACCGTCAGCGACACAGCGCCCGTGGTGAGCATGGACGAAGCCATCGGGAGACGGCCCGAACTGAGACTGCTACAGAACACGGCCGACATGGGGCGGCAGGCCACCAACATAATCAAGGCCGGCAATCTGCCGAAGGTGGCTCTCTTCGGAGGATACTCGGTAAGCAACCCCAATGTGTTCGACGGATTCCAGAAAAAGTTCGGAGGTGTCTGGAACGTGGGAGTGCTCGTGACCGTACCCGTATGGAACTGGGGTGACGTGGCCTACAAGGTGAGGGCGGCAAAAGGTGCCACGGCAATAGCCGAACTGGAACTGGAGGAAGCCCGCGAGAAAGTGGAACTGCAAGTGACCCAAAGCTCATTCCGTGTCAGCGAATCGGCAAAAAGACTGAACATGGCAAAAGCCAACATCAAGCGGGCCGAAGAAAACCTGCGGTGTGCCAATCTCGGATTCAAGGAGGGCGTGATACAGAGCACAACGGTGATGGAGGCACAGACGGCATGGCTTCAGGCACGTTCGCAAAAGATTGACGCAGAGATAGACATGAAACTGAGTCAGGTGAACATGAAGAAAGCACTTGGCCTGTTAGAAGAAAAATAATCCACACACATTCACATCTATAACAAAACAAGCTTATGTCAGCAAAATCACAACATAACAACATCCTTCTGGCCATACTGGGATTTACGGCAGTGGTGGTCATTGTGGCTCTCATAGGATATTTCACACTCGGACACGACGACGAGGTGATACAAGGTCAGGTGGAAGTGACAGAATACAGGGTGTCGAGCAAGGTTCCCGGCCGTGTACTGGAACTGAGGGTCAAGGAGGGCGACTATGTGAAGGTGGGCGACACACTGGCCATCATCGACGCTCCCGACGTAAAGGCCAAGATGGTGCAGGCCCGCAGTGCCGAGGATGCCGCGACAGCCATGGACGACATGGCCAAGGCCGGAGCGCGGCAGGAGCAGGTGCGCGGAGCATATCAGGTGCTGCAACAGGCCAAGGCCGGACTGGAAATCGCAGAAAAGTCATACAAGCGCGTACAGCGCCTCTTCGACGAGGGGGTGATGACGGCACAGAAACGTGACGAGGCCTTTGCCAACTACAAGGCGATGGAGGCCCAGATGAAAGCCGCACAAAGCCAATATGACATGGCACGCAACGGAGCACGCCGCGAAGAGAAGATGGCAGCACAGGCACAGGTGAACCGCGCCCGCGGTGCCGTGGAAGAAGTAAGGTCGTACATCAACGAAACCGTACAGACGGCACAGATGGAGGGCGAGGTGAGCGACGTTTATCCCAAGGTGGGCGAACTGATAGGCACCGGCTCGCCCATAATGACAATAGCCGTAATGAGCGACATGTGGGGAACATTCAATGTGCGTGAAGACCAGCTCGAGGGTATGAAGGTGGGTGACGAGTTCACGGCCTACTCTCCCGCTTTCGGCAAAGACATACGCATGAAAGTGTACTACATGAAAGACGAGGGAAGCTACGCCGTATGGAAAGCGACGAAAGCCAACGGACAGTATGACCTGAAGACGTTTGAGGTGAAGGCCCGCCCGGTGGAAAAGCTGGACGGCATGCGCCCGGGCATGTCACTCGTCATCAAGCGGCGGTAAGTCTTCATAGAGTGTAACATCGGCATTGAAACAAGAAGGCATAAAAAACGTGGGGTGGAAAGAATACATACACAATACACTCAAGGTGGCACGCCGTGAATGTGCCATCCTGCGCTCTGTTCCTATCTACTGGTTCTGCATGGTTGTGTTTCCGCTGCTCGTCATGTTCTTCTTCACATCGCTCATGCACGAGGGACAGCCACAGGACATGCCCATCGGCGTTGTCGATCTTGACAACACGTCGACATCGCGCAAGCTGACACGCAATCTCGACGCCTTTCAGACAAGCCGTGTGGTGGCGCACTATACGAGTGTGAGCGAGGCACGCACCGCCATTCAGCGCAACGAGATATATGCGTTTCTGTATATTCCCAAAGGCACCACAGACAAAATGCTGGCAAGCCGACAACCAAAAATTTCGTTTTACTACAGCCTGGCGTCACTGACGTCGGGCGCATTGCTTTTCCGCGACCTTAAAACAATATCCACACTAGGCAGTGCCGCCGTGGGACAGGCCACCATGACCGCCAAGGGATATACACCGGAGCAGATACGCACATTCCTGCAACCGATAACCATCGACCTGCACCAGATATCCAATCCCTGGACCAACTACAACATCTATCTCAGCACCATGCTCGTGCCGGGCATGATAATGTTGTTCATATTCCTCATAACAGCTTACTCCATCGGAACAGAACTGAAGTTCGGACGCTCGCGCCAATGGATTCACTCCGCCGGCGGCAACATCGTGGCGGCAATGGCCGGCAAGATACTGCCGCAGACACTGATATTCCTTACAATCACATACGGATATATGTACTATGTGTTCGGCGTGCTCGACTTCCCCCATCCGGGCGGCACGTCCACCATCATACTGCTCGGACTGTTGTCTGTACTGGCGGCACAGGGCTTCGGCATATTCGTCTTCGGACTGATGCCTTCGTTACGCCTGTCAATGAGCACATGCTCGCTATGGGCGGTGCTCAGTTTCTCGATAGTGGGTTCGGCTTTTCCCGTTACGGCCATGGACACGCCGTTGCAGTCGCTGTCGTGGCTGTTCCCGCTGCGCCATCATTTCATGATTTATCAGACAGTAATATTCAACGGCTTCCCCCTCGCCGACGCATGGCCGCATGTAGTGGCGCTCACCGCTTTCGCTGTACTTCCGGTGACGGTACTCGCCAAACTGAAGAATGTCATGCTCAACTATGTGTATATTCCATGAGGCTTTTTTCAGGAGTTAAAGAAGTTAGAGGAGCTAAAGGAGTTAAAGACAAAAGAAACTATATATGGGCAACAAAGGATTTATAAATAGGATAAAGGAAGGTCTCCAAGACGCCTGTCACGTATGGGCGCAGGAGATGAAAGGCACTTTCCGCGATGAAGGTGTCATAATCTTCTTCATCCTCGTACCACTTGCCTATCCCCTGCTCTACTCATGGATATACAACAATGAAGTGGCGCGCGAGGTTCCCGTGGCCGTTGTCGATGACTCGCACAGCGCAATGAGCCGCGATTTCGTACGCCGGTGCGACGCATCGCCGGATGTCAGGATACAGTGTCATGCCACAAATATGGAGGAGGCGAAAACGCTGATGGGCCGGCAGGAAGTGAAAGGCATATACTACATTCCGTCCGACTTCTCAACAAACATCAACCGCATGGAGCAAACCGCCGTCGGTGTTTATTGCGACATGAGTCTGATGCTGGCCTACAAGGCTGTCTACCAGACGGCACTGGCCGTATCGCAGGACATGAACTCAGACATACAGATACACTCCATGGAAAACATGACCGACCGCGAGGACGAAATAGCCACACGGCCACTGGATTATGAGGAGGTGCCGATTTTCAATCCTACCGGAGGCTATGGCAACTTCATACTGCCGGGAGTGCTTATGCTCATACTGCAACAGACGCTGGTGCTCGGTATTGGACTGGCAGCGGGAACGGCACGCGAGGACAACCGCTTCCGCGAACTGATACCCATAAGCCGTCACTACCGCGGTGTGTTCCGCATCGTGACGGGCAAGTCGATGTGCTACTTCATGATTTACACCGTCATGGCTGCCTATCTGACCATGGTGGTTCCCCGCATTTTCGGTTTTGTGGCCATGGCACAGGCTCCCGAGCTTGTCGGCATCATGCTGCCCTATCTTCTCGCCTGCATCTTCTTTGGCATGACCGTGTCGTGCCTCATCCGCCACCGTGAGAATGTGATGTTGCTCGTGGTGTTCTTCTCCGTACCTCTGCTGTTCATGTCAGGCGTATCGTGGCCGCAGAGCAACATACCGGGAGTTTGGCAGGGTGTGTCGTGGTTATTCCCGTCCACTTTCGGCGTGCGGGCCTTCGTACGTGTCAGTTCGATGGGTGCAACGCTTGACGACGTACTGCCCGAATACCGCATACTATGGATTCAAACCGTAGTGTATTTCATCACGGCCTGCATCGTCTACCGTCATCAGATACAGCTGTCACGCCGCATGGTCATCTGCCGCTTGCAGCATATACGGCACAAGCGTGAGGTAAGAAGAAAGATAGCCTATAAAAAGATAAAGACTATTGTGAACGAATAATGTATATATAAGAAATCATTGAAAATTCATACATTTAACTGTTACAAAAACTTAAGAGACAATAAGTCCGAAAGCAATTAAGACATACGCATCCTGTCATTTGTTTATAAAGAAAAGAACAAGCAGGGTTATCCAAATAACTACATTACATATAATGACATACAAAAATTTCTTATGGAAACTTTCTATTTGAAAAGATATTTTACTTGTCGTATCCTCCACCGCGCTATCAATTTTAGAAATTAAAACATCACATGAATCTGTAATAGCTTTACAATCACGTCTAAATGATTCGGTATTGTTTTCATAATCTTTTCCAATGGCAATTATGAGAGCGTTTACACTGTCTCTTATGTCAGAAAGACTCTTCACATAATTTGCAGTTTCCGCCGCAAGCCCCTCATATGAATTGACAGTATTTTCAACCTGTTTACGGGCTGATTCAATATTCCGAAGATTGGTTTCCAATTCGGATAATGTTTTGTTTATTTTTTCGTCGATCATGTTATTTGTATTTAGATACGATATTTTTAAAATTATTTAAATGCCTTTTCAATTGAATATAGGTAGACAACTTTTGAAGATAATCCTTTCTGGATTCATCAATTGCCGCATGGCTTATAAGCAGGTCTGCATATTCATCAAGAATCTTCAGGTTGTCTTTTGAAGTATAGTATTCCATAACTTCTTCGTAGTCATTGCAAATTTCTTCTTCTAACATCTCATTTTCTTGTTGTCCAAGGAATAATGTACAGAAAATGTTTAGCAAATTTAGAACTGGATTCATTTCTACAGCAGCTCTACGTATAAGTCGAACCGCACCTTGTAAGTGCTTTACGTTATCTTTTTGAGCATCATTGTTCACTATGTCAGCATCAACGACCCTCGCATATTTCTTGACAAGTTCAAAACTCGTCGTTTCGCTTTCTAAATGAAAATCTGTATTGGTATCATCTTTGAGAGAAAATGGTATTTCTTGTTTTATACTTGCATCATAAGTAACAAATCCTTCTCTGGCATATTTAGAGTTGAAATAGTAATAAATGAAATCTTTTAAATCTTCATTCGTTTCTTTCCAATCCTTGTTTGAAGTAATTGCCATATTGCAGAATTGCTCCATATCCAATATTCCTCTAGCCCTTTTGTCTGCAATACTTCTGTAAATAAACGAAGTAAGATGCTTCAAACAAGCCATGATGACACCCTCGCTTTGCGACATCTGTTTAACTTCCCCAATCATCGACTCTACTCTATCTTCGGAATAGTATTTGCGATAATAAGAACTGAGATACTCATAATAGTGTGAATTGTCCTGACAAATTGTTGTAATACGGAATTTTCTTTGAGCATAATCCTCCGTAAAATCGTCTATCAGTCCAATAATACACATACGATAAATTGCCTTTTGTATAGATGCTTTATAATCAGCATACCCGTATCCCCATTTTTTCACATACCTCCTTTTATTTTCTTCTTTTTGCTTCTCCGTCAAGAATATTGGTAAAAAATTTCCCTTTAGTTGATTATTATAAGATTCCAATAAAGCAGATTCTTCTTTATACGATATATAATATGTAAGAGTCTCTCCCTTTGGATATTTATCAATAAATGTTGTTATTCCGCATATTGGTTTATTAATTGTTTTTTCAACACCGGTTAATTCCTCATTACTTATTATGACAGGGTGACACGTCATTAACATTTTCATGACAAATATCTCAAAGTCTTCACCAAGGAAATTACTGTCATAGAAAAATTTATTCGTGATATAGTCTGCTGAGAAGTTCTGTATTAGACGAGTTTTTATATTTTGATAACTGAATTTTTTAGAAGAATATATAATTGTAGCTAAAGCCATTTTTTTATCACGGCCAGCACGTCCTGCTTCTTGAACAAAAGACTCCAATGATCCGGGATAATTCATATGGAATGTCATTCTGACATTAGATTTATCTATCCCCATCCCAAAAGCTTTCGTTGCCACCATTAGATTGGCTTCCCCATTTAGAAATATATCTTGATTCTCTGTATTATCACCACCTTTGTACTGCGTAATAAATTTCAGTCCCTTGCCTGAAAGATTTCCTGTAACATGCGGTACTCCACCACTACAATTCTCTGCTCGCGGACAAAAAATGATGC
This sequence comes from uncultured Prevotella sp., assembly GCF_900549175.1. GTDB lineage: Bacteria > Bacteroidota > Bacteroidia > Bacteroidales > Bacteroidaceae > Prevotella. Next base: position 16,315 of record NZ_URNN01000034.1, on the reverse strand, counting down.
CTGCTACTTCTGTTTTTGAAGAATTCCACCAATTTTTCTCTACATCTATTTTAATATCAGATGTCAGTATTGTTTGAATTATCTTTTGATCTGAGATGTTTTCACGCTCCAAAAAGCGTCTTTTTATAAAGTTTATGGAGTTTTCTTCTTGAATTTCCTCCAGCCGTTTTGTCGTTTCGTCTATTATTTGGGGAAGGATTTCTTCTTTAATGTCTGATACACTCCAATCATTTCCTGCATTAGTGGCATCAACATGATATATATTGTATTGCAACTCCAAGCGGTTTGTATTCTCATATCTGACCGTAGCATCATCTTCCAATGAATAGGAATTGCTACCCGAAAGTTCACGTTCCACATCTGCCAACACATCGAATGAGGCAGTTGCGGTTAAGCCAAAAAGAGAAATGTGATTGTCTGCGCCTTCTATTTTCTTAGGCAAAACATAATTATATAGATTACGGCCTAAATGAAGATATGCCAGCCGGAAGTCATGTCCCCATTCTGAAACACAATGTACTTCATCAATTACACCATACGAGAAATATACCCCAGATTCTCTCATAGAGCGTAATACTTCCCTGAAACGATGAATACTAAGACGTTCGGGAGAGAGGAACATAATTTGTATTTGAGACCCAGTAAGAGCCTGCTCACGTCTGTACGCTTCTTCTTTATCAGACGTGATATCACTATTGATATACGAAATACAATCAATTCCGGTGTTAAGCAGTCCATCGTATTGATCTTTCATCAAACCTTTTAACGGGTCAACAACCAATGTTACGCCAGGCTGAAGCATTGCGGCCAACTGATAAGTTAAGGATTTGCCTCCTCCGGTCGGTAACAAACCTATTACGCTTTTCAAACTTAATGCTCTGTTGAGTATCGGTAATTGTCCAGGACGGAAATCTTCTTTCCTAAAAATAAGTCTTAGGAAATATCTGAGGTGAGACGCTGTTACTTCGTTTATGATGTACTTTCCATTTGATTCCTTTTCCACGAACGACTTATATTTAATGCGCTCCGTAGTATAAAGTATACGTGGCTCATAAATTGATTGGGAAGAACGAACGATGAAATAACAATCATTCTTAGCTTTATATTTCGAGAACCCCATATGTTCAGAATCACCATACTTGATTGCTGATACATCAACAATCATGTCAAATATCTCATCTACTTTGGCAGAAGAAGACTTCACAACATTTATGTGGGGCAACGACATATTATCGTAATCCTCTGTCATTGCAATAAGATTATTGTACATCTCCATGAAATCCTTAACAGCTATCTCAGCAACATCTGTACCATCTTCTATAATCAAGACATTCCACTCCTCGGATTGAATGCAAAGTCGCCCCATTATCATTGCTTCAACAATAGTCTTCTGGATTCTTGCTATTGTTTTTAATGATGTTTCCATTTCTCTTTCATTTCGATGCGAAAGAGCCGTAATAATGTATTCACTTGCATACGTTGGAATGCCTCTTGAAATGAGATTGCTGACAAGTGCAAAAATGGGGTTCAAACTTTTGCGAACAGTCATGTCAAATGGAGCCATAACCTCAAAAGCCCCTTCCCCTATATTCTTTTGCCTTTGATTTGGTATTGTCTCCGCATAGAAAGCATACAACTGTACGGGAGCAAAACATTTGTATTTGCGAAGAACACTTTCTGCAGAATTCAGCGAAAATGCAAAACTCTTAATCAGGCATCCATAATCTCTGCCATTCTGGTGCTTACCAAATCTCGTTTCTCGATAATCCGCAAACACTTGTATGTCTTTATCCTTGAAATAATTTTTAAAGGCATTTATTCGGCTTTCGTTAAGATTGGCAGGACCGATACATAGAACAATATGTTTTACACCGGAAGATGTAATTAATTTGGAAACACCTTTAAGGCTTACTGATTCAATATCAAGTATATTGGAGAATATATGAATGGCACAAGGTTGCTCTACAGCAATATCTTGAATGGTATTTGCGATATTATTGTCCGATGGAAGATATTCGGAATATTGTTTGATTATTACACCAGAATCAGTACAAAGAGCGTATTTTACATGCTGTACTGCTCTTGCCCGTGCAATATCTGATGGTTCCTCCAAAGTTATCTTCTTCAGGCAAGATAGCAATCCCTCATTCCTTAAGTTTTCTATAACGGCCATCGAACCTATACCTTGCCCACATCCCCAATCAAATACTTCTACTCCACTACGCAGTTCGTGATAAGGGAAATTGCCTTTTTCTTTAGACCTATCTAATGCAAAATAAAGTTTTTTACGATGCATCCTGCCATAAGCCGCCAAATAAGCAGAGCATAGTTCTTCTGTCTCAAGTATGGCTGTACCATGTTTTAAAGTTCTGCCTAAGGCATCGCAATATTTCCACGGCATAGAACGAAAGCCCTGAGGCATATCGGTTTCTGCCATATGAATTATGTTATCTATTGTAAGAGGACTATATTCTCTAATATTGTCTTGATACATATTATCTTCCAGTTATTGTATCATTGTCTTTATTTAACTGATGTTGCTTCCAATTTGCAACTGCCACTTCTTTGCTTGCATTAGCATAGCAGTATTCACACAAATGCGGACATGTGTTGTATTCCCCTATATCCTTGCTTTTCATACAACCGCATGCAATGCGCTGCCCTTTATCTTTGTTGTTTTTATTAATAATAGCATAGTGACTATTATCCAAAAAGATAGCATCCGAAGGTATTTCCAAAGGCTCTATATCAGCAAATAAATCAGATTGTTGCTTGGTTTCTATTATTTCAGCTCCAAGAAAAGTCATCAATTTCTTGGATTGGTAACCAAAACGTACTATTAAACGGTCATCCACGCAATGATTGTGTTCCACACCATTCAAATCAGTGGACTCTCCACAAGTAGCAAGAATGTAGTTCCAGCCTTTATTCTTGTTAAGATAAACGAGTTTCTCCGCAAACTCTATCATTTGTTCCCTTGTCCAATCTATGTAGTTGATACGGTTGCGTTCAAGATTTGCCTTAACCTTACGGTATGACAATATATCTGCGAAACTGAAAACAAGTTTTTCGGTATAACCACGAAGCTGGTCACCGATATATTCTATCTTTCGCAGAAGTTTGTCCATATCAATCTTATCTGTCAGAATAAGAGGGTCAAAACGCCATACTACAGCACCCTTACCTAGTTTGTCAACAAGCAATTTGAATGTTTCAATACGGTTTTCTAACGGAGGTACACCTCGTTCCAGTCCTTCGTCTTCATAATCATTAAGGGTATATTGAATATAGCAGCCAATGCCTCTTTTCTTTAAAGAGTCAATATAATTAAGAAGTGGACGAGGGTTTTTCGACCAAAAGACAATAAACCGAGTATCCTCATAAGCGACATAGCTTTTCTTTCCGTTGAACGGATTTGTCCATGCGGAATATCCTCTTCTAAGACGGTCAAAAAACCAATCTGCATAAAATGCCGGAATATCTGTGCTCCGACTTGCAGAAACGATAATTGGGAAAGTTGCTTTTACTTCTTCACCATTACCTAATATGATTGTTCTGTTTTCTTGTTTCTTTGCCATAATTAAAAATCAAAATCTGTTTTCTGAATTTTTGATTTTATGTACTCAAAAATCTGTTGATGATATTGGTTCCCGAGAGTTATTATTTGTTGCTTGGGTGTAGAACTATAGCAAGCAAATGTTTCGTTAAAGATATTATCCAAAGCCGGTTCCAACTCTGCAATACGAGGTTCTGTTAGCATATCTGCCATTTGCATACCTTGCAAATGATGGTCATAAGCCATCATCAATGATTGCCCAAAGATAGAAAAAGGATTGTTATCGAGTCTTGTATTCTCAGATTGGGCAAATAAATGATAAAAGACTTTATTATATTCCCATGTAATTGAAAATCTGTAGGCATATAAATAAGGATTATTATCACCATCAGTAATAGCTTTGCTGATGAAATAATAACTTAAGCCAACAGCTTTTTTAATTGAATCATTATCAGAAAAGTGGTCACCTTCCATTAATCTACCTAATGCTAAAGCAACAGATTGAATATCTGATACTTTTTTTAGCTGCGCTGGATTTCTGATTATAGAATCATATACTTTTAATCCATACTGATGCGATTGGGATGTATTTCCTCGATTTGCGGAATCTTGTGATAATTGAGCAAATTGTTCACACTCGCTCACACTGCTATCAGTATTTATTCTTGCTAAAGGAGTTTTATCTGTATACCTGTATTCTACAAAAGTATTTCTATCATACATGTGCAAGACACACTTCGACACCTTACCATGTTCATAATGAACAATAAAGCCATAATAACTATAATCCACTTCTTGCCAACCAAAAGGCGACATTGCTTCAATGGAAAAGCCCCTCAGTTCAATGGAATTCTCCGTTTTACGAACAACCATCATTGGCTTGTCGGACATATTCGGCTTACCCAAATCATCATTGAAGACTTTCACTATGTAACCAATACCCGGTTCTATTTTATATCCATTGCAACCATTAATATTTTTCTCTACACTAATAGTTCTGACACATTCTTGCAATCCGCTTTTGGGATATCCATTTTCAAATCGTTGGTGGCAATTTGATTTAAATATAAATGGGGTTATTGATGAGCTCTGCTCTCTTTTACCTCTAAGTATTTTACGTTCAGTTTCTTTCTTCCGATTTTCTTCTAATCGCCTTTCGCACTCCTGAACAACACGTTCTTGTTCCAGTTTTTGCAGACGAGCATTTTCTTCCTCTCGCCTACGCCTTTGTTCTTCCTTTTCTCGTTTCTTTTTTAAATAATCAAATGGCCACATAATACATTGACTTTAATATTATAAACGAGAAGCGTGGCACTGCCAATAACCACGTCTTAAAGTGCAGGCCCTGAGAAAACCTTAATCAACAGATATGGTTAAGCAGCCCACGCTATAACGTGGGAACTGCCATGCCAATTCTTGTTGATTTCGTGTTTCAGTTTCTCAGGCTTCGCACTTACAAGAGTAGCATAACGCTCCTTTTATTCAAATGTCAGGAAATGGTTTGTCCAAATCCGGATGTAAAATTACCCATTTTATTTGATAAATACAAATATAAGGTAGGCAAATCGACCGTTTTTATTCTATTTGCCATTAAAATCTCACAAAAAATGCTTAGAATATTATGCAAAACAAAAAAATCATGCTATTTTTACAATAATTAGTTGTATTTTTGTACATTTGAATACACAATGATTTTCACAGATTGTCAATCTTTTATCATCGTAAAAAATGGAATTAGAGACTCTAATAGCAGAATGTACTGCACACGATTTCAAATTGATGCTTGAAGAAAGGAAACCTAAAAGTTGGCTGAAAAGCATTAGTGCTTTTGCCAATGGATTGGGCGGGTCTCTTTTCTTTGGCATCGATGACAATGGCACAGTCAGAGGCATTGATGATGTGCAGCACGTTTGCGAGACCATCAGCTGCAAAATTCGTGACTACATGGATCCATTGCCCGATGTAGAGACAATCCCGAAAAGAATAGGAAACCTTGACATACTCCAACTGAAAGTCAATGCAGGTAATTACACCCCTTACTATTACATTGGTGACGGCCAACGTCTTGCCTTTGTCCGTGTGGGCGATGAGAGCCTGCCGGCAACAGCAGAACAAATGGTTCGCTTAGTATTGAATGGAACAAATAAAACATTTGATTCATTGCATACGGACTATAAAGTGGAAGATTCTTCATTCACGATATTGACCAACACTTTCAAGGCACGTACAGGTCAGGAATGGAATAAAAAATACCTGCTGTCGTTCGGACTTGTTACAAGTACAGGAAACCTGACGAACGCGGGCGTTCTATTCTCAGATGATTGCGCCCTGAGTCAATCAAGATTATATTGTACGCGTTGGGATGGGCTTGAGAAAGATGACGCACTGAATGATGCTGAGTTTAATGGAAACATTTTACTACTTCTTCGTGAAGCAATGAACTTTGTAAAATCAAACACAAAGAAAGGTTGGGAGAAGTTGCCCGATGGACGAAAAAACAAGCCAGAGTATGCTGAACGTGCTATTCTTGAAGCGATGGTCAATCATTTTATCCATCGTGACTATACGGTAATGGGTGGCGAGGTGCATTTGGACATCTATGACAACAGACTGACGATAACTTCTCCCGGCGGTATGTATAACGGACAGAATGTGCAGGACATACCTCTTGAGGACATTTCTTCGGAGAGAAGGAATCCTGTTCTTGCCGACGTGATGGCCCAGTTGGATTTTATGGAAAAACGAGGCAGCGGACTAAAGCGCATTTATAATGAAACGAAGAAATTGACATCATATTCGGAAGAGCGTAAACCTGTTTTTAAGTCCACGCCAAGCCAGTTCATGACCATCATATATTCTATGGAATATGAGAGTGGGCAATCCGAGAATAATATAAGAATAAGCGATGAACATGTTGTCACCAAGTTGTCACCAAGTTGTCACCAAGTAATCGCTAAATTGTCACTAAGTGTCCCGACAATAAATGAATTGCTTCGTAAAATGACAAGCCCTATATCGGCAAAAGAGATGCGGCAATTCTGTGGTCAAAAGGATTCGTCCTATTTCAAGACGAATATAATAAACCCTCTTATAGCAGAAGGAGTGGTGGCAATGACTTATCCGAACTCCCCGAAAAGTCCCAAACAGAAATATTATCTAACTGACTTCGGGAAAACCTTTTTTGTAAATGACACAAAGGGGGAACAAGCAAAAGGTGTATCAGAGAAAAAAGTGAACCGGTTGATTACGGAGTTCGCAGAGGCTTTACCTCAATTTACAATCGACCTGCCGGCCATGGAGGAACAATATAAAGCCACCCTCCCAGTGGAAGACAATCGTTGTTTTCGGGCGTCATACAAAATGAATAAAGAAATGTTCGCCGATAATGATTTTTGGATATATGATGCCCCTGAGTTGTATCTTCTGGAGATACAAGGTAATATCCGACAACATTATAATGTCCGGTTTATGATACATCAGGCCGATGCGGACTACCGGATTCGATTCTCAGAAATAAAGGATTCTCTAAATTCATTGGGAGTGGACGACCGATTTGCAATTATCACAAGTATCAATCTCGGTACGTTTGATGTCCTTTATGGCGGAGATATACCTTTGAGAAAAACCCATTATGGCTATCAATATGGTAATGTGCCAATATATATGGTGCCCTCAAACAACGAGCACCTTATAGTGATGCATAAAGAATTCTTGCCAAGATATGAGGACAAAATATACGAAGGTCCGAATAAGGATTACAAACTCATCAATGAACAACATCTTTTATATTCAAACATCTTTAATATGAAAGATGAAGTAGATATGGTCGGTTTGACAATAATGCGCACCCTAAAGTTCTATTATCCTGACGATAACAATTTTCACTATGTGAGACTTATCGTGGACAGGTTGGAACATGTGGAGAGTGAACTGAATAATATCACGAAAATATTATAGACAGTCCCCACTTTTCGTGTGTGCGGACTGTCTTCTTATATTCATACTCTGGATCCTATCCTTTCTTCACCTCCACTATCTTTGTCGGCTCCTGCTCACGGTTGCGGCGGTTGACAACCGTAACGACCGACTGCGCAAGGGCAATGAAAGCCTGTCCCGTGATGGTATCCACCTGCATGGCTGCCGGTTCGCCGGCATCTCCACTCTCGCAGATACTCTGCACGAGGGGAATCTGCGCCAACAGCGGCGTTTCCATCTCGGCGGCAAGATTCTTGCAGCCGTCCTTTCCGAAGATGTAATACTTGTTTTCGGGAAGTTCGGCGGGTGTAAACCACGCCATGTTCTCCACAAGTCCGAGTATAGGCACATTCACCTTGTCGTTGCGGTACATGTCGATACCCTTGCGGGCATCGGCCAGTGCCACCGCCTGCGGCGTGCTCACGATGACGGCACCCGTTATGGCGAGAGTCTGAAGCAGCGTGAGATGGATGTCGCTCGTTCCGGGAGGCGTGTCGAGGATAAAATAATCCAACTCCCCCCAATCGGCATCGGCAATGAGCTGCTTCAGGGCGTTGCTCGCCATGCCGCCGCGCCAGAGCGTCGCCGTTTCGGGATTGACAAAGAACCCGATGCTGAGCAGCTTTACACCATACTTCTCAATCGGTTCTATCAGGTTGCGGCCGTCTTTCTCCACCGCATAGGGACGGGCATCCTCCACGTTGAACATCTTCGGCATTGACGGGCCGAAGATGTCGGCATCGAGCAGCCCCACCTTGTAGCCCAGTTTGGCAAGGGCTATGGCCAGATTGGCCGATACGGTGCTCTTGCCCACTCCGCCCTTGCCGGAACTTACGGCAATGATGTTTTTCACACCGGGCAGCTGCTTGCCCACTTCGGGACGCGGCTTCGAACGGAATTCGGTTTCAATGGTCACTTCCACCTCCTTACTCACATGATAGTGTATGGCGGCCTCGGCAGCCTTCACTGTCGACTTGAGGAACGGATCGGTATCGCGCGGGAATGTCAGAACGACCTTCACTTTCATACCGTCGATGGACGGCGTGTCAGCCACCATCTCACTCTCCACAAGGTTCTTCTTCGTGCCAGGGTAAGTAACCGTGGCCAAAGCGTCCATTATCAGTTTCGGATATAATGTCATAATACTGTTGTTTATGTTCGGGTTTGTCTATATCAATGTATCAATAGCAAATATCGTGCCCGACTGTAATACGGTCAGACAGAGGATGCGCAATGGCCGCCAATATCGGCCAAGTCAGGAATTTTTTCTTGAATAATTGCTCATAATTCGGATTTTTGTCGTAATTTTGAGCCAAACTCACGATACAACAGGACGTAACATACGCCCGTACATGTTATAATGCAATGAGAACCAAAGACAATGACAAACGTACCGGCATCATGCACAGGGTATACGACCTGTACGCCGACGGTTTCAGACAAATGACCATAGGACGCACTCTGTGGACAATAATAATCATCAAACTGGTGATTATCTTTGCCGTGCTGAAAATATTCTTTTTCCCCGATTTCCTTGCCACAAACGCAGAACGGGGCAAAGAAAACGACTATGTGGCCACGGAGCTGATTGAGCGTGGAGAACCCGCAGTGCAGACGGACGATACGGGCATATCCGCCGGAAAAGATACAGAAAAGACATTGAAACCATAAAACAATTACACAACAATAACACTTATGACAAACATTCTCTTAAACATCGACGCGGCCACGATAGACTGGTCGAGAGCACAGTTTGCCCTGACCGCCATCTACCACTGGCTCTTCGTACCGCTCACGCTGGGCCTGGCGCTCATCATGGGCATCATGGAAACGTGCTACTACCGCACACGCAAACCGTTCTGGCGCGACACTGCCAAATTCTGGCAGAAACTCTTCGGCATCAACTTTGCCATGGGCGTGGCCACGGGCATCATCCTCGAGTTTGAATTCGGCACCAACTGGAGCAACTACTCATGGTTTGTGGGCGATATCTTCGGTGCGCCACTGGCCATCGAAGGCATAGTGGCCTTCTTTATGGAGTCTACGTTTGTGGCCGTGATGTTCTTCGGATGGAAGAAGGTGTCAGCCGGATTCCACCTCGCCTCGACATGGCTCACCGGCTTGGGCGCCACCATCTCGGCATGGTGGATACTCGTGGCCAACGCCTGGATGCAATATCCCATAGGCTGCACGTTCAATCCCGACACAATGCGCAACGAGATGACATCGTTCATGGAGGTGGCCCTGTCGCCATTTGCCATAGACAAGTTCTGCCATACCGTCACATCGGCATGGATTATCGGTGCATTGTTTGTAGTTGCCGTCAGCTGCTACTACCTGCTGAAAGGCCGCGAGAAGGAACTGGCCGTGGCAAGCATCAAAATCGGTGCCACGGTAGGTTTGGTATCGTCGCTGCTGGCTGTTCACACCGGCGACAGCTCCGCATACAAGGTGGCGCAGGTGCAGCCAATGAAACTGGCCGCCATGGAAGCCCTCTACGACGGAGGCTACGACCAGGGGCTGACGGCCATCGCCCTTGTCAACCCCTTCAAACAGCCCGACTATCAGGCCGGAGGCGAACCGCCGCTGCGCATAGCCATACCATACGCCCTGTCATTCCTTGCCACACACGACATCAACGGATATGTTCCGGGCATCAACGACATAATGAAGGGAGGCTACATGCTTGAGAACAACACCCGCGAGATATCCATGGACGAGAAAATGCTCCGCGGCCAGCGGGCAATACTCGCACTAAAGGAATACCGCGAGCTGCATGCCAAGGCACGCACCACCGAACTCACCATGAAGGAAGAGGTAAGACAGGAGATGCTGAGGAAGGCCCTACAACAAAACATGCCCTACTTCGGCTACGGATACATCAAAGACAAGGCACAGCTTGTGCCCTATATCCCGCTGTGTTTCTATGCCTTCCGCGTGATGGTGGGTCTGGGCACACTGTTCATCGTGTTCTTCGCCGTGGTGCTCTTCATGGCGTTCCGCAAGGACATCAGCCGTCCGCGCTGGCTGCATATAGCCGCCATCGCGCTGCTACCGTTGGCTTACATCGCGAGCGAATCGGGATGGCTCGTGGCCGAGTTCGGACGCCAGCCATGGGCCATACAGGATATGATGCCCACATGGGTGGCGGTAAGCAACGTCGGTTCTGACAGCGTCATGCTTACGTTCTTCATCTTCCTCGCCCTCTTCACCACCCTGCTCGCTGTCGAGATAAGCATACTGCTGAAGCAGATAAAGAAAGGCCCGGAGAGAGAGCAATGAAGACAACGTGCATACATCAGTGAAATTTCAACATACAATCATTCACGTTAATATTACAAATTATATATGACATACGAATTTCTGCAACAATACTGGTGGTTCCTCGTCTCATTGCTTGGAGCCCTGCTCGTGTTCCTGCTCTTCGTGCAAGGCGGCAACTCTGTGATTTTCTCCATCGGACGCACTGCCGAAGAGCGCCGCATGCTCATCAATTCCACCGGCCGCAAGTGGGAACTGACGTTCACCACACTCGTAACCTTCGGCGGAGCCTTCTTCGCCTCGTTCCCATTGTTCTACAGTACGAGCTTCGGCGGTGCCTACTGGCTGTGGATGATAATCCTCTTCTCGTTCGTGCTGCAAGCCGTCAGCTACGAGTTTCAGAACAAGTTGGGCAACCTGCTCGGTACACGGACGTTCCAGTGGTTCCTCATGGCCAACGGCATCGTCGGTCCGCTACTGCTCGGCGGTGCGGTGGCCACATTCTTCAACGGTTCCAACTTCATCATCGACAAGGACAACCTCGTGGGCGGATTCCAGCCCGTCATCAGCCATTGGGCCAACGCCAGCCACGGCCTCGACGCGCTGCTCGACCCGTGGAACCTGATATTGGGCTTTGCCGTATTTTTCCTTGCCCGCTGTCTCGGCCTGCTCTACTTCATGAACAACATCGATGACGAGGACATACGTTGCCGCTGCAGCGTGAGGCTTGTAGGTACGGCAATACCGTTCGTACTGCTGTTCGTGCCGTTCCTCGTGCGCACACTGCTGAAAGACGGTTATGCCGCCGATCCTGCCACAGGCATCATCACCATGGAACCGATGAAATATCTGCACAACCTGCTCGACATGTGGTATGTCACGGTGACACTTCTCGCGGGCGTGGTGCTCGTGCTCTACGGCATCATACGCACCATCGTGAGCAAGACATATATTAAAGGTATATGGCCGGCGGGCATAGGCACCGTGCTCACCGTGCTCGCCCTGCTGCTTTGTGCCGGATGGAACAACACGGCCTACTATCCCTCAACGGCCGACCTGCAAAGTTCGCTCACTATAGCCAACTCATGCAGCAGCGAGTTCACACTGCGCACCATGGCCATTGTCAGCCTCTTCATACCGTTCGTGCTCGCATATATCGTCTACGCATGGCGCTCGATAGACAGCCGAAAGATTACGAAACAGGAAATAGGAGAAGACGAGGCGTATTGACGGCTTTTTAAACGCAAAGGCGCAGAGACGCAAAGTTTTTTGGGAACATAGAGAAACGGAGACACAGAGAATAATTAAAATCTTTGCGCCTCAGCGCCTTTGCGTTTAAAATATCTGTGTCTCAATCGGCATCTTTCAGCACCCTTGGCCCGTCATCGGGCACATGGGTGCTTTTTATTTTCCACTCTTGCGGATAGAGATTGTTGGCCCGGTTGCCTATATTCTTCACAAAACCAAGCACGGCACCGCGAAAAGTGACAAGGACAAAACCGCGGGGTGCATCGGGCGGAAGGGTCACCGCCTCGCGGCGCAGATAGGCAACGGCCTGTGCGTACGTGAGCGCAACGGCGGGGAAAGCATCGGGACGAAGGGCCGACGAGAGGGCGAGAGACTGGTCGGGCATGATGTCACGCCCCCTGACGGTGCCGAGCGTGACACCGGCGAGAAGTACCCGGAGCGACTGCGAGGCGACCTCATAAAGTGGGGCTAGGCGCGGGGTGAGCGCAATGAAAGCCGTGTCAGTCTGGCGGATGACAGGTTCCGCTTCTTCACCGTCTCCTGAAACGAGACGCACCCATCGGGAGACCGTCTTTTCCGTACCCTTCGGCATTACAGATCCGGCCGGTGCCTTATCCTTTTTTTTCTTTTTGCCGCAACCGGGTGATTTGACCGACGCGTTAGTCATGCTGTGACACGCATCGCCGGACGGTTTTTCCAACACGGCCATAAACAATCCCTCGCCACGTGTGCATCCGGGAATGAACCTATATACGGGAGCGGAGAAACCGTCAAGCAACGAACCGCATATGCCCCAATCGCCGGCAACGGGCACCTCTACGGGCATACCACCAAGTTCGTCCGTTATCCACCGCACGTTTTCCTCGTTCTCACGGGCATTGAACGTGCATGTAGAGTATATCAGCAGTCCGCCCGGACGCAGACACAGCCACGCCTGAGCCACTATCTCGCGCTGGAGCCGGCTGCAAGCGTCAACATTCTGCGGACTCCACTCGCCTATCGCGCCTTCGTCCTTACGAAACATACCCTCGCCCGAACACGGCACGTCGCAGAGAATGACATCGAAGTCAAGCCCCGAACGGGCATAATCAGCCGGATAGTTGTTGGTGACTATGACGTCGGGGCAGCCCCATTTCATAAGGTTTTCGGCAAGAACATTCGCACGGGCACGTATCGGCTCGTTGCTCATCAGCACACTGCCGGCCGGCAATGCTGCGATGGCGGCGGTCGACTTGCCACCAGGAGCGGCACACATGTCAAGCATCTGCACCGGTGATGTAACAAGACTCCGCAAAACGTGGTGGACAAACATCGACGATGCTTCCTGCACATAATAATGACCGGCATGCAGAAGCGGATCGAATGTGAAATTTGGTCGTCCGGCAAGATACCATCCGTCGTTGCACCACGGCACCCGCACGGCATCGTCCGCCGGCACGCAGCCGTTGTATTTCTGTCGGTTTATACGTATGCTCACAGGAGCATCTCCGGCAAGTGCTGCCGAGAAACGGGTGTACAGACCGTCACCCATAAGGCTTCGGGTATAGCTGATAAAACTGTCTGGCAAGTTCATCACATTCGATTTTGTCGTTAAATGTTGCAAAGTTAGAAAAAAAATCGCATCTTTGCAACTAATTCGATACAGCTCACGTCTAACATACAAATTAAAAACAAATAATACGAAAGAACAATCATGAAAAAGTATCTGATAGCATTGACATTGGCGGCAGCCCTGACCGTTACCGCAAACACGGCCACCGAACCGCAACAGCACCGCCATACGCCGCGCACTGCCGTGACCGATGCCGGCGGACAGAATAACAGCGCCCAATCGGATGCCACGGCAAAAGACAGCGGAAAAAAAGGAAAGGCAACCGTAACGGCCACGACAAAAGTGAAGGCAAAGATGAATGTCGACGCGAACGACAAGGATACGGCCGATGATACCGACAATGGCATTGAGGCTTATTCAGACACCTCGTCGTCATACCAGGACAGTACCGAATCGCAGTATCAGTATTATTCATACCAAATGGACATGAACGAAGACGACATCAACCACATGATGAACGGTCTGTCATGGATAGGCAGCGGCATGATAGGCACACTGCTCATTCTTCTCATACTCTTCGTCATCGCACCAATATCGATACTATCACTGCTCTTCTACTTCATATACAAGAGCCGCAAGCAGAAGCTGCAACTGGCCGAAATGGCAATAAAGAACGGACAGCCCCTGAACGAAGTGTTGGGTGCCAACAAGATGGCGGCACCATCCAACGACATATTGTGGAGCAAGGGCATCAAGAATGTGTTTCTCGGCATCGGCCTGATGTTCTTCTTCGGATTCATGAGGATTAAACCAGGTATCGGCATAGGATTTCTCGTAATGTTCTATGGCGCCGGACAGGCCGTCATAGCCCGCACATCACGGAAAAGGCTCGAGTGGCAAGACCACGAAGAGAATGTAAAAGACAGGGACAGAAGCCGGCACGATTTCCAATAACTGCGGCAACCAAACTTTACAGAATAATCAGAGAACGGTTTTTTTACAATAACAGACCACAGGCCAAAACCAACCGAAACTGAAGGATGGACAAACTGAACGACATAACCCTCGTGACAAAGGTGGCTGTATTCCACGACAAACGGGCTTTCGACCGTCTTGTCATGAAGTATCAGTCGCCGGTGCGCCGGTTCTTCCTCAGCCAGACAATGGGTGACGTTCAGTTGAGCGACGACCTTGCCCAAGACACGTTTGTAAAGGCGTATGTCAACATAACGAAGTTTCGCGGACTGTCGAGCTTTCAGACATGGCTGTTCCGCATAGCCTACAACGTGTTCTACGACTACACCCGTTCGCACCACGCCACAGGCGACATGGACACGGCGGTGGCCACACGCCCCGACACCGCACACACGGACAGCAACCTTAAGATGGATCTCTACGACGCCTTGGCGCGGCTGAAGCCGGTGGAACGTTCGTGCATAACCCTGCAACTGATTGACGGGCAGCCGATAGACAAGATTGCCGAAATCACGGGCATGCCGCAAGGCACCATAAAATCGCACCTGTCGAGAGGAAAGGAGAAACTTGCAACATATTTAAAGAACAACGGATATGACAAATGACGACAACATACTGATAGAACAACTGTTTGACGAGGCACGAAAGGTGCAGATTGAAGACAACGGATTCAGCCGGCGTGTGATGGCCAAACTGCCGAAAGACGCCGACCGTCTGCCGAGACTCGAAGACCTTCTGCCGCAGAGCGTCCTTTGGGCATCACGGTTATGGACCGGCTTTTGTGTGGTGCTCGGGCTGATTCTTTCGTTCGTCTTCCACATTTGGGAGCTTGCGGCAACATACGTTGAGGTGTTCATACGCACATTGCCCACGCACGACACCCCCTGCATCATATATGCCCCGATGCTGGTGACAATGGTTGTGGCATCGGCCGTAACAATATACAAATGGATAGACTCGGGACGCATGCCGGTGTAAAGCCAGCAAGCCACTTACCGACATTATATCAGAACATAAAACAGAACCCTTTCTTCTGCGAAGCATTGAACCGTTCAATCTCCAGAGAGAGGGATTTTTTTAATTGCCCGGCCATAAACGCAAGGAAAGGCTGATTGCTATCCTCTTCTTGCGACTGACGCAAAGCAAGGATATACCCTTCCCTGTCTTCCTTGAATATTTTGGTCGGAAAAAGATTATAAAGAAATTGAATATAATTCATCAACAATCGTGAGGTACGTCCGTTGCCATCCACCCACGGATGGATTGTCACCAAGTTCAAATGGGCATTAAAACTCAATTCATATTGTTCACGGACAGCGGATGCTGCATTGATACGTTCTTGCAACCGGCTACAAAACTCGGCAACTTTAGCAAGAACTTTCTGATAATTCATATAAGAACGTCCACCTATGCCGGCTGTAACGCCACATAAGCGGTACTCGCCTTTCGAAGAATCGAACGAACCACCCATTACATTATGAACACTTCCGGTAGTGCGCATCAATGCCGCATTTAACGTTTGCAGGAAAGCAGCAGATATTGGTGTGTGGTGCCTTGCTTCTTCTTTCGCCAGTTCATAGGCTTTCTTCAAATCTTCATTCATCAAATGATAAACGAGCGGCTTGCCACCCGCCACCACACCTTCGTCAAACAGCAGTTGGGCTTCCGCTTCTGTCAGCGTAGAGCCTTCAATGGCTGTAGAATGGGTAATAAGAGAATACAGGTAGTACTTTTCATAGTCCACCGCT
>NZ_URNN01000033.1 GCF_900549175.1 uncultured Prevotella sp. | reverse complement strand
AACTCCTCAGCGGCGCAGCCGCGATAACTCCCTTTAACTCCTTAACTCCTAAAAAATAAAAAACGACATGACGAACAAAACTATAACGGCAACCGCGAAAGACACAATATTATTGGTACTTTTCGCGGTTGCCGCATTTTCAAACGGCAGTGCCCGGCCACATGGCGACACGCTCACAGTGACGCTCACGGGCGACATACTGCTCGACAGAGGCGTAAGAACCGTTATCGGGTATTACGGTGCAGAGAGCCTTTTCCCCCATTCCACCGACTCCGTACTGCTGTCATCCGACGTTGTGGCGGGCAATCTGGAGTGTCCGGCCACCAACATCCGCCAACCCATGTTCAAGCGGTTTGTGTTCCGCGGCGAACCGGAATGGCTCGACGTGCTGCGCCGTCACGGCTTCACCCACCTTAACCTTGCCAACAACCATTCCATCGACCAGGGCCGCGACGGACTTACCGACACCAAGGCAAACATAGAGCGCAGCGGGATGACACCCATAGGGGCGGGCAACTGCATGGCGGAAGCGGCGCGCGAGGTGTTGCTCGACAGCATGCCGCGGCGCGTCTACATGATTGCCTCCCTGCGGCTGGCTCTCGAAAACTATGCCTACCTGCCCGACCGGCCATGCGTAAGTCAGGAACCGTTCGACACGCTTGTCAGCCGCATAGCAGCACTGCGGCGGCGCGACCCCGGCTGCTACATCATCGTCAGCCTGCACTGGGGTGCCGAGCATGTGCTCACGCCCTATCCGCGACAGCAGGCCGAGGCCCGCCGCATCATCGATGCAGGTGCCGACTGCATGGTATGCCACCACTCACACACCCTGCAAACAATAGAGAACTATCACGGTCACAGCATATACTACAGCATTGGCAACTTCATCTTCGACCAGCAGAAACCTACCAATACCAAGGCGTGTATGGTAAAAATAAGGATAACGGCAAATGACGCGGCCGTGGAGACGATACCAGTGGAGATAAGGCGTTGTGCGCCATGGGTGACTTATTGACGCCGGTATTTCATTATCATTAAAATTGTTTTCTTATCCCAAAAAATGGTTTCAGCATGTTGCATCGGCGGATTTTTTTTCGTAATATTGCACGCCAAAACAACGTTTTTATATAACATTACAGACTATGACAATGGACATGCACCCATTAGAGAAATTCATGTACTGCCCGAAATGCGGCAGCAAACATTTCGACATAAACGACGAAAAAAGCAAGAAGTGCGACAACTGCGGATTCACATATTATCTGAATCCGAGCACGGCAACAGCGGCCTTCATTCTAAACAGCCGAGGCGAACTGTTGGTGGAACGGCGCGGCAAAGAGCCGGCCAAAGGCATGCTTGATCTGCCCGGCGGATTCTGCGACAACGACGAGACAGCAGAAGAAGGTATCGCGCGCGAGATTTTGGAGGAAACGGGCATCAGCGTAATATCCACGGAATATATGTTCAGTCTGCCAAACATCTATCTGTATTCGGGCATGGAGATACACACCCTCGACATGTTCTTCCGCTGCACCGTACCCGAAGGAGCCGAGCCGCATGCCGCCGACGATGCCGCCGAATGTTTCTGGCTGCCCATCGGCGAGATACACACAGAACAATTCGGACTGCGGTCAATACGCCATGCCCTGCGGAGGTTTCTTAACTCAATTAGAGGTTAGGAATAATTCTGGTTCATCCGAAATTGGAAGCGATAAGTAGAACGCATTTTTTGAACACAGAGGCACGGAGACACAGAGGGGCATATAACTCTGTGTCTCCGTGCCTCTGTGTTCAAAAAATAATCTTTGCGTTTCCGCGTCTTTGCGTTTAATAATATTTCTTTGTATCCAAAACATACGTTCTACTTATCGCTCCAAATGTCGGATGAGCCATAATTCTGCCTACGGGTAAATATTATATAAAAAGAGAGAGGGTGTGTGGAAATGCATTTCCACACACCCTCGCTCTTTTTTCTTCTATCGTTCTTTTCAGAACATTGCCTTGCAAACACTGGATTTGCCGTCGGCAAACTTTGCCCTGACTACATAAACGCCACTGCGCAGACCGGTGCTGACTGCACCCGATGCGTTACCGGCAAACACCTTGCTTCCATCGGCGGCGAACACTTCCACGTAAGCCTGACCGTCAACATTGATTATGCCGCCGCGCTGAACGCTGAGCTGAGAATTCTTGTCAACGACATTTTTCACACCCAAAGTTGCGGCATCGGGCATTCCCTGGAACAAATAGCCGAAGTAGTAGAAATCGCTTGAATAATCAAATGAGTTGAAAGCATAGCTCACAAGGGTTGTCATGTCGGGAGTGCAGAACGGGATGCCGCTGATGACCATGTTCTCCGTTATCGGCTCATAGGTCTCCGGATCATACGTTTCCACTTCGTGAGCCATGTTCTCGTTTATCCAAGCTGTCATTTCCGGGCATGTCTCCTGATAGTAATCCTGCATTTTGGAAACCCCTTTCTTCGGATCCATTACCAATGCCACCGGAGTATAAACGCCACTTCCATACCCCAAGAATATTCCGTTATCTCCGGCACAAGTAACATTGGCACCGTCTTCGCAAGTATATGTCTTGTAAGAGCCGTCTTCAAGATTGAACACGAATGTGGTAGCCGTGGTGTATTCAGCACCTTCCTCTTCACCCTCGCGTGCTATCTTGCCTGCCTTGCGTACGCCCTTGTCCGTAAAACGTGAATACTTGGGCGATATTTTGGCAGGTGCCATAGGACCGAAACCGGCGTCGGGAGCATAAGTGGAGGCGAAGAGCTTGCCGTCGGGCGACAGCACAACATTGTTGAATGTCATCGTGATACTGCCGGCTGTGGCCTGTTCTACTGCGAGGTCATAGGCAGCCTTGTCATTCATGTATTTCGTGCATGCTTCCTCGTATGCAGCTTTCTCTTCGTCCGACATGAAGTCGTCAAGCTGGGGATAATTAGCCCAATCGTTGCCTCCGGCAGCCTGCCATGCGGCGAGAGCGTCTGTGTAAGCGGCCAACTCTTCATCTGTCATAAAGCTCTTCTGTTCCGGATAGTCTCCCGGATCCTCGGGGACGGCAACTTCCGGATGGGTATAAAAGAGATTCAACGACGGCAGTGTATAGCTCCATTCTCCCGTTGTCACATCACGCTTGTAGACAATGGGGTAGCACCAGAAACCTGATGTCGCGGTGATGGTTCCGGCCACGGTGTTGCCGTCGGCACTGATGGCAACGGCCGTTACATACTGCGGAGTGCCGCCGAGGAAGTCGGTGTCGGGATGCGGCAACAGGATGGGGGCATCATATTCGCCGTCAGCGTTGCGGTACCACACGGCAGGCACCATCATTATTCTCCTCGAGTCGATGCCGAAATTGTCATTGCCCACGTTTCCGCAAATCACACTTCCGTCGGGCGTGATGGCATGTGCCATGTTGAACAGCTCGGGACGGGGTGCAGGCAGAACCTTAAGCTCGCCATTGGTGTAAACAACGGCATTGTCTGTCGAAGAATAAGTAGTTTCACCGGTTGGCTCGTACAAGACGGCGTTGCCCACAGCCGTACCGTCATTGGCCACACAGGTGCCGTAGCCCGGGAGATACTCGTTCTGATAATAGTCTGAGCCGCGTTCATCCATATATATGGATGCGTTCGCCGGATTCTCCAGATCCACGATGCCAAGCATTTGGCCTTCGATGGTGAATATGCCATACTTGCCGTTTGGAGAGATGCTCATGAACGGGGCATTGCCCATAATCTGTGGATTGAAGTCTGCGAACATCTGCATTGATGTAACAAGCAGTGCACTTAAAAGAAGTAGAGTTTTTTTCATACTCGTTTGATGTTTAAGTTATTATATAATTGTTCTCTTTATATTGTCTATAAGACT
Source organism: uncultured Prevotella sp. (assembly GCF_900549175.1). Taxonomy (GTDB): domain Bacteria; phylum Bacteroidota; class Bacteroidia; order Bacteroidales; family Bacteroidaceae; genus Prevotella. Next base: position 22,182 of record NZ_URNN01000033.1, on the reverse strand, counting down.
TTGGTTGGCACATTCCGACATGCAGGAATACCATTCTGTTAAAATAACAAAATGCAAGGCTTGCACCCCATTTAAGTTACTATAAATCAGAAATCATCGGCAAAAATAAACAAATTTTATAAAAGACACAAATATTTCTAACATTTTTTCACCTTGCCTTTTCATAATATACAAATTATGTATATAAATACAGCCATTATTAAAAAGTTCATTTTCCTTTTTACATTGAACCTTGAAAGGCATATTAAATTTTTATTAAATAAGCTCCATACAGGGTCATAAGGTATAGATATTAATTAACTTTGCAGCCGAAATATTTATAATATATTCAAAAGATGAAAAAAATAAAAATGTATGTGCTGATTACAGCCTTAATTGGCTGTATGACAGCAATGGCGCAAGAAAACGCCACACCATGCCTGGCGTACGGAATACGCACGTATTCCCCGGCTTCAGACAAGACAATGCTCGTTTCTTTCTCACCGGGAAACCCCGCTGCAGAGAAAGAACTTCTCGACCTTTCCGAATACAAAATCATGGCTGCCACCTGCCATGACAATGTGTACTACATGATTCATTCCGATGACGGCATAATGGCATCAAAGCTACTGAAGCTTGACATGAACAACATGCAAATCGACATTGTGAAGACATACGACTGGAAAAACGACGTCGGCGGTAACATCATCTGCAGCGACATGAGCTTCGACCACTATACAGGACAAATTTACGTTGCAGGCTACAACATGGCCGACGGCGAGATCGTAGAAGGCGAGCCAACAGCTCCGTTTGCAATCTTCACCATCAACCCCTCCACCGGCGATGCCACTCTGGTGGGCGAACAAAACGAACATGCCTTGGTAGCCATCACCATTGATGACGAAGGCTCGCTTCTGGGTGTCGATGACCAAGGCTACCTATGGGATGTGTCTAAAAGAGCCGGGTGGCCCGAATACGACCTCGTTCCGACATTCATCAGCCCCGTCGGCCTGCAGTCGATGGCGTGCAACCTTAGCAATGGAACGTCATACTGGGCTTCCTATACAGCCGACGACTCGGGTAACGGCGTTTCAAAACTGATAAAGTTCACCCGTACTCCCGACTACGAATATGAGATGGAGGAAATAGGCGCAATAGGTACCAACAGCGAGATTATCGGTATGTACATCGACCCGAATCCCATTCCCGGCAATGCACCTGCCGTAATTGAGAATCTCACCATCACCCCTGGCGAACAGGGAACTGCCAAGGCAAACATTTCGTGGACCAACCCCACAACGACAATCGACGGAAATGCCCTCGGCCTTATTGACCTTAACGTCTACCGCGATGACGTTATCGTTACAACCATTAAAGGCCAGACACCAGGCAACAATACCACATGGACCGACACGGACGTTCCTGTGGGGTATCACACCTACAGTGTTTCGGCAAGCAGCGAAGGCACAGAAGGCCGCAAGATATTCTCACAGGAATTATGGATTGGTGAGGATGTACCGGGAGTACCCGTTGTCAATGCCGAGCTCTCTACCGACGGAAAAACGATTGCCGTCAGTTGGACTGCTCCTGCAGAAGGTATGCACAACGGATGGTTCGACGCCACAACGCTCAAATACAATGTCATCCGCCGCCCCGACAACAAGAACATATTCGAAAACTCTACAGAAACAGCGTTCAGCGACAACGACATCAACGAGATTCACGGCTACTACTACGAAGTGACTGCCACAACCAATGCCGGAGCCGGCGGTACAGGCAAGTCGGCCGTCGTTATCGCCGGGACCCCGCACCAAGTACCTTATACACCCGATTTCAAGAATGATGATGATGCAAGCCAGTGGGTAATGTTCAACAACGACGCTGACGAATACCAGTGGTATCTCTACAATGGCATGTGGGGCGGCACCAACGATGCATTCTTCCGATACAACCCCGAAAACAAGATCAATCCGGAAACAGAAACCAACGACTGGATTATCTCACCGGCCATAAACCTCGAGACAGGCAAACTTTACATCGCCAAATACGACCTGCGCCTGCTCAGCGAGCTGTTCCCCGCCAATTCGACATTTGCAATGGGCAAAGGGCAGAAGCCGGAAGCCATGACCATCGAGCTGAATAAAAACGACGGCGAAACTAACGATATAGAATGGATAACCCACTCTATACCTTTCACCGTTGAGGAGACGGGAGCATACAACTTCGGTTACCAGATGCGCAACGCCGTGCCAGCCCAGTTCTACAGATTTTCCGTTGAAGAGGCGTGTCCGGCCGACATTGCTGCAGGAGAATTCCACGGAAACACTCTTGCCACCGAAGGCCAGGAATCGGTATATGATCTCAACGTGACGAACAAAGGATTCTACGACATTACGGGATTCACAGTAGAACTCCTTGATGCAGAAGACAACGTGCTGACCTCGCAAAGTTACGACACCCAGATTGCCAGTCAGGCATCAACAACCGTACAGATTGCATGGACACCGGCAAAAGCCGGTAACTATGCCATCAGAGCCAACGTAATTGTTGAAGGCGACGGCAACGCGTCCAACAACACCAGCGAGCCCCTCAACGTTTCTGTGCTCGGCGATGGTACGATGCTCGACATCACCGACGGCAAAAGCGGCACCGGTTACGCTCCCTTCTACGGCACCTATCTGCACAGTGCCGTCCAGACGATATACCCGGCCGAAATGCTCGGCAACATTCAGGGCTCCAACATCACTGCAATGAAATACTACATCTACACTGCCATGGGACAGGATGTAAGCACCATCAATTTTGAGGTGGCACTGGCCTGCGTCGACAAAGCCGACTTTGCAGATAAGACCATGATACCAGAAGACCAGCTTACAAATGTATATAACGGCAAACTGCAGATAGACCCCAAGAACAAGACCGTGGCAATAGTTTTCGACCATCCGTTCAACTACACAGGCGGCAATCTGTGCGTGTTCACACGTCACGACAGCGAAGTAATGACCCCGGTCTACTTTGCAGCACAATACGCCTCGTCTGATCCGCTGTATACATGCCTTTACCGCGGTGACAGCCGTTTCGACTTCTCGCAGACGCCCAACGGCAGTTATCACGACCTGCCCAACATCTCGTTACTTCTGTCAAAAGATGATTCGGGAATAAGCAATGCATCCACAGAAGACGGAACAGACATACAGTACTCGCGCAACACCGGAACACTGACCATCGACGGCGAATACGACATCTGCCGCATCTATTCCGTCACCGGTGCCCTCATGAATGAGGTTCGCAGCGAAAGCGAAATTAGAGTTCCCGCCGGCGGCAATGTCTTGATTGTTGAAGTTGTGAAAGGTTCACAGTGCATCGTCAAGAAAATCGTTACGGGAAAGTAGGCAACAGCCATACGACCAAAGAAAAACCGGGCGCCTCGTCTTGAGGCGTCCGGTTTTTTTATACCCTGAGCATACAGAATTGGAACTCCACAGGAAACTAAATCATTAAAAAAGCAGAAATATTTCCTATTATATAATGTGAAAGAAAAGTTTTTGCTTATTTTTGCACCCCAAACAACAGTTATTAACGATTATGCAAAAGAATCTGGTTATAGTCGAGTCTCCCTCAAAGGCAAAGACTATCGAGAAAATTTTAGGTGACGACTTCAAAGTGATGTCAAGCTATGGTCACATACGCGACCTGAAAAAGAAAGAACTTAGCATCAATATAGATTCTCTGGAACCTGATTACGAGATACCCGAGAATAAGGAAAAAGTGGTGAAAGAACTGAAGAGCAACGCCAAGAAAGCCCAAACGATATGGCTCGCATCCGATGAAGACCGCGAAGGAGAAGCCATATCATGGCACTTGTGCGAAGTGCTGGGACTGGACGAGACCAAGACCAACCGCATCGTCTTTCATGAGATAACCAAACCAGCCATACTTGAAGCCATAAGCAAGCCACGCCGCCTCAACATGAACCTCGTCAACGCACAGCAGGCCCGCCGCGTGCTCGACCGTCTGGTGGGATTCAAGCTCTCGCCGGTGCTTTGGCGCAAGGTGAAACCGGCACTGTCGGCCGGTCGCGTGCAGAGTGTGGCAGTGAGACTGATAGTGGAACGCGAGCGCGAGATACAGGCGTTCAAGAGCGAGACATACTACCGCGTGAACGGCATCTTCGCCATAACCAACCCCGACGGGTCGGCCACCGAGGTGAAGGCAGAGCTGGGCACACGCTTCAAGACACACGCCGAGGTGGAGAATTTTCTCGAGCAGTGCAAGGACGCCACGTTTGCCATCGAGTCAATAACCAAGAAACCGCTCAAGCGAACGCCCGCACCACCATTCACGACATCGACGCTGCAACAGGAGGCCGCACGCAAACTGGGCTTCACCGTGAGCCAGACCATGATGGTGGCACAACATCTATACGAGAACGGACGCATCACATACATGCGTACCGACTCGGTCAACCTGTCATCACTATGCATAGGCGCCAGCAAGGAGGAGATTGTCAACCTGTGGGGAGAGAAGTACAGCCGTCCGCGCCAGTATCAGACACACTCCAAAGGAGCGCAGGAGGCACACGAAGCCATACGCCCCACATACATGAACGCCACCGAGATAGAAGGCACGGCACAGGAAAAGCGCCTGTACGACCTGATATGGAAACGCACGGCTGCCAGCCAGATGGCTGATGCCGAGATTGAAAAGACTACGGTGGTGATAGGCATCACACCCGCATCAACAACCACAATGGGAGACGAGGGGCTCCGCTTCATCGCCACGGGCGAGGTGGTGAAATTTGACGGTTTCCTGAAAGTTTACCGCGAGTCGGACGGCGACGAAGACCAATCTTCCGATGAGGCCGCATCGCACAGCCTGCTGCCGGAGATGCACAAGGGACAGGAACTGACACGCCGCGAAATATCCGCCACAGAGCGCTTCAGCCTCGGCCCGGCACGCTACACCGAGGCCAGTCTGGTGCACAAGCTCGAAGAACTCGGCATAGGCCGTCCGTCGACCTACGCCCCCACCATCAGCACCATACAGCAACGCGAATATGTGCACAAAGGCGACCGCAAGGGCGAAGAGCGCACATATACCGTCGACACGCTGAAAGGCAAGACCGTCACCCAAAAGACACGCACAGAGATGGCCGGAAGCGACAAGGGCAAGCTGCTGCCAACGGACATAGGCATCGTGGTGAACGACTTCCTTATGAAATACTTCCCGGGCATTATGGACTACAACTTCACGGCCAAGGTGGAGCAGAAGTTTGACGAGATTGCCGAAGGCGGCGAGAAGTGGACCAAGATGATGAGGGAATTCTATGACGACTTCGAGCCTATTGTGGAGAAGACCATGAACACACGGTCGGAGCACAAGGCCGGAGAGCGCCAGCTGGGCAATGACCCGGAAAGCGGCCGTCCCGTATTCGTGAAGATAGGCCGCTTCGGGCCGGTGGTGCAGATAGGCTCTGCCGACGAAGACGAGAAGCCGCGCTTCGCCCAGCTGCCCACAGACAAGAGCATGGAGAGCATCACTCTGGAAGAGGCTCTGGAGCTGTTCCGCCTGCCACGTGAGATAGGCGAGTACGAGGGGGCAAAGGTGACCATAGGCACCGGACGTTTCGGCCCTTACGTGCTGCACAACAAGAAATATGTTTCGCTGCCAAAGACCGAAGACCCGCTGACCATAACGCTGGAGGCGGCGATAGAACTTATCAAGGACAAACGCAAGCAGGAGCAGCAGCGCCACATAAAGACCTTTGCCGAAGAGCCCAAGCTTGAAGTGCTCAACGGACGCTACGGCCCGTATCTGGCATACGACGGCAAAAACTTCCGGCTGCCCAAGAACATGCACGAACGCGCAGCCGAGCTGACTCTGGACGAGTGTATGAACATAATAAAAGCCGTACCCGCCAAAAAGGAATGACACACATCGTCCGGGCGGATTCCTACCGGCATCGACTGTATCGTGACAGTAATAAAGTATGAAAAGAATAATTCTAATAGGCTACATGGGAGCCGGAAAGACCACCGTAGGCAAGGCACTGGCCAAGGAGCTGGGCCTGCAGTTCTACGACCTCGACTGGTACATAGAGAGCCGGCGCCGCAAAACCGTACCGCAGATTTTCGCCGAGGCGGGCGAAGAGGGATTCCGCAAGATAGAGCATGAAATGCTGCACGAAGTGGCAGAGTTTGAGGATGTGGTCATCAGTTGCGGAGGCGGCACACCATGCTTCTTCGACAACATCGACTACATGAACGGCCAGGGGCCTGTGGTATATCTGAAGGCCGAACCGGAGGTGTTGTGCAAACACCTGAAGATGGGCAAGACGGTACGCCCGCTGCTGAAGGACAAGTCGCCGGAAGAGCTGCTGGCCTTCATCAACGAACAGCTCGAACGGCGGGCACCATTTTACGAAAAGGCACACTACCAGCTTGACGTGAGCCTAATGGACAACTACGAAAAGATAAAGATATCCGTATCAAAGCTGAGAGAGCTTTTAGGTATTTGAAACAAAAAAAGCTGAGGAATAAACAAAAAAAAGAAAAAGAAAAAAGTAAAAAGACAGAAATGAAGAAGTGGACTATCGAAGACTCGAGGGAGCTCTACAACATCAACGGATGGGGCACCTCCTACTTTGGCATCAACGACAACGGCAATGTCTATGTCACACCCAGCAAGGACGACTCGCAGATAGACCTGCGAGAGGTGATGGACGAGTTGGCGCTGCGCGATGTGACAAGCCCGGTATTGCTGAGGTTTCCCGACATTTTGGACAACCGCATCGAAAAGACGAGCAGTTGTTTCAAGAAGGCCGCCAAGGAATATGACTACAAAGGAGAGAACTTCATAATCTACCCCATAAAGGTAAACCAGATGCAACCCGTGGTGGAGGAGATTATCTCGCACGGACGAAAATTCAATCTCGGTCTTGAAGCCGGATCGAAGCCCGAACTGCATGCCGTAATAGCCGTGCAGTGTCAGAGTGACTCCATCATAGTGTGCAACGGATACAAAGACCAGAGCTACATCGAGCTGGCACTGTTGGCGCAAAAGATGGGCAAGCGCATATTCATAGTCGTGGAGAAGCTCAACGAGCTTGAGATAATAGCCCGCGAGGCCAAGAAGCTGAACGTGAGGCCCAACCTCGGCATACGCATCAAACTGGCATCAAGCGGAAGCGGAAAATGGGAAGAGAGCGGCGGCGACGCAAGCAAGTTCGGACTTACCAGCAGCGAGCTGCTCGAAGCGCTCGACCTGCTTGACAAGAAAGAGATGCGCGACTGCCTGCGACTCATCCACTTCCACATCGGAAGCCAGATAACGAAGATAAGGCGCATACAGGCTGCACTGCGTGAGGCTTCACAATTCTACACGCAGCTGCACAAGATGGGCTACAAGGTGGATTTCGTCGACTGCGGAGGCGGTCTCGGTGTCGACTATGACGGCACACGCTCGCCGAGCAGCGAGAGTTCGGTGAACTACTCCATACAGGAGTATGTCAACGACTGTATCTACACTTTCGTGGACGCCGCCAACAAAAACGGCCTGCCCCACCCCAATATCATCACCGAAAGCGGACGCTCGCTCACGGCACACCATTCGGTTTTTGTCATCGACGTACTGGAAACGGCATCGCTGCCGGAGATGGGCGAAGAATACGAACCTGACGAAAACAGCCACCAGCTCGTGAAAGACCTCTACGAGATATGGGACAACCTCAACCCGCGCACCATGCTCGAAGACTGGCATGACGCGGAGCAGATACGCGAGGAGTCGCTCGACCTGTTCTGCCACGGCATCGTCGACCTGAAGACACGTGCCGAGATAGAAAGCATGTACTGGAGCGTCTGCCACGAGATAAACATTCTGGCAAAACATCTCAAGCACACGCCCGAGGAACTCATCAACCTCGACAAGCTGCTGGCCGACAAATACTTCTGCAACTTCTCGCTCTTCCAGTCGCTGCCCGACTCGTGGGCCATTGACCAACTGTTCCCCATCATGCCGATACAGCGCCTCACGGAACGGCCCACGCGCAACGCCACGCTGCAGGACATCACGTGCGACAGCGACGGCAAGATAACCAACTTCGTGACCAACCGCAACAACTCGCACGTGCTGCCGGTACATGCCCTGCGCCGCAACGAGACCTACTATCTGGGCGTATTCCTCGTAGGAGCCTATCAGGAGATACTGGGCGACATGCACAACCTCTTCGGCGACACCACCGCCGTGCACATCAGCGTGAAGGACGGCCACTACCACATCGACCAGATAATCGACGGCGAAACTGTGGCCGAGGTGCTCGACTACGTGCAGTATGACCCTAAGAAACTCGTGCGGCAGCTCGAAGTGTGGGTGACGAAGAGTGTGAAACAGGGGAAAATAACACTTGAAGAAGGCAAGGAGTTCCTGAGCAACTACCGTTCGGGACTCTACGGATATACATATCTCGAATGAACATGGAGAAAAGGACATCACTGACTGTTGTCAAGGTGGGGGGAGCTGTGGTCGAGGATGACGCACAGCTCTCCCTACTGTTGCGCGACTTCGGCAACATAGAGGGGCGCAAGATTCTGGTGCACGGTGGCGGACGCCGGGCCACACAGGTGGCCGCACGCCTCGGCATAGAGAGCAAGATGGTGGACGGACGCCGCATCACCGACAGCGACATGCTCGAGGTGGTGACAATGGTGTATGGCGGACTCGTCAACAAAGGAATTGTGGCCCGGCTGCAGGCCGCCGGAGTAAACGCCCTCGGACTGACGGGTGCCGACATGAACATAATCCGCAGTCACAAGCGCCCGTTGAAGAACGGTGTCGACTTCGGATTCGTAGGCGATGTGGACAAGGCCGACGGCGAGGCCCTGTCACGGCTGATAGAGGCGGGAGTGACACCGGTGGTGGCACCGCTGACACACGACGGCCGTGGAAACATGCTCAACACCAATGCCGACACGATGGCCGCCGAAACGGCAAAAGCACTGGCCGCCATCTACGATGTGACGCTGATATACTGTTTCGAGAAACCCGGCGTAATGGTCGACCCCGACGATGATACGACAATAATACCCGTCATCACACGCGAATCGTTCGCACAACTGCGTGCCGACGGCACCGTCAGCGGCGGTATGCTGCCAAAAATTGAGAACGCCCTGCAGGCCGTCGACGCCGGAGTGAGCCGCGTCATCATCACCAAGGCCACAGCCATCGACGGACAGCAAGGGACATTTATCAGGAGGAGCTAAAGGAGTTATCGCTCCCTGCTGTCGCTTAGGAGTTAAAGGAGTTAAAGACAAATGCCCTTTAGCAGTGATTGTTAAATATGAAAGAATCGATACCGAATCCTTTATGTGGGTATTGTCTTTAACTCCCAACAGCTCCCCATAACTCCCATAGTTCCCACAACTCCCATATCTCCCACAACTCCCATATCTCCCATACCCCCTTTAACTCCTTTTAACTTCTACAAAATGTAACTTTCCACTTTCTTAATCGTCTTTCAAAATAGAGGGGATGAAAGAAATCAGCTTCCGGAACGATGTATTGCCGCTGAAGAACGAACTCTTCCGGCTCGCTCTCCGCATTACTCTCAATAAGGCGGAGGCGGAAGACATTGTGCAGGAAACAATGATAAAAATTTGGAACAGACGTGACAGATGGGACAAGATAGACTCTATCGAAGCCTTCTGTCTGACCGTATGCCGCAACATGGCTCTCGACCGCATCAAGGCCATGAGCAACAGAAACATGCCATTGGAGGACACTGCCGCGGCAGACATACCGGCCGACACGTCTTATTCATCCAATCCCGAAGAGCAGACCGTGCAACGCGACCGGATAAAACTGGTGCGCAGCATCATAAACCGTCTGCCGGAGAAACAACGGAGCGTGATGCAGCTGAGAGACTTTGAGAACAAAAGCTACAAGGAGATAGCCGCCATTCTCGGCATCAGCGAAGAACAGGTGAAGGTGAACATCTTCCGCGCCCGCCAAACAATTAAACAGAAATACATAGAAACGGAGAACTATGGACTATAAGTATATTGAACAGCTATTGGAACGCTACTGGCAGTGCGAGACCTCCATCGAGGAAGAGCGCATACTTCAGGCTTTCTTCAGTCAGAAGGACATACCCGTCGGGCTCCAAAAATACCGCGACCTCTTCGCCTACCGCGAGGAGGCTATGAGCACGGAAGTGCTGGGCAACGACTTTGACACCAGAATTCTGTCAATGATAGAAGACGGCAACGACGCCGACCTCTGCAACGACGCAGGCAAGGCCCCCACGGTAAAAGCCCGCGTCATAACAATGAGACACAGGCTGATGCCCCTATTCAAGGCTGCGGCCATGGTGGCCATAATCATCACGCTGGGCAACGCCGCACAATTATCGTTCAACGATAGTGACAAGGCAACCGAAGACATCAACTACGCCGGATACAAAGACACGTTCAGCGACCCCGAGATGGCATACGACAAGGTGCACAACGCGCTTGAACTCGTGTCGGAAGGATTCAGCCAGGCACAGCAGGCCGACACCGTAATTACGGCAACCGTCAATGTCTACGACTCAACACTGACAGAATGAAGAAGATAACAAGCCTGCTTATAACGGCAATGATGTCTGTCGCGGCCTTCGCGCAGGGTGGTCAGGACTTCGCGTCAAAGTTCATGCAGCAGTGTGATGAGGATACGGCGGTGCATTGCGTAACCATCAGTCCGGCAATGATGGAGAAGCTGACCAAACAGGCCGATGCCGGCCGCAACGCGAACATCGCACAGGCTATACAGAAGCTCAAGAGCGCGCGCATAGTGACGGCAAGCACACGCGGCAAAGAATACTTCAACAGAGCCGAAGAGCTGCTGAAGAAGAACCCGCAGCGGTTCAGCCGCAACAAAGACTACCGCAACGGTAGCACACACGGCACATTCTACACGCGCAAGACACGAAAGGGAGACACCGTAGAGCTGATAATGCTGCACACGGACACGGTAAAAGGCAACGCCGTGATAGTAAACCTGACAGGCGACATTGACAACGACTTCATAAACAGCCTGACAAAGACATTCGGCAGCGGACGGATGGCGGTTACGCCAAAAGACCGGCAGGCCGAAAAACAATGAAAAGAATATTTCTATGCTTTCTCTAATAAATTAATAATCATGTTTAGTAAAACAACAACGAAACTGTGAAGTTTCAATTCTCTCAAATTTTTCATAACATACTAACGTAGCAAGGCCGCTCCAAAACAAAAGGAGCGGCCTGTTTTTTGTTTTACGCGTAATGGTATCTTGAAGCATAAGGGAAAGGACAATGATAGTATTTGGGGTATTTTGAAATACGACATAAGACATTTGTTCCTTTTGTTTGATAGTTCCGGAGATTTTCAGTAAGTTTGCAGCTGCTATCAACATGTCAATAAAGACAGTAAAAACAAACAACCACTGCAACATGAAAGGGACAACATACAAAGCACTGCTGGCTATGCTCCTGCTCGCCACACCGGCGGCAGGCATGGCACAGAAGGGTGCTAACAATCAAAGAACCGCACAAAGGCAGACAAGTGAGGCCAAGAGCAGAAACACCTCCGGAAAAACCACGGCAGGCAGACTGCCAAGCCCCACGGCAAGAAAGATGGCCGCACAGGGCTTTGTGGACATAAAGTCGGTAGACCCGTCGATAAGGGTGAGCCTGATGTACAGCCGCGCCGACAATTTCACCGGGCGAGTGCTCTACGGCGACCTGCGCGAGGCCTATCTGCACCCGCTGGCCGCCGAAGCACTGAAACAGGCGCAGCAAAGGCTCAAGCAGCTGCGCCCAGACCTCAGCCTGAAGGTGTATGACGCGGCGCGCCCGATGTCGATACAGCAGAAGATGTGGGACGCGGTGAAGAACACCGGCCACAGCTTCTATGTGAGCAACCCGAAGAACGGCGGCGGACTGCACAACTATGGTCTGGCCGTCGACCTCACACTGTGCCGCCTCAACGGCGACACCATCCCCATGGGTGTGAAGGTGGACAACATGGACCGCATGTCGCACATAGACCGCGAGGAAGAGCTGCTGCGTCAGGGCAAACTGTCGCGCGAGGCTTACGACAACCGCCGGCTGCTGCGCGAAGTGATGAGATGGGCGGGCTGGAAACCGCTGCGCACCGAGTGGTGGCACTTCAATCTGAGAACACGCGCACAGGCAAAGAAATACTTCAAAGTGATAAAATGACCATAACGAACGCAGAGACAGTACGCTTCATTGAAGCCCACCGCAACGATGACATCCGGCAACTGGCATTGTGTGTCGCCGGACGCGACGGTGTGGACATGCCGTTCGCCCTTGACCAGATAGCCGGTTGGCAGACGGCTCGCCGCAAGCTGCCCACATGGGCTTCGACGGACGGTATCATATACCCGCCGCACCTCTCGATGGAGCAATGTTCGAGCGAAGCCACAGCACTGTATAAGGCGGCCTTGGCCGAACGACTTGTATACGGGAATAGGAAACACGCCGCCGGAGACGGAAACAATGACGGGAAGGAAGACGGAAGCACCATGTTTGCGGACATCACAGGCGGCTTTGGCGTCGACTTCTCATACATTGCCCGCCGGTTCGGCCGTGCCGTATACATAGAGCGGCAGCCCCGGCTTTGTGACATAGCCAAAGAAAACTTCCGCACGCTCGGCCTCAACATGGCAGAGGTGGTGTGCGGCGACTGCGAGGAGTGGCTGCAACATAACGACAACACGCACGCCGACCTGATAATGGCAGACCCGGCCCGCCGCGACACGCACGGCGGACGCACCTTTGCCATCAGCGACTGCACGCCCGACGTGCTCGCCATGAAAGACGTGCTGCTCGACAGAGCCGACCACGTGATGATAAAGTTGTCGCCGATGCTCGACTGGCACAAGGCGGCAGAAGATTTCGGACCCGAAGTGTGCGAGATACACATCGTGTCAACAGGCAACGAATGTAAGGAACTGCTTCTTGTCGCTTCGCGCAATGAAGTAGACAAAGGAGACAATGGCAGAGGTAAGAGTAATGATGATGGATGCCCCGCGCCGCACCCGCGGATTTTCTGCGTAAACGACGGCACTGTGGTGGAAGTGACGGCGGAGAGGGATACGGACGATACCGGCGACACGGACACACAGACATTACCGGAACCAATCGGAGATATCATAGCCACCTCCCCACTCTTTCTTTACGAGCCCAACGCCTCGATAATGAAGGCAGGATGTTTCAAGACGATAGAGCGGCGCTACGGTGTGCGGCAGATAGACACGAGCAGCCACCTGTTTGTGTCGGACAAGCCGGTGGACAACTTCCCTGGACGCAAATTTTCCGTAACCGGTGTCTGCACTATGAACAAGAAAGAACTAAAAAAGGCACTTGCCGGCATAGACAAGGCCAACATAACGACACGCAACTTCCCCATGACGGTGGCGGAACTGCGCCGAAAACTCAAGATAAAGGAAGGCGGCGAAACATATATATTTGCCACAACACTGCCCGGCAAGAGCCACGTGCTCCTGATTTGCAGCAAATAGGGTTATTTATTAATTTTTAATTATTAATTATTATTTATTAATTAATCCACAAATGGACAGATGGCGGCCAAGACCGGTTACGAATAAAAAGACAGCCTGTCCCGCACTTGTTTTTGCGGTACAGGCTGTCTCTTTTATTAATAACCGTTTATGAGGACTTTACTCATTAACAGTTTCTGTAACAGTCTCTACGACAACCTTCTCTGCCTCACCGTCCACGATGACGCAACGGTTCTTGTCGTTCTCGGCAAACGGCTGCACCTTGTCGCCCTTGCTGTCGGTGACGATGCGCGAGGCGTCGGCACCATACTTGTCGACAAGCTCCTTCTTGTACTGGTCGGCACGCTGCTGGGCGTACTTCACGTTGAGGGCGGGATTACCGGTGCCCTTGTCGGCATATCCCACAACGGTAACCTTGGCAGTCGGGTAGTTCTTCAGGAAGTCAGCCACACGTTGCATCTGAGCCTTGTTGCCTTCGGCATCGGCCTCGCGAATCTTGTAGAAACGCTCCTCGTGCAGCTTGACGGGCACCTTCTTCTCAACCTTGCGGGTGACAACCTTAGGCTCGGGTTTGGGAGCAGGCTGCTCCACCACCGGCTTGGGAGCCACCACCACAGGCTCTTCCTTAACCACCACCGGAGCGGCCTTCTTGCCATACTTGTGGCCGAAGCGGAAGCTGACACCGAGCATGGCCGACACCATCCAGTCGTCACTGTTGTTGTACTTTGAGTTGAAACGGTCGTCAAGACTGTTTGCATTTATTTCGAGAGATACCCCAACGGGCTTCGTCACGTTTGTCTCAAGACGCAGACCTGCGCGGATGTTGTGGCTCAGACGTGTGTCATCCCACACAAAAGGCATGTTGAGACCCATATTGGCATTGGCCATGGTATTGGCGTCATCGTTGCCCCAGCCTGTGGTCAGACCGATACCCGCAACAAATATCACGTTGAGAAAATGGTTCTTGTTCTTGCATGCCAGATTGGTGAGGTTGACGAGAAGATCGGCATTGGTCGTGATATAGTTCCATTTGTAGAATCCCAAATCGTTATAGCCGCTCTTCGACTCCCACCCGCTCACATGAAGACGGGCACCTACAGCCGGAGTGAAATAACGGCCGAAAGACAGTGCTCCGGCCGGAGTTATCAACTTGTCCATCTTCGCGTCGGTAAGCGTCATCTGAACACCACCTTGCGCTTCAACAAAATTGTAAGACTTCAATGAGCCCTTGTCGCTGTCCTGTGCCATCGCAACACCGGATGCCAACATGCAGAAGGCTACAGCCAAGAATGATTTTCTGTACATTTGTTCTTAATTTTTTTAAATAATTATATAATTTGATAAAGATTGCCCTTTTGTTTACAAAAGTAAACTAAGTTATTGAAAAAACCAAATTTTCTTTCTTCTTTTTGATTTTTAACGCTATCTTTGCATAAAGAATGTGTCATATCGGTTGGTAAAAGACATTACGGCATACATGATATGGCAGTTTTTACAAACGATAAAAACAGACAATAATGTCAGCAGTAGAAATAAAGAGAGTTACGGACAAGAAAGGATTGGAGGCCTTCATCCAGTTTCATTATGATTTGTATAGAGGCGATCCTTATGATGCTCCAAATCTGCACTTCGACGAGGTCAACACGCTAAGCAAAGACAAAAATGCCGCGTTCGACTTCTGTGAAGCCGAGTATTTCCTTGCATACAGAGACGGGGAAGTGGTGGGGCGCGTGGCCGGCATCATCAACAACAAGGCCAACACACGCTGGGACCGCAAGTGCGTGAGGTTCGGATGGATAGACTTCATTGACGACATCGAGGTGTCCACGGCACTGCTCAAGGCTGTGGAAGACTGGGGACGCGGTAACGGCATGACGGAAATTGCGGGTCCTTTGGGATTCACCGACATGGACCCCGAAGGCATGCTGATATCCGGCTTTGAGGAACTGGGCACGCAGGCCACTGCATACAACTACCCGTATTATCCCAAACACATGGAAGAAATGGGCGGATGGCGGAAAGACAATGATTATGTCGAGTACAAACTCTATGTACCGGAGAAAGTGCCGGAAAAATATCAGAAGATAGCCGAGATGATAACCAGACGCTACAACCTGCACGTTAAGAAACTGACAAAGAAAGACGTGACAAAGGGCGGCTACGGGCAAAAGGTGTTTGAAGTGATAAACGGCACCTTCGGCCATCTCTACGGTTATTCCGAACTCAGCCAACGACAGATTGACCAGTATGTAAAGATGTACCTGAAAATGGCCGACCTCAACCTGATAACACTCATCGAAGACCGCAACGCCGGCAACAAGGTGGTGGGTGTGGGCATAACCATACCGTCGCTGACACGGGCTTTGCAGAAATGCCGCAACGGCCGGCTGTGGCCCTTCGGATGGTGGCACGTGGCGAAGGCGCTGTTCTTCCACAAGACCGACATCGTCGACCTGCTGCTCGTCGGCATACTGCCCGAATACCGGTCGAAAGGCGCAAATGCGCTGCTCTTCTCCGACCTCATACCGTGGTACCAGAAGTACGGCTTCAAATGGGGTGAGACGCATGTGGAGATGGAGACCAACGACAAGGTGCAGAGCCAATGGCAGTATCTGGAACGCGAATGTCACAAGAGAAGAAGATGCTACGTTAAGGAGCTATGAGGAGTAAGCAGGAGTTAAAGGAGTTAAAGGAGTTAAAGACAATAGCGACATAAAGGCTTAACTTGACCCCTTAAAGAATTTGACTCCGGAAACGCCTGAAAACAAAGAAAAAGACATGGACGAAAACAATATATTCACACAACAACCCGCAGTAGAATACACCGACGACAACATCCGCCATCTCTCCGACATGGAGCATGTGCGCACACGTCCGGGAATGTACATCGGACGTCTGGGTGACGGACAGCTGCCCGAAGACGGCATCTATGTACTGTTGAAGGAGGTTGTAGACAACTCGATAGACGAGTTCAAGATGCACGCCGGCAACCGCATAGAGATAGACGTTACGGACAATCTGTGCGTATCCGTACGCGACTATGGGCGCGGCATACCGCAGGGCAAGCTGATAGAGGCTGTCAGCGTGCTCAACACCGGCGGCAAGTACGACTCGAAGGCGTTCAAGAAGAGCGTGGGACTGAACGGTGTGGGCGTGAAGGCCGTCAACGCGCTCAGCTCTCATTTCGAAGTGCGCTCATACCGCGACGGCAAGGTACGCACGGCAACGTTCGAACGCGGAATACTGCAAACCGACGTAACGGAAGACTCCGCCGACGAAAACGGCACATACATATACTTTGAGCCTGACAGCACCCTGTTCCTCAACTACTCGTTCCACAACGACATAGTTGAGACAATGCTCCGCAACTACACCTATCTGAACACCGGACTGACCATAATGTACAACGGTCATCGCATCCTGAGCCGCAACGGACTGAAAGACCTGCTCAACGACACCATGACCAACGACGGCATCTACCCCATCATACACCTGAAGGGCGAAGACATCGAGATAGCGTTCACGCACACCGGACAGTACGGCGAGGAATACCACTCGTTCGTAAACGGCCAGCACACCACACAGGGCGGTACGCACCAGAGTGCCTTCAAGGAACATTTGGCCAAAACGATAAAGGAGTTTTATGGCAAGAACTTTGAATATGGAGACATACGCAACGGACTTGTAGGCGCCATTGCCCTCAACGTGGAGGAACCGATGTTTGAAAGTCAGACGAAAATCAAGCTCGGCTCACTGACCATGGAACCAGGCGGAAGCGTGAGCATCAATAAGTATGTTGCCGACTTCATAAAGACCGAAGTGGACAACTTCCTGCACAAGCACGCCGACGTGGCAGAAGTGATGCTGCAGAAGATACAGGAGAGCGAGAAGGAGCGCAAGGCCATGGCCGGAGTTACCAAGCTGGCACGAGAGCGCGCCAAGAAGGCCAACCTGCACAACCGCAAGCTGCGCGACTGCCGCATACACTTCAGCGACGTGAAGAACGAACGCAAGGAGGAGAGTTCGATATTCATCACCGAGGGTGATTCGGCAAGCGGAAGCATCACCAAGAGCCGCGACGTGAATACACAGGCCGTATTCTCGCTGCGCGGCAAGCCGCTCAACTCTTTCGGACTGACCAAGAAGGTGGTATACGAGAACGAGGAGTTCAACCTGCTGCAAGCCGCCCTCGACATTGAGGAGGGGCTCGACACGTTGCGCTACAACAAGGTCATCGTGGCCACCGATGCCGATGTCGACGGCATGCACATCCGCCTGCTCGTCATCACATTCTTCCTGCAGTTCTTCCCCGATCTCATCAAGAAAGGGCACGTATATGTGTTGCAGACACCGCTGTTCCGTGTGCGCAACCGCCGCACCAAGATAAAGAACAAGAAGGTGCTGGAGGAAGCGGCCGCAAAACAGGAACGGAAAAAGAGCGATTTCATCACCCGCTACTGCTACAGCGAGGACGAGCGGCAGAGAGCCATTGCCGAACTCGGTCCCGACCCGGAGATAACACGATTCAAAGGTCTCGGAGAGATTTCGCCAGAAGAGTTCGTAAACTTCATCGGCCCGGACATACGCCTCGAGCAGGTGACGCTGCACAAGACGGACCAAGTGCAGAAACTGCTTGCCTACTACATGGGCAAGAACACTCCGGAGCGCCAGAACTTCATCATCGACAATCTGGTGATAGAGGAAGACAAGCCTGAAGAGGATGTATACGAATAGAGACCGGGAAAAATGTATATGAATAATCAAGATTACAAATTATAAGAAAACTATGAAAAGACTTATATATGCGGCCGTGTGCTGCATGATGCTCAATACGGCACACGCACAGTTCAAGATAAACACCGGCACCGACAGTCCGCTGCGCAAGCTGCAACTGGCAGAAATGGCCATAACAAACCTGTACGTGGACAGCGTGGACGAGAAGAAGCTCGTGGAAGACGCCATACGCGGCATGCTCGAAAAACTCGACCCACATTCGTCGTATCTCACACCAAAGGAGGTGAAGGCCGCAAACGAGCCGCTGTCCGGCGGTTTTGAGGGCATAGGGGTGCAGTTCAACATGATTGAAGACACGCTGATGGTGATACAGCCGGTGGTGAACGGGCCGTCGGAAAAGGCCGGCATCATGGCCGGCGACCGCATCGTTACCGTCAACGACACCGCCATCGCCGGTGTTAAAATGTCTCGCGAAGACATCATGAAGCGGCTGCGCGGACCGAAGGGAACCAAGGTGAGACTGGGGGTTGTGCGCAACGGAATAAAAGACCGGCTCACCTTCAACGTTACACGCGACAAGATTCCCGTGAAGACTGTGGATGCCGTATACATGATACGTCCCGAAGTGGGCTACATACGCATAGGCAGCTTCGGCTCCACCACCCACGACGAGTTTATGGAGGGCATGAAGAAGCTGGCCCGACAGGGCATGAAGAAGCTCGTGCTCGACCTTCAGGAGAACGGTGGCGGATATCTGCAGGCGGCCGTGCAGGTGGCCGACGAATTCCTGCACCGCGATGACATGATAGTATACACCGACGGACGGCAGGCACCGCGCATGGAATACAAGGCCAAGGGCAACGGGACATTCACCGACGGGCAGATTGCCATACTCGTGGACAGCTACACCGCATCGGCGGCCGAAATCGTAACCGGAGCCATACAGGACCACGACCGCGGCGTCGTCATCGGACGCAGGACATACGGCAAGGGACTCGTACAGAGACCGTTCGACATGCCCGACGGCTCGATGATACGCCTCACCGTGGCTCACTATTACACCCCGGCCGGGCGGTGCATCCAGAAGCCATACACCAAAGGCGGCGGCAAGGACTACGCCATGGACATGGTGAACCGCCTGAAGAGCGGAGAGCTGACCAATGCCGACAGTGTTCACTTTGCCGACTCGCTCAAGTATTACACTCTGCGGGAGCACCGCACGGTATATGGCGGCGGCGGAATCATGCCCGACTATTTCGTGCCGCTCGACACCACAAAATATACAAAGCTGCACAGGGAACTGTCGGCACGCAACATCATCCTCAACGCCAACCTGCGCTACATCGACAACCACCGCAAGGAACTGGGCAAGACCTACAAGTCGTTTGCCGACTTCAAGGAAAGGTTCGATATTCCGCAGGAGGTCATCGACGGCATAATGAGCGAAGGTGAGAAGCTGAACATAAAGCCAAAAGACAACGAAGAACTGGACAAGACCATACCCTATCTCAAATTGCAGATGAAGGCGCTCGTGGCCCGCGACCTTTGGGACATGACAGAATATTTTGCAATCATCAACGAAACTAATGACATCGTGCAGAAAGCACTGGAGGTGTTGGAAACTAACAAATAAGTATAAGTATCGGGC
The DNA here is from genome assembly GCF_900549175.1 of uncultured Prevotella sp. GTDB lineage: Bacteria > Bacteroidota > Bacteroidia > Bacteroidales > Bacteroidaceae > Prevotella. Next base: position 2,261 of record NZ_URNN01000033.1, on the reverse strand, counting down.
GTTATGACCCAACAGCCATAACGCCACAATAATATCAGCCCTATATTTCAAGGCCGGTGATAACCATACATCTCCAATGCGTTATCCTCGGCCCTTTCCATTATCTCGCGCTCACCCGGCCCCTTGTCGTTGATGCCGCAAAGATGCAGTATGCCGTGTATTATCACGCGGTGCAGCTCTTCATCGTAGCTCTTGCCGAAAAGTTCGGCATTGGTGCGCACAGTGTCAAGACTTATCACAAGGTCGCCGCTTATCACGTCCCCCTCATCATAGTCGAAAGTTATTATGTCCGTATAGTAATCATGACCGAGATACTCACGGTTCACCTCAAGTATCTTCTCGTCGCTTACAAACATATACCCTATCTCACCCACACGGCGTCCGTATGCGGCAGCCACCGCCTTTACCCATGCCGTGATGTCGCGCCGCTTTATCTTCGGCATCTTCACGCCGTCCGTACTGTATGTTATCATAATACTTTTTTTGTCTCCTCTTGTTATTTTATTCTCTTTGGCAGAAATTCATCAACACTGCGGCCGAAGTGCAGCAGCTCGCGCACCATGCTCGAACTGACACTTTCATACCGCGGGTCGGCAAACATCAGCACCGTCTCCACGCCTCCGCCTATACGGCGGTTTATCGAGGCCTGCTCGCGCTCATACTCGAAGTCACGCATGCTGCGCACCCCCTTGATTATAAACCGTGCCCCCTCCCGCCTTGCGAAATCGATGGTAAGGTCACTGTAAGTTCTCACCTCTATGCGTCCGTCACCTTCATAAAGCGCGGCAATGGCGGCCATGCGCTCATCGGCAGACCGCATGTACTGTTTGCGTTCGTTCACGCCCACACCTATCACAATCTTGTCGAAGAGCGGCAACGCACGCCTCACTATGTCATCGTGCCCCACTGTAAACGGGTCGAAGCTGCCCGTGAATATTCCTGTTCTCATTGTTGTCAACTGTCTGCTATTCAAACAACCCTGGCTGCATGATGTTTCCCGTATACGGATTACGCCCGAAGTGTCGGTAAGCCAGCTCCGTCACCATACGTCCGCGCGGCGTGCGCTTGATGAAGCCCTCCATGATGAGGAACGGTTCGTAAACCTCCTCCACCGTGCCGGCATCCTCCCCTATGGCCGTGGCGATGGTAGACACACCCACCGGTCCGCCGCGGAACTTGTCGATGATGGTCAGCAGTATCTTGTTGTCTGTCTCGTCAAGACCGTAACGGTCGATGTTCAGCGCCGTCAGCCCCAGACGTGTTATGTCCATGTCTATACGCCCCGTACCCTTCACCTGCGCGAAGTCGCGCACACGGCGCAGCAGGGCGTTGGCTATACGTGGCGTTCCCCGGCTGCGTCGGGCTATCTCAAAGGCCGCCTCGTCCTCTATCGGCACCTGCAGAATCCCGGCCGAACGCTTCAGTATTCGCTGCAGCGTCTCCGGCTCATAGTATTCCAGATGCAGATTGATGCCGAAACGGGCGCGCAGCGGTGCCGTAAGCATACCCCCACGAGTGGTCGCACCTACAAGCGTAAACGGGTTGAGGTCTATCTGTATCGATCGTGCCGAAGGCCCCTTGTCTATCATTATGTCGATGCGGTAATCCTCCATGGCCGAATACAGATATTCCTCCACCACCGGCGACAACCGGTGTATCTCGTCGATGAAGAGCACGTCGTTGGGTTCGAGCGATGTCAGTATACCCGCCAGGTCGCCCGGCTTGTCAAGCACCGGCCCGCTCGTTATCTTGAAGCCCACACCCAGCTCGTTGGCAATGATGTTGCTCAGCGTTGTCTTTCCCAGTCCCGGAGGGCCGTGCAGCAGCGTGTGGTCGAGCGGCTCGCCACGATATTTGGCCGCCTCGACAAACACCTCGAGATTCTCCACCACCTTCTGCTGACCGCTGAAATCGCCGAAGCGCAATGGCCGCAGGGCGTTCTCAAATTCGCGTTCTGCCGACACCCTCTCCTGCCTTATATCAAAATCTTCGTTCATCAGTCGTTCTATATGTCGTTAGTCATCGGTATGCCGTCGGGCATCCGGTTGCAAAGTTAGCATTTTATTTGCAAACCGCCCACCACCATGCCAACAAAAACAATCGCCGTCCGAGCCTTTCTTTCTGCCCGGACGGCGATTCGCTACCCGGCATCAGAGCCGGTCATGTTCTCACAGACACATTGCACTCGTTTCACTCCTTCGTCATCTAAAGAGTCAACAAGCAAGTGCAATATTACAAAAAGTTTTTGTAAAACTCTCTCA
>NZ_URNN01000032.1 GCF_900549175.1 uncultured Prevotella sp. | reverse complement strand
TGGTGACGGCAGCAGCGGTGACATCTCGTACGCGTGCTGCCGTCGTTTTGTTGTTGTTAGATAAAAAAGTCATGCCTTTATTTACGCATTTCTGCTGGTTCTTGTGAATCTTTTTGTATTTTTGCATCGAACCAACAATGTCTTTTATGTAAGAGAAATATCCTATAGACTGAAGACAGTACTCGCACGACAGTGTGTCATCTGACGCAAGGGAACTCCGGACTATAACAGGGGCATTGGGTATTGATACATTCAGACTGTTAAACCAAAAACATTTAAATAATGAATGAAACAGATATCATCCAACAGATAAAACTTGGCGAGGTCAGCACAGTGCAGTTCAAAGAACGGCTCCTTGACAATTATGACATCGGTTGCGAACTGGTGGCATTCAGTAATGCACGTGGTGGTACGTTGGTTGTTGGTGTGAGGGATAAGACAGGCTGCATCAATCCTTTGTCATATCAAGAAGTTCAGGAAACAGCCAGCATGCTTGGCAATATCGCATCGGAGAATGTTATTCCCGCCATTCTTATTGATGTTGCTTCGTCAGTTTGAGACCATTATGGATTTCTTCTCCCGAAACTTGCATCACGTGCAGGTTGGTGAAGAGTTCAACTCGAAAGGAGTGTTGGAGATATCCTATACCAGTCTTGTTGAATTCACCGTGAATGCCTTGATGCATCGTTCGCTGAATGTGAAAGCTCCTATACGCATATTCATCTTTGACAATAGGGTGGAGATACACAGTCCCGGTACCCTGCCTAATGGACTTACCGTGGATGATATTGTCGTGGGGACATCCATGCCACGCAATACGTTCCTATTCACGAATGCAATTCATCTGCTTCCCTACACAGGGGCAGGTAGCGGGATGCTTCGTGCCTTGTCGGAGAACCTGAGAGTCTCGTTCACAAACAATGACAGGACGAATGAGTTTGTGATTACTATAGATAGACCGGTGCACAACCACGCCGAGGATGACTTGTATACCAAGTTTAGGCACTCTGACACTCCAAATAAAGACTCTGACACTTTCAGCACCGACTCTGACACTATATTTGGACACTCTGACACGAGTATGGCTTCTAACTCTGACACTACTAATGCTGACTTTGACACAAAGCGTATTAAAATTACAAATAAACAGAAGGACATCGTGAACTTCTGTAACGTGCCACGTAGCAGTAAGGAAATTCTTGAAAGGGTAGGTGTGATATACCATAGCAAGAATATACAAACATACATCATGTCGCTTGTTGAGGCCGGTTATCTTGAAATGACCAATCCGGAACACCCCAATGCCAGTAATCAAAAATATAGGAGAAGCAAAAAATAGACAAGTCATTCGACCATGGTGACGGCAGCAGCGGTGACATCTCGTACGCGTGCTGCCGTCGTTTTGTTGTTATGAACAGACGGGGAAACGGCGGTCTGTGAGCCGTAATATTAACTAACGGATGTTATTTTGTGTTAAAATCAATATCTTCGTTAATCTTCACCTTATATAATGTTGTGCGTTTTGCAGATTATTTTGTACCTTTGCACGCCGAAATGGGTATATAATGCCCGTTCTGTATGAAGTTTGAAAATAATACGAAATATATATAATTTAAAACATTAACAAAATGCCTACAATTCAGCAATTGGTAAGAAAAGGTAGAAAGGCGCTTGTTGACAAGAGCAAATCGCCCGCTTTGGACTCATGTCCGCAGCGTCGTGGCGTATGCGTGCGTGTGTATACAACAACCCCGAAGAAACCTAATTCGGCAATGCGTAAAGTTGCCCGTGTACGTCTGACAAACCAGAAGGAAGTGAACTCCTACATTCCGGGAGAGGGACACAACCTGCAGGAGCACTCTATCGTGCTCGTTCGCGGCGGTCGTGTGAAGGACCTCCCCGGTGTACGTTATCACATCGTCCGCGGTACTCTTGACACCGCAGGTGTGGCCAACCGTACACAGCGCCGTTCGAAGTATGGTGCAAAACGTCCGAAGGCTAAGAAATGATAACCGGAGAAGGTTAGTAAGCCCTGACAGACAAAAGAAACATTTTTAATCGTTTTGCTGGAGAATTGTTACGACAAGGTTGAGTAAATGCCCGGGAGAGAGCGTTGAAGAACAGTAAAGAAACAGCCCCATGCAGAATTATTTCATTTAACAACAAAATGAGAAAAGCAAAACCAAAGAAGCGCGTGATCCTGCCGGATCCCGTTTACAACGACCAGAAGGTCTCGAAGTTTGTGAATCATCTGATGTACGACGGTAAGAAGACAAAGTCGTACGAGATATTCTACAACGCACTTGACACAGTTAAGAACAAGATGGCCAACGAGGAAAAGTCGTCTCTCGAGATTTGGAAGACAGCCCTCGACAACATCACTCCGCTGGTGGAGGTGAAGAGCCGCCGTATCGGTGGTGCCACATTCCAGGTTCCTACCGAGATACGTCCCGACCGCAAGGAGAGCATCTCGATGAAGAACATGATTGCCTTCGCACGCAAGCGCAGCGGCAAGACCATGGCCGACAAGCTGGCTGCCGAGATTATGGACGCCTTCAACAATCAGGGTGGCGCATACAAGCGCAAGGAGGACATGCACCGTATGGCTGAGGCCAACCGCGCATTCGCCCACTTCAGATTCTAATAAAGGTCAATATCAATATAATATAAGGAAAAAAGACAATGGCACATCGCGATTTACATTTGACCCGCAATATTGGTATTATGGCGCACATCGACGCCGGAAAGACCACTACATCGGAGCGTATCCTGTTCTACACGGGCAAGACCCACAAGATTGGCGAGACACATGACGGCTCTGCCACTATGGACTGGATGGCTCAGGAGCAGGAGCGTGGTATAACCATCACCTCTGCTGCAACAACATGCTTCTGGAACTACAAAGGTGACCAGTATAAGATCAACCTGATAGACACTCCGGGACACGTAGACTTCACAGCCGAGGTGGAGCGTTCGCTCCGCGTGCTTGACGGTGCCGTGGCTACATACTGTGCCGTGGGCGGTGTGGAGCCGCAGTCGGAGACCGTATGGCGTCAGGCTGACAAGTACAACGTTCCCCGTATCGGCTACGTCAACAAGATGGACCGTTCGGGTGCCGACTACTATGACGTGCTCAAGCAGATGAAGGAAGTGCTGGGCGCAAACCCCGTGAACCTCTGCTGCCCCATCGGTGCGGAGGAAAGATTCAAGGGATTGGTGGACCTCATCAAGATGAAGGCTATCCTGTGGCACGACGAGACCATGGGTGCCGAGTATGAGGTTGACGACATCCCCGCCGACATGGTTGACGAGTGCAACGAGTGGCGCGGAAAGCTGCTCGAGTCGGCTGCCGAGTTTGACGAGGCCCTGATGGAGAAGTATTTCGAGAATCCCGAATCTATCACGGAGGAGGAGATTATCGCCGCCATCCGTAAGGGTACAATCTCTCTGCAGTGCACCCCGATGCTCTGCGGCTCTTCGTTCAAGAACAAGGGTGTGCAGACCATGCTTGACTATGTGTGCGCTTTCCTGCCTTCACCTCTGGACACAGAGAACATCGTGGGTACCAACCCCGACACTGAGGAGGAAGAGGATCGCAAGCCGTCTGAGGATGACCCCACATCGGCTCTTGCATTCAAGATTGCCACCGACCCGTATGTGGGACGTCTGGTGTTCTTCCGCGTATACTCAGGTAAGGTTACTGCCGGTTCTTACGTTTACAACCCCCGTACGGGCAAGAAGGAGCGCGTGAGCCGTCTGTTCCAGATGCACTCAAACAAGCAGAATCCTGTTGAGGAGATTGCTGCAGGTGACATAGGCTCGGGCGTTGGCTTCAAGGATATACGTACAGGTGACACTCTCTGCGACGAGAGCAAGCCCATCGTGCTGGAGTCGATGACATTCCCCGACACCGTGATTTCAATCGCTGTGGAGCCGAAGAGCCAGGCCGACATCGCCAAGCTTGACAACGGTCTTGCCAAACTGGCTGAAGAGGACCCGACATTCACCGTGCGCACGGACGAGCAGAGCGGACAGACCGTTATCTCGGGTATGGGTGAGCTTCACCTCGATATCATCATCGACCGTCTGAAGCGCGAGTTCAAGGTTGAGTGCAACCAGGGCAAGCCTCAGGTTAACTACAAGGAGGCCATCACCAAGGAGGTCAACCTGCGTGAGGTTTACAAGAAGCAGTCGGGTGGTCGCGGTAAGTTTGCCGACATCATCGTCAACATAGGTCCGAAGGATGAGGACTACAAGGAGGGCGACCTGCAGTTCATCAACGAGGTGAAGGGCGGTAACGTGCCTAAGGAGTTCATACCCTCGGTACAGAAGGGATTTGAGGACTGCCTCAAGGCCGGTGTGCTCGGCGGTTATCCTGTGACGGGCCTGAAGGTAACCCTTATCGACGGTTCGTTCCACCCGGTTGACTCCGACCAGCTGTCGTTCGAGCTCGCCGCACGCAACGCATTCAAGAATGCTTGCCCGAAGGCAGGCCCCGTGCTGATGGAGCCTATCATGAAGGTGGAGGTTGTCACTCCCGAGGAGAACATGGGTGACGTTATCGGTGACTTGAACAAGCGCCGCGGTATGGTTCAGGGTATGGAAGAGGCCCGCAGCGGTGCACGCATCGTGAAGGCTATGGTTCCGCTGGCAGAAATGTTCGGTTATGTGACCGCCCTGCGTACCATCACTTCGGGCCGTGCCACAAGTTCGATGGAGTATGACCACCACGAGCCCGTTTCAAGCTCGATAGCCAAGTCTATCCTTGAGGAAGTGAAGGGACGTGCAGACCTCGTATAAAAACTAACAATATAATTGGAAGGGGAGGCCGAGCTGCTTAGCGAATGACTCTTAAGCAGCGCGCTTCTTTTCTTCTGAACGCAGAATAAACAAACAATTAGAATAAAGATGAGTCAGAAAATCAGAATCAAGCTGAAGTCTTATGACCACAAACTCGTGGACAAGTCAGCAGAGAAAATCGTAAAGGCTGTAAAGGCTACGGGCGCTATCATAAGCGGTCCCATTCCATTGCCTACACACAAGCGTATCTACACCGTAAACCGCAGTACCTTCGTGAACAAGAAGGCACGTGAGCAGTTCCAGCTCTCAGACTACAAGCGTCTGATAGATATCTACAGCTCGACTGCAAAGACCGTTGATGCGTTGATGAAACTGGAGTTGCCCAGTGGCGTGGAAGTGGAGATAAAGGTATAGTACCCACGGTGACGCGAGAAAACTAAATTTATAACATATTTTTTAATTGTAATTGAAATGCCAGGATTAATTGGAAGAAAAATCGGAATGACATCCGTTTTCAGTGCCGACGGTAAGAATGTACCGTGCACTGTTATCGAAGCTGGTCCTTGTGTTGTTACACAGGTAAAATCCGTCGAGAAGGACGGTTACAAGGCTGTTCAGCTGGGTTTCGGCGAGGCTAAGGAGAAAAACACTACAAAGCCTATGCTGGGAATCTTCAAGAAGGCCGGTACAACACCGAAGAGCCACTTGGCCGAGTTCAAGTTTGACGAGGAGTACAACCTCGGTGACACCATCACTGTTGATATTTTCAGTGACACTCAATTCGTTGATGTTGTAGGTACATCGAAAGGTAAGGGTTTCCAGGGCGTCATGAAGCGTCATGGATTCGGTGGTGTAGGCCAGAGCACTCACGGTCAGGACGACCGCGCACGCAAACCGGGTTCTATCGGTGCATGTTCTTATCCCGCAAAGGTGTTCAAGGGTATGCGCATGGGCGGACACATGGGTAACGAAAGAGTGACAACCCAGAACCTTAAAGTGTTAAAGGTTATTCCGGAGCACAATCTCATCCTTGTGAAGGGTAGTGTTGCCGGTTGCAATGGTTCAACTGTTTTAATTGAGAAATAATGGAAATCAACGTATTAAATATCAATGGTCAGGAGACCGGAAGAAAGGTAGAGCTGAACGAGGCTGTCTTCGGAATAGAACCTAATGACCACGTTCTTTACCTGGACGTAAAGCAGTATCTCGCCAACCAGCGTCAGGGTACACATAAATCGAAAGAGAGAAGCGAGATTTCCGGTTCTACACGCAAGCTCGGACGCCAGAAGGGCGGCGGCGGCGCACGCCGTGGTGACATCAACTCACCGGTACTCGTGGGTGGTGCCCGTGTATTCGGACCGAAGCCGCGCGACTATCGTTTCAAGCTGAACAAAAAAGTAAAAGTTCTTGCACGCAAGAGCGCTTTGTCGTATAAGGCTCAGGAGAATGCAATAATTGTAGTTGAGGACTTCACAATGGAGGCTCCGAAAACTAAAGAATTCGTAAATATTGCAAAAAATCTTAAAGTTGACGGCAAGAAAATGCTTTTTGTTTTGCCGGAAACAGATAAAAATGTATATTTGTCAGCTCGCAATTTACAGCGTACCGAAGTTATGCTTGCATCAGGCATCAATGCGTATAAAATTTTGAATGCTGACGTGCTCGTCATAACGGAGAACTCGCTGAAGACGATCGACGGAATCTTAAACAAATAAAGGAGACAAAAGACATGGCATTTATAATAAAACCATTGGTCACTGAGAAGATGACCAAGATTACAGACAAGTCTTCTGTGGACAGAACTTACAGGGTGAAGTCTAAGAAAGGGGAGGAGAGAACAAAGAAGGCTACTCCCAAGTATGGTTTCATCGTTAAGCCCGAGGCCAACAAGATTGAGATTCAGAAGGAGGTTGAGAGTCTGTATGGCGTAAAAGTTATCAACGTGAACACTATCCGCTATGCCGGTAAGCGCTCTGCCCGTTACACGAAGGCAGGTCTTATCAAAGGGCAGAAGAATGCGTTCAAGAAAGCAATCGTCACTCTGAAAGAGGGCGATACTATAGATTTTTATAGCAATATTCAAGAATAAAAAATGGCAGTACGTAAGTTTAAACCGGTAACTCCGGGACAAAGACACAAGATTATTGGCACGTTCGAGGAAATTACTGCATCCGTGCCAGAGAAATCTCTCGTTTACGGTAAACGTTCTACCGGTGGTCGAAACAACACCGGTAAGATGACTGTCCGCTACATGGGCGGCGGCCACAAGAGGAAGTATCGTATGATCGACTTCAAGCGAGAGAAAGATGGTGTTCCAGCAGTGGTGAAGACAATAGAATACGATCCGAACCGTTCGGCTCGTATCGCTCTGTTGTTCTACGCTGATGGTGAAAAACGTTATATCATTGCTCCCAATGGATTGCAGGTAGGCGCAACCGTGATGTCGGGTGCAGAGGCAGTGCCAGAGATTGGTAATTCGCTTCCTCTTGCCAACATCCCCGTAGGTACCGTGATTCACAACATTGAATTGCGTCCGGGACAAGGCGCTTTGCTCGTTCGTTCGGCAGGCAATTTCGCTCAGTTAACTTCTCGTGAGGGCAGCTATTGCGTTATCAAGCTCCCCTCAGGCGAGACAAGAAAGATTCTCAGTGCTTGTAAGGCTACAGTGGGTAGTGTGGGCAACTCTGACCACGCTCTGGAGCAGTCGGGTAAGGCCGGACGCTCTCGCTGGCTCGGCCGTCGTCCGCACAACCGTGGTGTTGTTATGAACCCTGTTGATCACCCGATGGGTGGTGGTGAAGGACGCCAGTCAGGAGGACACCCGCGTTCACGCAAGGGCTTGTATGCTAAGGGTCTCAAGACGCGTGCACCGAAGAAGCTTTCTAATAAGTATATTATCGAAAGAGCAAGTAAGTAATTAAGTTAACTAAGTGAAATTATGAGTCGTTCATTAAAAAAGGGTCCGTATATCAACGTGTCGCTCGAGAAGAAGATTCTCGCCATGAATGAGAGCGGCAAGAAGACTGTCGTTAAGACTTGGGCCAGAGCTTCAATGATTTCCCCGGATTTCGTGGGACATACTGTTGCAGTTCATAACGGAAATAAATTTATTCCTGTCTACATTACCGAGAACATGGTCGGACACAAGCTCGGAGAGTTCTCTCCCACACGCCGTTTCGGTGGCCATGCAGGTAACAAGAAGTAGAGACAGGCTATCCACCAGAAATTAAAAGAATATAATAATGGGAGCAAGAAAACATATTAAGGCTGAAGAAAGAAAGGCTGCCCTCAGAACACAGTATTTCGCAAAACTGAAAGGGTGTCCTTCTTCTCCGCGTAAGATGCGTTATGTTGTAGACATGATACGTGGCATGGAGGTGAATCGCGCACTTGGCGTGCTGAGATTCTCGAAGAAAGCCGCTGCCGCCGATGTAGAGAAACTTCTCCGTTCGGCTATCGCCAACTGGGAGGCTAAGAATGACCGCAAGGCAGAGAATGGTGAACTTTACATTACAAAGGTCTTCGTTGACGAGGGCGTAACTTTGAAGCGTATGAGACCCGCACCGCAGGGCCGCGGATACAGAATCCGCAAGCGTTCTAACCACGTGACTCTGTTTGTTGATGCTAAAACTAATGATTAATAAGAAGTAGAATGGGACAGAAAGTAAATCCGATTAGCAACCGTCTTGGTATTGTCAGAGGTTGGGATTCAAATTGGTTTGGAGGCAAGGACTTCGGAGACAATCTGGTTGAAGACCAGAAGATCCGTAAGTATCTTAACGAGCGTTTGGCCAAGGCCAGCGTGTCGCGCATTGTCATCGAACGTACACTGAAACTGGTTACCATCACTATCTGCACGGCTCGTCCGGGTATTGTCATTGGTAAAGGTGGTCAAGATGTTGACAAGTTGAAGGAAGAGTTGAAGAAACTCTACGACAAGGAGATTCAAATTAATATTTTCGAGGTTAAGAAGCCGGAGCTTGACGCTACCATCGTTGGAAACAACATCGCTCGCCAGGTAGAGGGCAAGATCGCTTACCGCCGCGCCATCAAGATGGCTATCGCCAACACGATGCGTGCCGGTGCCGAGGGTATTAAGATTCAGATTACAGGACGTCTGAACGGCGCTGAAATGGCCCGTAAGGAAATGTACAAGGAGGGGCGTACCCCGTTGCACACATTCCGCGCAGACATCGATTTCTGCCAGGCTGAGGCGCTCACCAAAGTGGGTCTGCTGGGTATAAAGGTTTGGATTTGCCGTGGCGAGGTTTACGGCAAGCGCGACCTCTCACCCAATTTCACTCAGGAGAAGGGCAATAACCGCTCTGCAGGTAACAATGGTGGCAGAAAGTTCCGTAATAAGAAGAATAAGTAATTGTTTTAAAGTAAGAAGCTATCATGTTACAACCTAAGAGAGTAAAATATAGAAGACCTCAAGACGGACGTGGCAACAAAGGCAACGCCCACAGAGGTACACAGCTGGCTTTCGGCTCTTTCGGCATCAAGACTCTTGAGGCCAAATGGCTCGACAGCCGTCAGATAGAGGCAGCTCGTGTCGCTGTAAACCGTTACATGCAGCGTGAGGGACAGGTATGGATCCGAATTTTCCCGGACAAACCTATCACACGTAAGCCTGCAGACGTACGTATGGGTAAGGGAAAGGGAGATCCCGCAGGATGGGTTGCACCTGTTACTCCTGGCCGTATCCTCTTTGAAGTTGAAGGAGTTTCATTCAATATCGCTAAGGAGGCTCTCCGCCTCGCTGCGCAGAAACTTCCGGTGAAGACAAAGTTTGTTGTTAGACGTGATTACGATAAAAACGCTTAATTATGAAGATTAAAGAAGTAAGAGAGCTCGAGACGAAAGACTTGGCAGAGAAGATTGAAGCTGAGGTTGCAAGATACAACCAGATGAAGCTGAACCATGCAATTAGTCCTATGGCAAATCCGTCGGAAATAAAGGTTACTCGTCGTAATATCGCACGTATGAAATCAGAACTCCGTCAGAGAGAACTTAACAAATAATAATGGGCCAGATGGAAACAAGAAATTTAAGAAAGACAAGACAGGGTGTTGTTATCAGCAACAAAATGGATAAAACCATTGTTATTGCCTCTAAGTTCAAGGAGATGCACCCTATTTATGGTAAGTTTGTCCAGAAGACAAAGAAGTACCATGCACATGATGAGAAGAACGAGGCCAACATCGGTGATACAGTGCTCATTATGGAAACACGTCCCTTGAGCAAAACCAAGAGATGGAGATTAATTCAAATTGTTGAAAAAGCTAAGTAATTATGATACAGGCAGAATCAAGACTTACAGTATGTGATAACAGCGGTGCCCGCGAAGCTCTGTGCATCCGTGTGCTGGGCGGAACACGCCGTCGTTATGCAAGTGTTGGTGACGTGATTGTCGTTGCTGTCAAGAACGTCATTCCATCAAGTGATTTGAAAAAGGGTGCAGTATCGAAGGCTTTGGTTGTCCGTACAAAGAAGGAAATCCGTCGCGCTGACGGTTCTTATATCAGATTCGATGACAATGCGTGTGTATTGCTCAACAACGCAGGGGAAATACGCGGAAGCCGTATCTTCGGTCCCGTGGCCCGTGAGTTGCGTGCAGTCAACATGAAGGTGGTTTCTCTGGCACCTGAGGTTCTTTAACATTTAATAAAGAGACAAGAAATGACTAAGTTGAAAATAAAGAAAGACGATATGGTGCTTGTCATTGCTGGTAACAATAAGGACCGCAAGGGACAGAATGGCAAGTATCCCGCACCTCACAAGGTGCTCAAGGTGCTTGTTGAAGAGCAGCGTGCAATCGTTGAGGGTGTGAATATGGTGTCTAAGAGCACCAAGCCTTCGGCTAAGAACCCTCAGGGTGGTATCGTTAAGCAGGAGGCTCCGATACACATCTCTAATTTGAGTCTGGTAGACCCGAAGACAGGTGAGCCGACACGTGTCGCCATCAAGAAGAACGATGACGGCAAGAAAGTACGTATCGCTAAAAAATCAGGGGAGGAGATTAAGTAATGAATACAGCACAACTTAAGAAAACTTACAGGGAGCAGATTGCTCCCGCTTTGGAGAAGCAGTTCAACTACTCTTCGAAAATGCAAGTTCCTGTACTGAAGAAGATCGTGATCAATCAGGGTCTTGGCGATGCTACACAGGACAAGAAGATTATTGATGTGGCCATCAACGAGATTTCGGCCATTACTGGCCAGAAGGCCGTTGCCACATATTCCAAGAAGGATATTGCCAACTTCAAGCTCCGCAAGAAGATGCCCATTGGCGTGATGGTTACACTGCGTCGTGAGCGTATGTATGAGTTCCTCGAGAAGCTCGTGCGCGTGGCTCTGCCCCGTATCCGCGACTTCAAGGGTATCGAGAGCAAGTTCGACGGACGTGGAAATTACACTCTCGGTATTCAGGAGCAGATTATTTTCCCGGAGATCAATATTGATGCTGTAGACCGTATTCAGGGTATGAATATCACTTTTGTCACTTCTGCAAGGACTGACGAGGAGGGATATGCTCTGCTGAAGGCTTTCGGTCTGCCGTTTAAGAACGCTAAAAACGATTAATAAGATATGGCAAAAGAATCAATGAAGGCCCGCGAGGTAAAGCGTGCCAAGCTGGTGGCCCGTTATGCTGAGAAGCGTGCGGCGTTGAAGAAGGTGATAGCAACAACGGATGATCCCGCAGAGGCTTACGAGGCTGCTCGTAAGTTGCAGAGCATCCCGAAGAACGCCAATCCGATACGTCTGCACAACCGTTGCAAGATTACGGGTCGTCCTAAAGGATATATGCGCCAGTTCGGTCTTTCTCGTATACAGTTCCGTGAGATGGCATCAAGCGGCCTTATCCCGGGAGTGAAGAAGGCAAGTTGGTAAAGTTTACGCTTAGAAGAGATTTTTTTATTATTTAATATTGTCGGGGTAGTCCCGATTAATTAAAATTTATTTTATGACAGATCCAATAGCAGATTATCTGACGAGGTTGAGAAACGCAATCATGGCTCATCACCGTGTTGTTGAAGTACCGGCTTCAAACTTGAAGAAGGAAATCACCAAGATCCTCTTCGAGAAGGGATACATCCTGAACTACAAGTTCATCGAGGATGGCCCTCAGGGTTCAATCAAAGTGGCTTTGAAGTATAATCCTACAACAAAGGAAAATGCTATCAAGTGCCTTAAGAGAGTGTCTACACCAGGTCTCCGTAAGTACACTGGTTATAAGGACATGCCGAGAGTAATTAACGGATTAGGTATTGCAATTTTATCTACATCCAAAGGTGTAATGACAGACAAAGAGGCTGCCGAACTCAAGATTGGCGGTGAGGTTCTTTGCTATGTATATTAATTGGAGGATTTAATTATGTCAAGAATAGGAAAATTACCAATTAGTATTCCTGCCGGAGTTGAAGTTACTCAGAGTGGTGATGGAGTGGTGAGCGTAAAGGGGCCCAAGGGTACTCTCTCACAGAAGGTAGACTCATCTATTATCGTCAAGATAGCTGATGGCCATATTGTATTTGAGATCGACGAGAACAGCCCTGTGGAAACTAAGCAGAAGCAGGCTTTCCACGGTCTTTACCGTGCACTTGTCAACAACATGGTTGTTGGTGTGAGCGAGGGATACAAGAAGGTGCTTGAGCTTGTTGGTGTGGGTTACCGTGTTTCTAACAAGGGTAATATCATTGAGTTCTCACTCGGTTATACACACCCCATTTTCTTGCAGCTCCCTGATGTCGTGAAGGTGGAGACCAAGTCTGAGAGAAATCAGAATCCTATCATTATTCTTGAGTCTTGTGACAAGGCGTTGCTGGGTCTTATATGTGCAAAAATTCGTTCTTTCCGTATGCCTGAACCTTATAAGGGCAAGGGTATATTGTTCCAAGGCGAGGTTATCCGCAGAAAGTCTGGTAAGTCAGCTTCGGCCAAGTAACTTTAATAATTTACGATTATGACAACAAAGAAAGTAGAAAGACGAATAAAGATAAAGTACAGAATACGTAAAAAGGTATTCGGTACGACTGAGCGCCCGCGTATGAGTGTGTTCCGTAGCAACAAGCAGATCTATGTCCAAATCATTGATGACCTGGCCGGTAAGACTCTCGCTTCGGCTTCTTCACTTGGTTTGGAGGCTATGCCTAAGATTCAGCAGGCTGAGAAGGTTGGTGAGCTCGTTGCAAAGAAGGCCCTGGAGGCAGGTATATCTTCTGTGGTTTTCGACCGTAACGGTTATCTGTATCACGGCCGCGTGAAGCAGCTGGCTGATGCTGCACGTAAGGGTGGACTTAATTTTTAAACGATTATGGCAATGAACAAAGTTAAAGTAAATAGTGACGTTGAATTAAAAGACAGATTGGTTGCTATTAACCGTGTTACCAAGGTAACTAAGGGAGGTCGCACTTTTACATTCGCAGCTATTGTCGTTGTCGGTGACGGTAACGGTATTATCGGCTGGGGACTCGGCAAGGCAGGTGAAGTTACTGCAGCTATTGCCAAGGGTGTAGAGGCAGCTAAGAAGAATCTCGTCAAGGTTCCCGTTCTTAAGGGTACCATACCTCACGAGATGGAGGCACACTTCGGAGGTGCAGAGGTATTTCTAAAGCCGGCTGCTGCCGGTACCGGACTTGTGGCCGGTGGTGCTATGCGTGCTGTACTTGATAGTGTTGGTGTGACGGACATTCTGGCTAAGTCGAAGGGCTCGTCCAACCCCCACAACCTGGTTAAGGCAACTATTCTTGCCCTGACTCAGATTAGGGACGCCTACACTATTGCCGGTACACGTGGAATCAGTATGGACAAGGTTTTTAGAGGATAAGGAGATTTGAATTATGGCAACAATTAAAATTAAGCAGATTAAAAGTAAGATTGGTGCTCCTGCAGACCAAAAGCGCACTCTTGAGGCATTAGGATTGCGCAAGATTTCTCAGGTCGTGGAAAAGGAAGATACTCCTTCACTTCGTGGAATGATACGCAAGGTTCATCATTTAGTGACCGTAATAGACTAATTTATCAAATTAAAAAATTGATTCGATTATGAAACTGCATAATTTAAAGCCGGCAGAAGGCTCTACACACTCTTGTCGTAGAATCGGTCGTGGTCCAGGTTCGGGTCTCGGCGGAACTTCTACACGTGGACATAAGGGTGCAAAGGCAAGATCCGGTTATAAGAGAAAGATTGGTTTCGAAGGTGGACAGATGCCTTTGCAGCGTCGTGTCCCGAAGTTTGGTTTCAAGAACATCAATCATAAGGAATACTTTGCAGTCAATCTGTCTACTATACAGAAGCTGGCTGAGGAGAAGAATCTCACCAAGATTGGCATCGCAGAATTTGTGGCTGCCGGTCTGACAAACGGCAAGGTGCTTATCAAGGTTCTTGGAAACGGCGAGCTGACTGCTAAAGTTGACGTTGAGGCAAATGCTTTTTCAAAGACTGCACAGGCTGCAATAACTGCATTAGGTGGTAACGCAACAATAATTTAAAGATAATGAAGAAGTTAATAGAGACACTGAAGAACATTTGGAAGGTAGAAGATTTGCGCCAGCGTATCTTCATTACAATCCTTTTCGTGGCTATTTACCGTTTGGGCTCGTTTGTGGTACTTCCTGGTATCAATCCTGCCAAGTTGTCCGGACTCGAGGAACAAACTCGGGAAGGTCTGATGGGACTTCTTAATGCATTCTCTGGTGGTGCATTTTCCAATGCTTCTATTTTTGCGTTGGGAATCATGCCTTATATCTCAGCTTCTATCGTTATGCAGCTTCTTGCTGTCGCTGTGCCTTATTTCCAGAAGATGCAGCGTGAAGGGGAAAGTGGACGTAAAAAGATAAGTTCATATACGAGGTATCTTACAGTGGCTATACTGCTGTTTCAGGCACCGAGTTATCTGATAAATCTTAGAATGCAGGCGGGAGTTGCCATTTCATCCGGCATCTCCTGGTCTGTATTCCTCATTACGTCAACTATCATTCTGGCTGCGGGAAGTATGTTTATTCTTTGGCTGGGTGAGCGCATCACTGACAAGGGTATCGGTAATGGTATCTCGATGATAATCATGATTGGTATCATTGCCCGTCTGCCGCAGGCTTTCGTACAGGAAGTGACTTCGCGTCTTACGGCTGTTTCGGGTGGTGGTGTCGTTATGTTCCTCATCGAACTCATCATTCTCTTTGCAGTGGTTTGTGCCGCAATCCTGCTTGTGCGTGGTACCCGTAAGATTCCGGTGCAGTATGCCAAGCGTATTGTCGGCAACAAGCAGTACGGTGGCGCACGCCAGTATATCCCGTTGAAGTTGTTCGCTGCCAATGTGATGCCAATCATCTTTGCACAGGCTTTGATGTTTATCCCGTTGGCGATTGTTTCATATTCAACCGCTGATAGTGGTGGAGGTTTCTTCCATTCACTTTTCCGACCGCTGATGGATCATCACACATGGCAGTATAATGTGGTATTTGCTGTTCTGATTATTGCATTTACATATTTCTATACCGCCATCACACTGAATCCTACGCAGATGGCTGAAGATATGAAGCGTAACAATGGCTTTATTCCCGGTGTAAAACCCGGAAAGGATACGGCTGACTACATTGATACAGTGATGTCACGTATCACGTTGCCCGGATCACTGTTTATCGCTTTCATCGCCATTATGCCGGCTCTTATCGGACAGTTTGATGTGCAGGAGGGATTCTCACAGTTCTTCGGAGGAACATCTCTGTTGATTCTTATTGGTGTTGTGCTTGATACGCTTCAACAGATTGAGAGCCATCTGCTCATGCGGCATTATGACGGTCTGCTCAATTCGGGACGTGTTCACGGACGCGGCGGTGTCGCAGCATATTAGAATTCTGCTTCGGAGATGAATGTATTTCTGAAGACTGAAGATGAAATTGAACTGATGCGCCGGGCCAACCTCCTTGTGGGGAAGACGCTTGGCGAATTGGCAAGGCATATAAAACCAGGGGTAACGACTCTCCAACTGGATAAAATTGCAGAGGAGTTCATTAGAGATAATGGTGCTGAACCTGCATTTAAAGGATTCCCTAATCCATTCGGAGAGCCGTTCCCTTCAAGTATCTGCACATCTGTCAATGATGTTGTCGTGCATGGAATACCTGACAATAAGACAGTCTTGAGGGACGGAGATATAGTTTCGATAGATTGTGGCACGGTTTTTGATGGCTATTACGGGGACTCTTGCTACACATTTTGTGTCGGTGAAGTCTCGCCTGAACTCAAAAAATTGTTGAGAACAACTAAAGATTCTCTCTATCTTGGAATAGAGGCAGCAACGGCCGGAGGACATTTCGGTGACATCGGTAGCGCGGTACAGCAGCATTGTGAAAGCAAAGGCTATGGCATCGTGCGGGAATTGACAGGACACGGTATCGGACGTGACATGCACGAAGATCCTCAGATTCCCAATTACGGTAAGAGTAATGAGGGGATAATGCTGAAGAGCGGAATGTGTTTGGCAATCGAGCCGATGGTGACAATGGGCAATCGGACAATATGGCTGATGCCGGACAAATGGACGATTCGCACAAGAGACGGGAAACCGGCAGCTCATTTTGAGCATACGGTGGCAGTGCGCAGAGGTAAGGCTGATATTTTATCTTCGTTTGACGAAGTGGAGGAAATAGAAGGAATTTTATATTGAAGACATGGCAAAACAATCCGCTATTGAGCAGGACGGAACAATAATAGAGTCGCTGTCAAACGCGATGTTCCGAGTAGAACTTGAAAATGGAGTGCAAATCATCGCCCATATATCCGGCAAGATGCGAATGCACTACATTAAGATACTTCCCGGAGACAAGGTTAAGGTTGAGATGAGTCCTTATGACCTGACAAAAGGAAGAATTGTATTTAGATACAAATAAACGATAGAGACATAATATGAAGACAAGAGCATCATTGAAGAGACGTAACGCTGACTGCAAGATCGTACGTCGTAAGGGACGTCTGTTCGTCATTAACAAGAAGAACCCGAAGTACAAGATGCGTCAGGGTTAATTATCAAACAAACATTTAATTAATTTTTTTATTAACAAATGGCAATAAGAATTGTTGGAGTAGATTTGCCCCAGGAGAAGCGTGGCGAAATCGCATTGACCTATATCTACGGTATAGGCCGAAGTAGTTCAGCAAAGATATTGGATAAGGCCGGCGTGAGCCGCGACTTGAAGGTCAGCGAGTGGACTGACGATCAAGCTGCCAAAATCCGTGAAATTATCGGCGCTGAATTCAAAGTGGAAGGTGATCTCCGTTCTGAGATCCAGTTGAATATCAAGCGACTGATGGATATTGGTTGCTATCGTGGAGTTCGTCATCGTAGCGGTCTTCCCGTGCGTGGTCAGAGCACGAAGAACAATGCTCGCACTCGCAAGGGAAAGAAGAAGACTGTTGCTAACAAGAAGAAGGCCACTAAATAATTAGTAGTTAAAAATTAAGAATTTAGAATTATGGCAAAGAAAACAGTCGCTTCAAAGAAAAGAAATGTAAAGGTTGACGCTATGGGTCAGCTTCATGTTCATAGCTCTTTCAACAATATCATCGTGTCTTTGGCTAACAGTGAAGGTCAGGTGATTTCTTGGTCTTCTGCCGGTAAGATGGGATTCCGTGGATCAAAGAAGAACACTCCGTATGCAGCACAGATGGCCGCAGAGGATTGCGCTAAGGTAGCTTTCGATCTTGGATTGCGTAAGGTTAAGGCATATGTGAAGGGTCCGGGTAACGGTCGTGAGTCTGCTATCCGTGCCGTGCATGGTGCAGGTATTGAGGTAACTGAAATCGTTGACGTTACTCCGCTGCCGCATAACGGTTGCCGTCCTCCGAAGAGAAGAAGAGTATAAGTTCACAGGAACATTGTTGAAACAAGAAAAAGCATAAAATTATGGCAAGATATATAGGACCGAAATCAAAAATTGCGCGTCGTTTTGGTGAGCCCATCTTCGGCGCAGACAAAGTTTTGTCCAGGAGAAACTTCCCTCCCGGACAGCATGGCAACAACCGTCGCAGAAAGATGTCTGAGTACGGTGTCATGCTGGCAGAGAAGCAGAAAGCCAAGTATACATATGGCGTACTTGAGCGTCAGTTCCGTAATATGTTTGAAAAGGCTGCCAAGGCCGACGGTATTACCGGTGAGGTGTTACTGCAGAATCTCGAGTGCCGTCTCGATAATGTAGTGTTCCGTTTGGGTATAGCTCCTACACGTGCAGCTGCTCGCCAGCTTGTTGGTCATAAGCATATTACTGTTGACGGACAGGTTGTCAATATTCCTTCTTATGCTGTTAAGCCGGGTCAGATCATCGCCGTTCGCGAGAAGTCAAAGTCTCTCGAGGTGATAGAGGCTGCACTTGCCGGATTCAACCACAGCAAGTATCCTTGGATAGAGTGGGATGAGAATACAAAGAGCGGCAAGTTCCTGCACAAGCCCGAGCGTGCCGACATTCCCGAGAATATCAAGGAGCAGTTAATCGTTGAGTTATACTCTAAATAAAATCATTGAATTAATGGCGATATTAGCATTTCAAAAACCTGATAAAGTCGTAATGTTGGAGGCTAACGACAAATTCGGCAAGTTCGAATTTCGTCCGTTGGAGCCTGGCTTTGGTGTTACAATAGGTAATTCCTTGCGCCGCATTCTTCTTTCATCTCTCGAAGGTTATGCGATAAACACTATCCGCATAGCCGGTGTAGAGCATGAGTTCTCATCCGTTTCAGGAGTAAAGGAGGATGTTACCAACATGATCTTGAATCTCAAGCAAGTGAGATTCAAGCAAGTAGTAGAAGAGTTCGAGAACGAAAAAGTCAGTATCACTGTTGAGAATTCTACCGAATTCAAGGCTGGTGATATCGGTAAGTATCTGACTGGATTTGAAGTGTTAAACCCGGATTTAGTGATTTGTCATTTAGACTCCAAAGCTTCAATGCAGATTGATCTTACTATAAACAAAGGTCGAGGATATGTTCCCGCAGATGAGAATCGCGAGTTCTGCACCGATGTTAATGTAATTCCAATCGATTCTATTTACACCCCAATCCGTAATGTGAAGTATTCGGTAGAGCCGTATCGTGTTGAGCAGAAGACCGACTACGATAAGCTGATACTTGAAGTTACAACGGATGGTTCCATACATCCGAAAGATGCGCTGAAAGAAGCGGCCAAGATTCTTATTTACCATTTCATGCTGTTCTCTGACGAGAAGATCACTCTTGAGAATACAGATGTTGATGGCAATCAGGAGTTTGACGAGGAAGTTCTTCACATGCGCCAGTTGCTCAAGACCCGTCTCGTTGACATGAACCTCAGCGTTCGTGCCCTCAACTGCCTCAAGGCAGCCGATGTGGACACTCTTGGCGACTTGGTACAGTACAACAAGACCGACCTGCTTAAGTTCCGCAACTTCGGTAAGAAATCGCTCACTGAGCTTGATGATTTGCTCGAGAGTCTGAATCTGTCGTTTGGAACCGACATTTCTAAGTACAAATTAGATAAAGAATAATTTAAAATGAGACATAATAAGAAATTCAACCATCTTGGTCGTACTGCATCTCACCGTCACGCCATGCTCGCAAACATGGCCATCTCGCTGATCATGCACAAAAGAATCACTACGACCGTAGCCAAGGCCAAGGCTCTGAAGAAGTATGTAGAGCCGCTGATTACACGCTCTAAGGACGATTCAACCAACTCACGCCGTGTCGTTTTCCGCTATCTGCAGAACAAGGAAGCTCTGAAGGAACTCTTCGGAGAAGTTGCTGCCAAGGTGGGCGACCGTCCCGGTGGATACACACGTATCATCAAGTTGGGTACACGTCAGGGCGATGCTGCTCCCATCTGCTTCATCGAGCTTGTAGACTTTGACGAGAATATGGCTAAGACTGCCGCTCCCAAGAAGAAGGCAACACGCCGTTCACGCAAGTCGACAAAGGCAGAAGAGACAGTTGCTGAGGAGACAACAACAGAGGCAACGGCAGAGAACGTAGCCGAGACTCCCGCAGCAGAGGAGGCTCCCAAGGCTGAATAATAGAACCTTTAATAAATCTTACGAGGCGGAACCGACGAGTTATACGTTCGGTTCCGCCTTTTTTTCGTTGCATGAAATGAATGTAAGCCCTCTGTCATTGCTCCCCGAATACGAGTACACGTTCTTCTTCCGGCAGGAATGTTTTGTGCAGCATGTCTTCCGCCGGTGAACCGAAAGGCATCTGTGCTATCAGTTCCCATGTTCCGCTGATGTCCCATTCCTTGCGTACCGCACAGTCGATAATCGGGTTGTAGTGTTGAAGCGAGGCGCCGAAGCCCATGTCCTCCAGCATGGTCCATACCGCAAACTGGTGCATTGCCGACGTCTGCTGCGCCCATATTGGGAATCGGTCACGATACAACGGATTCTCGTCCTGCAGCCGTTTTACAGCTGTTCTGTCTTCATAAAACAGCACAGTGCCGTATCCCGAGCGGAAACCGTTGTCTATTTTTCTCTCAGTGTTCTTTACAGATTCCGGCGATACAATTTTTCTCAGCTCCATCTTCACTATATCCCACAGCCTGCGATGGTGTTCGCCAAGCAGCAGTATCATGCGTGTGGATTGTGAATTGAAGGCTGACGGCACATGCCGGATAGCGAGGTGCAGCATTTCGACTATTCTATTTACGCTTACCGGCGATTTGTCAGACAGTCTGTAGTAACTCCGTCTGTTTACCAATGCTTCCTGAAAACTTCTCTTCATAATCATATCACTTTAGGGGTTATGCGTCGCAAATATAGCCATTCTTTTCCTTTTTCTGCCGTTTGTAAGCCTTGGTATATGCTTTTTTGATAAGTTTTAAAATCAGTTTGCAGCCATGTATGTATTGGTGTCAGTCATTGCCCGGCCTGTAACTCCCCGGCTATATTAATCCTTTTGGTTTAAAAAATGTATTTTTTAGTTATAAAACACGCATATACCCAATAAAAAATATTATAACAGCATATCTTTTACATGCTTTTTTATATTTTTGCATTAACTAAACTGAAAGCAAGAGAATTATGATTGACAAGAAAACGCAAATCATCGCCCCCCGTCATTCCGTTTCACGGCGCGCCGCATACGGTATGTGCACACTCATTATCGTCTGGATCCAAGCCGTTGTTGCCGTTGCCCAACCGTTTGCATCAGCATGCAAGCCGTTGACACCAGTACGTCATCAGCAGGAGCCGTCACCCGGCGCATCGGTTCTGTCGGGCGGATTGCATAAGGACGGGGCTCATGCGGAGCAACCATACATGTTGCAGGTAAGGGAGTTTACGTTGAGCAACGGGCTGACAGTGTGGATAAACGAAGACCACACACAGCCCAAAGCCTATGGCGCAGTGGTGGTGAAAGCCGGTGCCCGCGACTGCCCCGATACGGGCATAGCCCACTATTTCGAGCATATTCTCTTCAAGGGCACCGACAACATAGGCACCGTAGATTACGCCGGCGAGCGCCAGTGGCTCGACTCTATAGCCGCCTGTTACGACCGTCTGGCGCAGACTGCCGACGAAAACCTCCGCCGTGAGATACAGAAAGATATCAACCGCCTTAGTGTCGAGGCCGCCCGATACGCCATTCCCAATGAGTTCAACAATCTTATCTCGCGTTATGGCGGTACGTGGCTCAATGCCTACACATCACTTGACGAGACCGTATTCTACAATACCTTCAGTCCGCAGTACATCGCGCAGTGGGCCGAACTCAACAGCGAGCGTCTTATCCACCCCGTGTTCCGCCTCTTCCAGGGAGAGCTTGAGACTGTCTATGAGGAGAAAAACATGTATTCCGACAACATCATCATGCCCGCAGTGGAAGCCGTGCAACGCCGCGTCTTTGCCGGCACGCCCTATGAATATCCCATAATAGGCAGTACCGAGAGCCTGAAGAATCCCCGTCTGTCGGAGATGCAGGCCTTTTTCGACCGCTATTACGTGGCCGGCAATATGGGGCTGATGCTTTGCGGCGACATTTGCGGCGACACCCTTTTGCCGTTGCTTGAACGCACCTTCGGCCGTCTGCGCCGTGGCGATGCCCCGCAGCGCACGCAGGTGGTGCAGCGTCCGTTTGGCAGTTCCGACCGTCTCGACATAAAAATACCAGTTCCAATAATAAAGATGCAGGGTCTTTTGTTCCGTGCCCCCAAACCAACACACCCCGATTATGTGCCGCTCGAGATGGCCATGTCGCTGCTGTCCAACGACTCCGGTACCGGTCTGCTCGATTCGCTTGAAGACGCCCACAAGGTTATGGGCGTAATGGCAGGCATGGTGGGACTCTCGGGCGATGACGACCTCATGGGTTATGGCTACATACCGCGCCTGCCTTTCGGTTCGAAGAAGAAGGCGGCCCGTCTCTGCCGCGAACAAGTGGACAGGCTTGCTGCCGGCGATTTTGATGACGCCACGCTTGAAGCCCTCAAGGTAGAGGCACAGCGCAAGGCCGAGGAAGAACTTGAAGACATGGACATGCGCTCCTCAATGATGGTCAATGCCTTTTCGCGCGGTCGCCGCTGGGCCGATGTCATCAGCCGTCCGCAGCGTGTGCAGGCCGTAACGCGTGCCGACATAGAGCGTGTGGCCCGCCAGTATCTTGGCGGAGGCCGCCTGTTGATAACCAAACGTTTCGGCCATTATGCCAAGGACAAGGTGAGCCAGCCCGGATATACCCCGGTGACACCGGCCAACACTGGTGCACGTTCTGAATATGCGAAGCGTCTGGAGCAGATGCCGGTCACGGCAGTCGCACCGCGTTTCATCGACTTTGGCAACGACGTACGTACCATCCCTCTGCGTCCGCTCGTCAACCTTTACACGGTCGACAATCCCGTCAACGACCTCTTTTCACTCGAGCTTGTCTACCATCGGGGCACTCTTGCCGACAACCGTCTCGGTGCAGTGGCAGCCTATATCGGCAACCTCGGCACCGATTCTCTCACGTACCGACAGTTTGGCAGTGCCCTGCAGCGTCTCGGATCGGAAATAACTATGGACGCCAACAAGACCAACTTCATCATCACCGTCAAGGGTTTCGACAGTGCTTTCGCGGAAACGATGCGGCTGCTTGGCAGTCTTCTCACAGCGGTGAAGGCCGATGACCGTAAGTTTGACGAACTCGTCATGGGTGAAAAGATAGCAGAGCGTGCCTTCTTCCGCGAGAATACCTCCATCGCCGGCGCACTGCTCGAGCGCGTGGCCTACGGCGACGGTTCCACATACCTCAACCGCCTTACAGCCGACGGGTTGAAACGTATGAACGGCCGCGAACTTGTAGACGTCTTCCACGACCTGCAGCACACCGAACTCAGCATCGTTTACAGCGGCACCCTGCCCGATGCCGACGTAGAGAGCGGCGTGCGCCGTTGGCTTCCTGTCGGTATCGTGTCGCGCCCGCATACCGACACCCACCGCCCGTTGCTGTCATACGACGCCCCAACCGTCTATGTATTCAACAATCCTTCGGCCCGCCAGACTGTCATTGGCACCTACCAGCAGCTGGCGCCACAGCCTTCTGCCGCCGCCCGCGCACGCCTCAATCTGTGGGGTGGCTACTTCGGCGGAGGCATGTCGTCGCTGATGTTTCAGGACATACGCGAGTTCCGCTCGTTGGCCTATTATGCTTATGGCGATGCCGATTTGCCGTCGTTCATACGCCATCCCGACGCCCCCGTGGCTTTCCGCACCGCGATGAGCACGCAGGCAGACAAGGCCATGCAGGCTCTTGGCGTGCTCGACACCCTGTTTACGGCCATGCCCATGCGTGAGAATAATGTGTCTGCCGTCAAGCTGGCCATGACCCATTCGGTCAACAATAACCGGCCTGCGTTCCGTGACATGGGACGGCGGGTGGCCATGTTGCGTTCCGAAGGCTACACCGGCGATCCGGCGCGTGCCTCACTTGCCGCTCTCGAACCTCTCGGGGCAGCCGACATCACTGCCTTCTACCGCGAATATGTGCAGCCGGCCAAACGCGTTACCGTGATTGTGGGCGACCTCGGCAAGCTCGACATGACCGCCCTCTCGCGTTATGGCAAAGTGGTGGAAGTGAAGAAAGCCGACGTATACCGCACGGGCAAATGACAGACCCCTCTTTATTAGGGTAATCCCTATTCAAATAACGGGAAAATCCCATGGCGTTTCTCCTTAAAATGTCTATATTTGCACACATATAATAAAACAAGACAACCATGAAGCAGGTAATAATGTCAGTTGTATGCCTGTCGCTGATAGTCAGCGGTTGCGGCACGGCGGAGCAGGGAGCCAGTTCGGGAGCCATGTTCGGCTCCATTATCGGGTCGGCCATAGGAGGCATCTCGGGCGGTTATCGCGGCAGCGACATAGGCACACTGGTAGGCATGGCGGGCGGCGCCGCCGTCGGAGCGGCAATAGGCGCATCGTCGGAAAAGGCCCGCATGGAGAAATATGAGGCCGCCCGCCGCGAGCGTGAGGAGCGTGCGGCCCGTCGTGACCGTCGGGCTTACGGCGTGTCAGGCACCCTGGAGTATGGCGGCGATGACAGCGGTTTCGACCCGACCAACAGCGGCGACGACCGCATCACGTTCGACCCTGTGCCTTCGCCGGCGGAGAGTGGCATGCCGGTTGCAGCCGACAGCATACACATATCGTCAGTTTCCGCCGGCTGTCACCGTTCGGTGTCTCTCGAACAGTTGCGGCACGGTATGCAGCCGTCCGGCAGTTGCTGTCCTGACAACGGCCTGCAGATAGAGATATGCAATGTGGAATTCAGCGATGCCGATGGCGACGGAGCCATCAGCGGCGGTGAGGAATGTCGTGTTACGTTCGAGATAATGAACCGTTCGGCGGTGCCTGTGTATGACATCCTGCCTTTCGTTACCGACACGACGGCCAACAGGCACATTGCCATTTCGCCTTCGGTGCGTGTGGAGAGCATCGCTCCCGGGCGCGGCGTGCGCTACAGTGCCGCCGTGGTGGCCGGCAAGCGGCTGAAAGCGGGTGAGGTGGTGCTCAGGCTGGGTGCGGCCCGCGGTTCTGATAATGTCGTGATACAGTCGGTAGACCTGAAAGTGTCTACCCGGAAAAAGGCGGGATGAACGGGCTGCCTAACTGCCACGATGTGTTTTGTGCGGAGTGGTTGCGGCCGGTTTGCCCTTTTTCGGAATACCCTTTGCCGGCTTTTCGTTTATCTTCTTTATGTCTTTCCAGACAGGATTGATGCCGTCTTCGAGTTCGTCGGAAGTCTGGAAGTCGAGTTCCGGCAACTTCATGTCGCTGCTCGGACGGAACGGCACTATCGTCGTGTCCATCGGTTCCACAATGACCATGGCCACCCCCTGGCTCAGCATGCCCAGCTCCTTGGCCGCGCGCCACGACAGGTCGATTATGCGTCCGCGCCCGTAGGGCCCGCGGTCGGTCACCTTCACAAACACCATCTTGCCGTTTTTCGGATTCGTCACCTTCAGCTTCGTGCCGAAGGGATAAGTTCTGTGGGCGCATGTCAGACTGTCGTGATGCAGCCGTTCGCCGCTGCTTGTGCGCGCGCCCGTCGCCTTTTTTGAATAATAAGAGGCTTTACCTCTCTGCATGGTCTGGCCGTGCAGAGAGATAAAGCCTGTAAAGGTAAGTGCTATAGACAGCAATCCTGATAGTAGATGATTCACGCCGGCACCGCTTTTTTATACGATGCCCTGGGCCATCATAGCGTTAGCCACTTTCATGAATCCGGCGATGTTGGCGCCCTTCACGTAGTCTACATATCCGTCGGCCTGCTTGCCGTACTTCACACACTGCTCGTGTATGCTGTTCATTATGTGGTGCAGCTTCTCGTCCACCTCGGCTTCGCTCCACGTCAGGCGTATGGCGTTCTGTGTCATTTCCAGTCCCGATGTGGCCACGCCGCCGGCGTTTACGGCCTTGCCCGGTGCGAAGAGCATCTTGGCGGCCACGAATTTCTCTGCGGCCTCGGCCGTGCAGCCCATGTTTGACACCTCGGCCACGCACAGCGGCTTGTTCTTCAGCAGCATGTCAGCATCGTCGCCGTTCAGCTCGTTCTGCGTGGCGCAGGGCAGGGCGATATCGCAGCGCATGCGCCAGATGCCGTGGCTGCCCTCAGTGTATATCGCGCCGGGCACGCGCTGCGCATACTCGCGGATGCGGCCGCGCTCCACCTCTTTGATCTGCTTGACGACGGCCAGATCCACGCCGTTTTCATCCACGATAAAGCCGTTGCTGTCGCTCATGGCCACTACCTTCGCGCCCAGCTCCATGGCCTTCTGCGCGGCGTAAATGGCCACGTTGCCGCTGCCCGATACCACCACCCCGGTGGACGTGCAGGTTTATGTCAACGGCAA
>NZ_URNN01000031.1 GCF_900549175.1 uncultured Prevotella sp. | reverse complement strand
ACGAGGGCCACTACCAGCAGATGCTCTATGTCATCTTCTCACTGCTCGGACAGTATATCGACGTTGAGGTGCGCACGGCTACGGGCCGCGTCGACATGGTGATGCGCACGGCAACGAGGATATACGTCATCGAACTGAAGATAAACAAGTCGGCCGAGGATGCACTGGGACAGATTGACATGAAGAACTATCCGGCGCGATTCGCACTGTACAATCTGCCCGTCGTAAAGGTCGGCATTAACTTCAGCCTCAGCGAAAGGACTATCACGGAGTGGAAAATGATTAGTACGGCTGTATAACAAACCTATTGGTCATATGGTTGTACGGTTGTATACAACGACGTCACTCCGTCATCAAAAACTTTCCTGTATCCGTGGCCGGCCATCCACTCCCTGATGATGGTTTGTTCCGGCGTGACTACAGGCTCCTTTACGTACATCACCATGGGATAACGCCCGAAATGGGCAGCCCTCTCGTCAAGCCTCCATTTCAGCCTCTCGCCGGTATATATCACATTCTGCACATGCCCCAGATAAGGCTCTGTGTTGGTGGCATAATAAAGTTCGGCGTGCTGGCTTGCCATCAGCAGCAGTCTGTTGCCGCCCGAATACTGTCCGACCGCCGCTATCGCCCTCTGCAACATGGCGGCATGGTCGCGGTCGGTAAACACATTCAGTCTCCCCGGTTGTATCATATACGTGCAGGCATACCTCGGTTCGGTGTCGCCGTAAGCCCTGTAACCGCTCTTAAATACGGCCGCGACAAACACGCAGACGTATGCGCAGAGCAGCATCCGCTTGCCATTCATGTGCCGGGCACAGCATACGGCAGGAAACACCATCAGCCCCGCACACCAGTTGAAGATGCCCTGTATGCCTATATCGCTGCCAAGCGGGAGCACATAGGTGGCAACGAGCATGTAGACCGTAAGCAGCATGTTGCCGTCATTCTGTGTTTGGCTTCTCTCATGTGCATCTGCAGGCTTCCTCACAAGACCATAAAGACAAACAGCGGTACACATGGCGAGCAGCGACAGATATGGCTGGCTTGTAAACGACAACACAAATACCGTGGCCGCGATCACTGCACTTACGGCAAGCCGCACGCGCCGGCCCGTAATCCTGCGGCTGCGCATCCACACCATCCACAACGCCGCGACAGCCAGTATCTGGGATATGACATTGAGTGTGCTCTTGGCATATCTCACCATCATCTCGCCCTTTGAGTGGGTGGCCTCATCGTTGCCGAGAGTATAGAAGGCCTCATCAAGCGCCCCGAGATAGAACGTGGTATGTCCGAGGCAGGCCATGATTGCGAACATCACAAGGCACCCCGTCACGATGCCCGCAAGCATAAGGCAGGACTTGGCGAGCCCCGTGCGCAACGAGTCTGTCCTGGCATAATGAAGCAGGATGACAAGCGGCAAAACCAGCAGCGACAGGTTGACGATGCGAGCAAAGAACGACAGTCCTATCGTCACTCCGCCGAGAATGAGGTATTTGCCTCCGCCTTTGTTGCCTGATGAAGAGATTCCGTCCTCTGGCGATAACGACCGCGACAAGCACAAGACAGAGGTCGACACCAACAGATATGTCATTGTATCGTAATGGAACGTCACGACAATGGTGGGAAACAGGAAACTCAACGCCACGGCCAAAACCGAACACTTGGCGGACATACGCCCGGCAAACGCGAAATAAAGCATAAGGATGGCTCCAGCCAGCACCAGACTATCTAAAAAGCGGAAGCCCAACAGGCCGAAATGCCCGAAAAGAGCCTCCCACGCCCCTCCTATAAGCCCCGTGAGATAATAGAGGAAATTGAACACATTGGAGTCGGGAGCGGTGAATATCACTTGATAGAATGTATTGCAAAAGCCCACATCCACCGTGTTCACACCCTGCATGCCACAGGCTGCCCTATACAGCAGTCCTGCGATGACTGTCAGGATTATCGCCCGTGACGCGAACACAGGCCGGAACAATGCAACAAGAAAACTCTTCATCGTTTTGATTTTAATATGGATAGTAATCCTTTTATTTAAACGTGTGCGAGACTTCGGCAACATGTGTGCAAACCTGTAACCGCAATCCGAAATGCAAACTTACAATAAAAATACGAGATTATACGCCGGCTGAATAAAGAAAATGTGTTTCCTGTATATGAAATGTACAAAAAAATATACAAAAGAACGGGCAGAAATCAAATCAACGACATAAAAACGGCATAAATATCACTGGGACGTGACCGATGGACATGACCGATATCATGCTAAAAGTTTTTATTATTTTGGTTTATTCGTTTGGTAGATTAAAAATAATATACTACCTTTGCAGCAACAACCTCACCTCCGCTTCCCATAGAACAGCGCACTTAGGGTGTGTCTTTTGAGCAAACTTATTGTAGATTAACAGATATCTTTTTAAGTTAATTTAATCTCACGACAATGAAAATTCCATTTGCAATATCGGCAAGAACAGCACATCTGATTGGTATGGAAAACTTTGCCAATGCTGAAGGAGCAATCGTAGAGTTGGTGAAAAATGCTTATGATGCAGACGCTGATATTTGCGTGGTAGTGGCAGACGTCAGAAAAAGTAAGACCGAATCCAAACTGTTTATAATAGACAATGGTTCAGGAATGACTGATAAAATCATCATCAACCATTGGATGACAATCGGTACGGATGACAAGTTGCTCAACACCCGTTCTTCAAATAAAAAACGTGTTAAAAGTGGAGCAAAAGGTATTGGTCGATTTGCCTTGAACAGATTAGGAACTTCTGCTGAGATGCTATCTTTTGTTGGTAGCGTGTCTGGCAAAGGTTATGTGTGGAATGTTGATTGGAAAAAGTTTGACCAAGCACGTGTACTTTCGGATGTAGAAGCAAACTTGGAAGAAATTACTACTGATTATTTGGTAAGTAGGCTCAAAGAATATGGCATTGACAAATTGCCAATATATGATAAATTGGTCGCTGAAAATTTTCACGGGACAATTCTATGTATATCTAATCTAAATGACGATTGGAATGACGATGCGCTGAATGGACTGTTGAAGAACCTTGAAATGCTCATTCCTGCTGAACTGCAGACATCTTTTGGGTTGTATCTGTACAAGATGCACGACTTGCAATGGAGCGGAAAGGTCAATCCGATGGAGTATGAAGATTATGACTACAAGGTTTCTGCCCTGTATGAAGGAGGGCATGAAATACAGATAAAGATTGAACGGAATGAATTGAATTTGTCAAAACTTGAAACGGTTTACAACAAAGTATTTCTGCGAGATGCGATGAAGGCGGCACCGTATCGTTTAGAGGATTTCCAAAAAAGAGAAGTCTCTCAAACTATTCAAATAAGCCAAAAAGTTGATGCCGGTTTGTTGGGGCAGGTAGGAAAATTTGAATTTACGTTCTTTTTTCTAAAAAACACATTAAAGGATGATCGAGACAAAGATGGAAACCAAAAATACCCATACAACTTATTTGACGAATCAACCCGTACTCATTGGCTTGATAGATTTGGCGGTGTGCGCATCTATCGCGATGAATTCCGTGTCCGTCCGTATGGAGAGAATGGGGATGACTGGTTAGGTTTAGGTCGCAGGCAGGCAAAGAGTCCTGGCGGTGCCGGTCAGAAAATGGGTGGCTATAGAATCCGTCCAAATCAGATTGCCGGTATCGTTAAGATTTCGAGACTTACAAATACGGCTTTCGAGGATAAATCGAGTCGAGAGGGTATTCAGGAAAACGAGGCTTTCGCTTTGTTTAAAAATCTGTTATTGCAGATAATCTCGGTATTTGAAATTGACCGTAATACCGTCATGTACAATCTGTCGGAATTGTACAAAGAAGAACATCCGCAGACAACAAGGGCAAAGGAAATTGCACATAGAGTTCTTGACTCTAAGGACCAAAATCAGTCTAAAGAAGCAGAAGACTTAAAGATTCTTGCTGCAGACTATAAATCTCTGGAGACAGAACTCCTTGACAAGGAGGCAGAACTCTCAATGCTTCGCGGACTGGCAAGTATGGGAATATCTTCTGCTACTTTTACTCATGAACTCCGAAGCGTGATGATTCGCCTTTTGCCAAGAAACGAGTTGCTAAAGAGTATTCTTCTGCAATATCTACCAGAAAAAGACTTTGAAGGTATGCGCTTCGAAAATCCTTATCAGGAATTAAGAAACATGAAAGAAGAAGATGAGAGACTTTATAATTGGCTTCTTTATTCTTTAAATTCAATACGTCGGAGCAAAAGGGATTGGGTAGAAATTGACTTGGCAAACTATTTTACTTTATTTGTAGAATCCTGGAGGCCTATTCTATTAAGGAAATTAATACATATAGACCTCCGAATAACAAGCAAGAACAACTTGTCATTAAAAGGATTCGAAATGGATTTGGATAGTATATTCAATAATTTTGTAACAAATTCCATATCCGCATTCCTCACTTCAAACGAAGAGAACAAAACGATTTCAGTAAGTGTGGGCAGCGACCATGGATATGCAATAATAGACTTTGTTGATAATGGTATCGGACTTTCTCAAGAGTATAGAAATAACCCTGATGTTATTTTTAATGCTTTTGAGACATCTACAGTGGATAGTCAGAACAATAAGATTGGCACTGGCATGGGATTGTTTATCGCAAAAGGCGTTATCAGCAAATATCCGGATGCAATGATTGCATTGCTGCCTGTTGAAACTGGGTTTGGAATAAGAACAATATTAAAATCAAATAATTATGAGCGATAAAATCAGATTGATTTATTTAGACGAAGAAGAAAGTTGGCAATCACAAGCCCATTCTGTACTAAAGAATGACTTTCAACTTCAGATTCCACAATATATGCCTCATAATATAGAGGACATTTGGCAGGAGGTATGCGAATTCGATGCGCAGGCCGTATTAATAGATTATCGTCTGAATGATACCGGCAAAGTATCATACACAGGCGATGACGTTATACGCATACTTCATCGTCACAA
This sequence comes from uncultured Prevotella sp., assembly GCF_900549175.1. Lineage (GTDB taxonomy): Bacteria > Bacteroidota > Bacteroidia > Bacteroidales > Bacteroidaceae > Prevotella. The sequence goes on along the minus strand of NZ_URNN01000031.1, from coordinate 21,525 downwards.
CAAACATCTACCAATGTTCATCATAACATCGTATGAGGACAATGCACTGAAAGAGTGTAAAGAAGCCTTGATTATACGCGGTAAAGAATTGTTTACCGATGCAAAACAATACGAAAAACTGAAAAGCATTATTACGGCAAATGTAAATAATTACAACAACCGTAAGGCATCGGCTGAAAATATAATTAAAAAGTTCCAAGATAAAGTTGCCAAGGGGGAGAGCTTGACAAGTGAAGAGTCGGCAACTAAGTTTGAGGCAGAACTCTACTTGTCTGAATTGGATTTGGACAATAGCGTTCGTTCTGATTTAATTACAAGCAAAACAAATGGCACATTAGAGGAATTGCTAAAGGTCGCCCAAAGCATTGTTGATTTGCACAAGAAGTAAGCTATGAAAGATTTTAGAAAAACAACCCCAGCCCGTCGGGCATCAGTGCCGGCATATAAGGCTCATAACGAATACAAACCATTACTGCACGAAGATTTCCATCAACGCTGCGGTTATTGCGGAGATCATGACTTTTTTAGAGATACATATTATGAGGTTGACCACTTCGTTCCCAAGAAGCATCTTGTAAAAATATCTCCTATAGAGTATTCTAATTTAGTTTATTCATGCCGTTCTTGCAATAATTCTAAACGCGCAAAGTGGCCGACGAAGAATGAGAACGTCCATAATGACGGAAAGCAAGGCTTTATTGACCCTTGCGACCCTGCTTATGCTGAACAATTTGAAAGATTGGCAGATGGTTCTATCCACCCGACAACTGATCTTGGAGACTGGATGTGGTCCGCACTTAATTTCGGTAATCCCGCCCATCGTGTGAGATGGAAACTGGAAGAAATCAAGATTCAGCTCAAAAAGTTGGATAAAGTGAATATTGATTCGCCAGAGGAACTGAAAGCCAAAGACAAACTGAACACATTATACCGCAACTTAGAAGAACTATTAAGAGAAAAACCAAACTTCACCTGATTGATGGATTCTCGAATATTCGCATATCTCAAACGAAAACAACTTACAGATACACGGACAGTAAACCGCCTGTTCGTGTCTTCTTTTGTGTCTCTTAATGATTTGGAGATTAAGAATAATCATATTATCAAAGAGCTGCTCATAAACAAAAATGACGAAGATTCTGACTTGTTACAGGAGTTTATATCTAAGATTCACCATTTCCATCCTGCACCAATGACAATAGAAGACATGATTGGCCTCTTTGAATTTGTCGTTTCACCAGCCGACCGTATTGTAACCGGAGCCGTCTATACACCTAAGCATGTAAGGGAAAACATCGTTGAAACTTGCTTTAATACAATGCAAGGTGAACAGATGCAACATATCCGTGTGGCAGATATAACGTGTGGTTGTGGTGGCTTCTTGATGAATGTTGCATTGTTTCTGCACAATAACGCAAGTAGGACTTTTTGCGACATCTATCAAAAATCAATATATGGGATTGATATCCAAGAGTATTCTGTGGAAAGAACAAAAATCTTGCTTTCACTTTTAGCTTTACTTCATGGAGAGGATCTGGACTTTGATTTCAATGTCCTTCAAGCAGACACATTAGATTTTAACACGGCGGAATGGAATCAGGCTTACACGCATTTTGATATTATTGTCGGCAATCCGCCATATGTCTGTTCGCGCAATGTAGATGCTACAACAAAGGAAAAGATGTTGAAATATGAGGTTTGCCTGTCAGGGCATCCCGATTTGTATATCCCTTTTTTTCAAATAACAACAGAAATGCTTAATGACGGTGGAAAATTGGGATTAATTACAATGAATAGCTTTATCCGTTCTGTCAATGGCAGAGCTGTGCGGAATTATTTTTCTCGCGGGATTCATGATATTTCAATATTGGATTTCCGTGGCTATCAGATTTTTCAAAAGAAAAGTACATATACATGCCTTTTCTTCCTCGCAAAGAATCAAGCGTCAGATACATTACACTACGCCGTTAATGAAAATGGAGATTTAAGCGTAACGCCAGAATTTGCCAATATCCCATACGGTAAACTAAATAACAAGAAAGGATGGAGTCTAAATGATTTTGATGCCGTACGCCAAATGGAGTCTGCCGGAATTCCTATTGGCAAATATTGCCAGTCCCGCCATGGTATAGCAACACTCAGCAACAAGACTTACATATTCAAGCCTGTTATGGAGGATGACAAATATTACTATTTGGAATCTAAAGACAGACGCTTCCCCATAGAAAAAGCAATATGCAGAAATGTTGTCAACTCCAACAAACTCAATTCAGATGTTTCTTTTGAAAGCATCATCGAGAAACTGATTTTCCCGTACTACATTAACGAAGGACGAGCCACAATCATTGAGGAGTCTGTTATGAAGTCCACATTCCCTTATGCTTATGCATATCTCTATTCCCAGCGCAAACAGCTCGCCAAGCGTGACAAAGGCAAGACAGACAAGTATCCCACATGGTATGCATACGGAAGAACTCAGTCGCTCATAATGCCAAAATACAAATTATTCTTCCCAAAGTTCGCAAACAAACCTCTTCATTGTGTTTTGAGAGACGATGCTGACCTGATGCTATACAATGGAGTTGCATTCGTTAGCGATAATTTTGAAAAACTGCAAGTTTTGAAAAGCGTTCTTGATAGTGATGTCTTTTGGAGTTATCTTACAAAAAACGCAAAACCATACTCAACAGGATATTATTCGCTTAGCGGAGTTGATATTAAGAATTTTGGTATACCCATTATAAAATAGAAGAAAAGAAGAAGACTATCAGTCATTCATTTACCACAAGACCTCAACCGGAGCATGAACAGCACGAAATAAAGCCGTGGCAGCAGACGCATCCTGTCCCACAGGCCGTCAAGCCCGTGAGATAATAGAGGAAATTGAACACATTGGAGTCGGGAGCGGTGAATATCACTTGATAGAATGTATTGCAAAAGCCCACATCCACCGTGTTCACACCCTGCATGCCACAGGCTGCCCTATACAGCAGTCCTGCGATGACAGTCAGGATTATCGCCCGTGACGCAAACACAGGCCGGAACAATGCAACAAGAAAACTCTTCATCGTTTTTTTAGTAAGTTCTGTAGTGCCATAACCCTATCTCCTTTTGTCTGCAAAGGTAGTTCTTTTTATCCTTGTTTAATTCTTGTTTTTACAATAAAAACTTTGCTTGTTGGTTTTTTATTCTTAATTTTGTGGTCAATAACTTTCATACATCAACATGACGATGAATAAAACCACACCGCAATTCATGCCGCACCAGCAATGCAGCCCCGGACATGAACCAACCGTTATGGAAAATAAGATTTCTGTTGTCATCAACACCTACAATGCCGAAAAGCATCTGAAGGAGGTGCTTGAGGCCGTAAAAGGCTTCGACGAGATTGTCATATGCGACATGGAGAGCACCGACAACACCCGCGATATAGCCGGAGAATACGGGTGCAGGATTGTAACATTCCCCAAAGGCAACCACAAAAGCGCCGAACCGGCACGTACATTTGCCATACAAAGCGCCGCCTGCAAATGGGTGCTTGTGGTGGATGCCGACGAGATTATAACGCCGGAGCTGCGCGGCTACCTGTATGAAAGGATAAAAGAGCCCAACTGTCCTGCCGGTCTTTATATTCCGCGGCACAACAAGTTTATGGGAGCATACAACCGCAACTGGTCGCACGACTACCAACTGCGCTTCTTCCTGCGCGAAGGAACCACATGGCCCCCGCACGTACACACGTTTCCTACAGTGAAAGGCCGTACGGAACGCATCCCCACCGCATACAGAATGATACACCTTGCCGATGAAAGCATGCATCAATGGGTGGCAAAGATGAACGAGTATACAGACAATGAAGTGGTAAAGAAAAGCCGGAAAGGATATGGCACGGGGGCACTGCTGTGGCGTCCGGCATGGAGGTTTTTCCGCTCTTACTTCATACAGCGCGGATATATGATGGGTAAAAGAGGGTTTGTCAGTTCTGTCCTGTCGGCCATCTATCAGGCCGTGCTCGTATCGAAAATCATTGAAAACCAACTGAGAAAGGAGCAATGACAACACCCAAACACATCGTACATCTTGTGTCGAACAAAGTATGGGGAGGCGGCGAACAATATGTTTATGACCTTTGCGACACCCTGAAAGCTGACGGCTGCGACATCACACTGCTCACCCGCAATGCAGCGCCGGTGGTGGCACGCATGGCCGGACTTGGCGTCAGCATGCAACAGGCCGCCTTACGTGGCGCACCAGATGCCGCAAGCGCACTCAAACTTGCCGCCATACTGCGCCGCAAAAACGGTTCATGCGTCATTCATGCACACAACTTCAAAGATGCCTTTACCGCCGTATATGCCCGGATATTGTCTGGAAAGAACAATGTGAAGATTGTCGTTACACGCCATTTGGTGCGCCGCGGCAAGAACAGCATGCTTTACCGATGGTTGTACAGACACATTGACACCATCGTCTTTGTGTCGGATTTGGCCAAAAGAGAGTTTATGGCCGGATGTCACGACACGCCTCACGGCACCCGCCTCATGACTGTCAGAAACAGTATAAAGGTGCCGGAAGAGATGGAAAGAATCGACATCAGAAAGGAATTCGGCATAGACACGCAGACTGTCGTTGCAATGTACCACGGAAGAATATGCGCGGAGAAAGGGCTTGACGTGCTTGTGGAGGCCATGGGCAAGCTGAAAGACAAGAATGTCTGCCTCGTGCTTATAGGCTCCGGTGATGACGAATATACAGAACATTTGAAAAGGAAGGCCGCCGTACTGCTGCCGGAGGAGAGAATAGTGTTTGCCGGGTTCCGCAACAATGCGCCGGCTTATCTCGGCAGCTGCGACTTCGGAATACTGCCGTCGGTGGTACAGGAATCTTCTTCGCTGTCGTGCATGGAATACATGTCGCAGGGCCGTTGTGTGATAGCAACCGACAACGGCGGGCAGGCCGAATATCTGAGTGACGGCAACAACGCGCTGCTTGTCGCCCCAAATGACGCCGGGACGTTAGCCAAGAAGATAGACGCACTGGCCGGTAACGCCGAGCTGCGGCAGAAGCTGAGCCGGAAGGCATATACTGATTTCAAGGAAAACATGAATTACAACAGGTTTATAAAACACATAAAAGAAGATGTTTATGACTTTTGAAAACCTCATAACCAACGCCATAACAGCCGTAATCGTGTGGATTGCGGCATTTGCCGTATACATGTTCTGCAACAAAGGCGTGGCCCGCAACGCCCGAGGCCAGCAGTTGCGGCGATACCTTTTCTCGTCGGTATTGGCTCTTGTGCCGTTATCTGCGGTAGACGCGGACATCCTCCAACCCGCTGTCGGCATGGCCGCCGCCGTCGCCTTGGCATGGATTGTCACATTCCCGCTGTTATATCACCTTACAAACCGCAAGACAGCCACAGGATATGACAACCAGATTGACATAGCCTTCGGAATATACATGTTCGGATTGCTCACCGGACTGCTTGCCGCGTTCCCACTGTCCAGGTATGTCATCGGGCTGTTGGAGTTCGCGCTTCTAATGGTGCCGGTGGCAATGTGGATATATTATTTCGTTTGCAAAGAGTGTATAAACGTAAACGGGATGAAGATGCTGCAGGAAACACATTACAACGAGATTATAGAGTTCCTGCGCTCGTATCATCCCGTAAAAGTGGTGGGAGCAGCACTGTGCATAGCCTGCCTGTGCGGGGCTTGTATGGCAATTAACATATCATACTGTTTCGAAGAGGGGGACGCCGGCTTCATACAAAAAGCCATCGCCGCGGCTGTAACCGCATTTATGGCTGTATACTCATTCAAACCACATCACGGGCTGCTTGTAAGAACAGGAATATGGAATCTCTACACGGTGGTGAAGGACTATGTGGACAGCAACAGCCGCTATATAACAGACAGACAGCAACGCATGGACAAACTGACAGTAACGCCGATTGTCAGCAAGACGCACAGACCTCAAACCGTTGTCATGGTAATTGGAGAATCGGCATCGCGCGATTTCATGAGCACATTCACGGACGTAGATGTGGAAACAACCCCATGGATGACCGCCATGAGAAAAGACAACCCCAACTGCATAATATACAGAAACGCATACAGTTGCGACGTTCAGACCGTGCCGTCACTCGAAAAGGCACTCACGGAATACAACCAATATGAAGACGGCGAGTTTCATACATCATGCTCGATTGTAGACATAGCACACAAACTCGGATGGAAAGTCCACTGGTACAGCAACCAGGGACATCTCGGCGCTGCCGACACTCCGATAACGCTTGTGGCCGAAACAGCCGACGTCGCCAAATGGACATGCCAGGAGCTTAACAAAATACAGTATGACGAAAGCCTCATTGAATTCCTTGACGAAGTGAGCCCCGATACAGACAATCTGTTGGTACTGCATCTGAAAGGAAGCCATTTCAACTTTGAAAACCGGTTTCCAAGGAAAACAAGACAATGGGGAACACCGGGAGACAATGACAACATAACAAACTACAAAAACTCGCTGTATTACACCGACTCCGTACTGCAACGGTTCTTCGATTACGGACGCAGGCGTCTGAACATGCAGGCAATGGTATATTTTTCTGACCATGCATGCGTACCTGACAGACACAGATTGCCCAATTTCGGAGGTTTCGGCGACATACGAATACCGCTGATGGTATGGATGAGCGACGAATATGTGGAACAACACCCGGCAAGAGCTGCCGCATTGAAGGCAAACGCCGGATGTTTCTGGACAAACGACCTCGCATACGAACTGATGTGCGGCATCATGGACATAAAAAGCAACAGATTTGACGAAAGCAACTCGCTCGCGTCATCTGACTATAAATATACGCGGGAGATGCTGGTGTCGATGGGCGGAAAAATCAAAATATCAAACGATACAATTTAATCTTCCTATTTGATATTCCGGAACAGACAGTCAAACTTCCGGAAATCCAACCGGCCTTCGTCCGGTTGCGGCTTTTCTATCCACATCAGCGGACGATCACGATACATCGACGCCACGAGCGAGAAGGTGCTCGGAGCACCCATTATATAGTCACATTCCGACAGCAGGCACAAATCTTCGGCGGGGTTGCCTGCAGGGAAATGTACGTTCGCCCGTCCCTGCAACCGGCCGGCGTATTTTTGATGGTCGAGCAAGGGGTCGTTGCCGCAGATACAGACATCTATCCGCCGGCCGGCAAACTGTCCGGCAAACTTTTGGATATAGGCGATGTACGTTTCGTCATCGAAATAGTACCGTCCGCCTTTCCACGTCTTGTAATCACCCCGACGTATGTGCACACCAAGCTTCAAGCCGTCCTGCGGCACGGTAGTAGCCATATACGACTGCACCTTGTCGCGTATATTCTTCTTGAACGAGAACAAACATACAATATCCTGCTTGTATTTTAGGAAAAGGTCGTAGTATCTCACATACCAGCCTTCAACCATTACGTTAGTGGCCGAAAGCATGACACGTTCCTTTTCCGCCGTGTCATCACTCTCTTCATCGAACGTCACCACGGGCATAAGCCCCAGTTTCGCCACGTATTTGGCCACGATATATGTGAAGAAGTTGTGATGGCGGGTAGAACAGATGTTGAAATATTGGTATTTGTAACAAAAGCGCATCGACACACTTTTCCGCCCGTGTTCACGCGCCCAGGCATACACATGACCGTACTGCAACATGTTGTTGCACATCCGTCCCTTGTCTCTTGCAAATATCATAGTTTTAATATTCCAACATTCGTTTTTACGTTACAAAATTAATTCTTTTCCCCTAACATGCCGACAAAATATCCGAATAACTTTTGTATTATTGCATAAATAACTTATTTTTGCAAAACTTTTACCAAACAACGACAATATCTCAGATGGAAAAATCTACCACCTCACAACTAAAGGGCATCGCCATCTTATTGATGCTTTGGTTGCATTTGTTCAGTTCTCATGAGCAAACTTCAAACCTTGTCAACACCATATATTTCTGGAACGGCGATCCTTTGGCAGAGGTAATGAAAAAGATATGCTCTATGTGCGTACCCATCTATATATTTCTCGGAGGTTACGGACTGGCCGTCACGCGTGAACGGGCCATGGAGCAGGGCCGCGGCATGAACAACGGCCGGCGTGTACTGAGCCTGTATGCCAATCTATGGGTGGTGTTCCTGTTGTTTTATCCGTTAGGGGTGATTTTCAATCCAGCTCTCTTCGACACCGGCATATACGACGCCTTTCTTAATCTTGTCGGTCTGAAATGTTCCATGAACGGCGCATGGTGGTTCCTGCTGCCATACGCCACACTGACAATACTGTCTTGGTGGATTCTGAAACTCATATATACCCTCAGCGCAAAACACGAAACGCTTATCCTCGTACCCGCCTTTGTCCTGTACGTATGTGCCTACACTGCCGTAGACACCATACGGTTTGACGGTTCTGAAACGGTATATCTGATTATTGTCAACGTTCTAAGAATATTCCTGCTGCTGTTCATGTTCATGATTGGAGCCATGTTTGCAAGACACCGTCTGATTGACAAATTGCGGCAACGGATGCAGTCAAGGTGGAACCAACACAGAATCAATGTCACGGCAGGTATTGTCATCACGGTGTTGCTGCTGGTAAAGCTGAGCATCGGTGCCTCAAGCCTCATCCATCCGTGGTTTGTAATGATACTGATACCGTGCTATGCCGTGTGCACCATTCCGCCCCGGGCAAAAGCCGTATTGGAATATTTCGGCCGGCACAGCACAAACATGTGGCTCACGCACTACTTCTTTGCCCATTACATTTTCGGCGATGCCATTTATTCGCTGCGTTACCCCATCGCCATATACGTAACCCTGGTGGCCGTTTCACTGGCCTCATCACATATCGTATCACTCATCTACACACCCATACGGAAAATCATCAGGCAAAGATAAAACTCAAACAATCAACTGAGATTCATCTTCTTTGTCACGGGGTCTATCCTCCACTCCCACTCCTCGCGTGTGCGCTTCCACCGGTTGTGTGTCCACAGCCACAGGTGGGGCTGGCGGCGGATTGTGGCCTCCAGGGCACGCCAATATCTCTCGGTGAGTTCGTATTCGGGCAGTTCCTTAGGCGCGTCGCTCAGCAGCTTGAACTCACCTACGTAATATCCCCGGCGTTCACGGCGCAAATCAAGATAAAACGCCACGAAATCGGCCTTGCGCGTGATACGCTCGGTACCGGTGAGCACCGGTGTGTCGTGATTGAGAAAGTCGGTCCAATAGTGTATGTTGTTCCAGAACGGTGTCTGGTCGGCAATGAAGCCTATCATCACCGGCTTGCCCTCGTTGCGGTAGCGCACGATGTGGCGCAGCGTCTCGGCCATGGGTATGCTCACGGCGCCCATGCGGCTGCGCAGACGCAGGAAGAGTTTGTCGAACATCGGGTTTTCAAGCACGTGGTAAATCTGTCCGCACACGACATCGCCACCCATCGACAGCGGTATGGATGTCACCCACTCCCAGTTGCAGTAGTGGCCCAGATACAACGAGCACGACCGGCCCTGCTTCACGTATTCGCTTACCTGCTCCATACCCACGAAACGCATGCGCCGCTTTATCTGCCTCTCGCTCATTGAGAACAGCTTTATGGTCTCCACAATATAATCGCAGAACCACGAATAGAAACCTTTTTCTATCCTTATTATCTCCTGCTCGGATTTTTCAGGAAAAGAGTCGCTCAGATTCTTGCGCACCAACGGCCGGCGGTATTTCACCACATAGTATATCAGATAAAACAGTCCGTCGGAAACTACATAAAGCACCCTCATCGGCAAAAGTGAAAGGATATACCACAAACCGAACAATACGTAATAAAAGACTCTTTTCATACCCTTACAGTGTCTGCATGTCGTTAAGTTTCTTGTAATACCCGTCGAGGGCTATCAGCTCTTCGTGCGTGCCGCGCTCAACGATGCGGCCCTCGTGTATCACGCATATCTCGTCGGCACTGTGTATGGTAGACAGGCGGTGCGCGATGGCAACGGTGGTGCGCGTCTTCATGAGCCGTTCGAGAGCCTCCTGCACCAGCCGCTCGCTCTCGGTGTCGAGAGCCGAGGTGGCCTCGTCGAGGATGAGTATGGGCGGGTTCTTCAATATGGCACGGGCTATGCTCACACGCTGCCGCTGTCCGCCGGAGAGACGTCCGCCGCGGTCGCCGACACTGGTGTCGAAACCGTGTTCCGACTCCATTATGAAGTTGTAGGCATTGGCTATTTTTGCCGCCTCGTCTATCTGCTCCTGCGTGGCACCTTCCACACCGAAGGCAATGTTGTTGCGGAACGAATCGTTGAAGAGTATGGCCTCCTGGTTGACGTTGCCTATCAGCTGGCGCAGGTCGTAGATGCCAAGGTCCTTCACGTTGATGCCGTCGATGAGCACCTCGCCCTCCTGCACGTCGTAGTAGCGCGGTATGAGGTCGACGAGGGTCGACTTGCCGCCGCCGCTCTGTCCCACCAGTGCCACAGTCTTGCCCTTCTCTATCGTCAGGTTGACATTGCGCAGAATCCAGCGCGTCTTCGACGGGTCTTCGGCATTGTAGTTGTACGCGAACGACACGTTGCGGAACTCTATGTCATGCTTGAACTCGGCTATGTGCTCCGGGTCGCGCTTCTCGCAAATGGGGTTCTCCGACTGCAGAATCTTGTTCACACGCTCCATCGAGGCCAGGCCCTTGGGTATGTTGTACCCTGCCTTGGAAAACTCCTTCAGCGGGTTGATTATGCTGTACAGTATGACAAGATAATAAATGAACGTCGGACCCGACAATGTGTAATTGTTAAGCACAAGCACACCGCCGAACCACAATACGATGACTATCAGCACCGTACCCAGAAACTCGCTCATGGGGTGGGCCATAGACTGGCGTATTGACACACGCTTCACCGTGTCGCGATGTTCGTCATTAACACGTGCGAAACGCTCGTTCATCTTATCCTCGGCACAGAAGGCCTTGATTATGCGCAGTCCGCCAAGTGTTTCCTCCACCTGACTCATCGTGTCGCTCCACAGAGCCTGTGCCTTGAGCGAACGGGCCTTGAGCTTGCGGCCTACCATACCCATTATCCACCCCATTACAGGCACAAAGACAATGGTGAACAGCGTCAGCTGCCAGCTGATGATGAGCAGTGTCGTAAAGTAGGCCACGATAAGTATCGGATTCTTGAACAGCATGTCGAGCGACGACATGATGGAGTTTTCTATCTCGTTGACATCACCCGTGATACGTGCTATGATGTCTCCCTTACGCTCCTCGGTGAAAAAGCCGAGCGGCAGCGATGTTATCTTGCGGTAGAGCATGTTGCGGATGTCGCGCACAATGCCGGTACGTATCGGTATGATGGTGGCCGACGAAAGGAAGTAGGCACCGGTCTTGACAAAAGTCATGAAGGCCAGAAACAGGCCTATGAACAGCAACGACGTGGTGGCCCCCACGCTGTCTATCATCTGTGTGACGTAATAGTTGGCATTGTTTGACGCCACCTCCTTCACTTTGTTCCAGTCCCATGCCATCAGCTCGGTCACATGGCCGGCATCGCCGGTCTTGAACAGTATCTGAAGAATGGGTATGAGCGCTGCAAACGAGAATATGTTGAGCACTGCCGACAATATGTTGAACACTATCGACAAAACCAGATACTTCTTGTACGGCGGCACGAAACGCCGCATCAGTTTTAAAAAATCTTTAAACATTTTTTAATCAGGAGTTAAAGGAGTTAGAGGAGTTAAAGCCAATACCAACTTAAAGACCTCCACTGTTATACCAACATTAAAACCTCCGCTTTATTACTCATTCCCATCTCTTCCCATTCTCTCCCCCTTGGGGGAGTCGGAGGGGGCCGCTAACTTTCCAAACAATGTGGCACTTGTGCTGCCCGTTATCACCACGCGCACGGTCTGCCCTATGCGGCAGCCGCCCTTGTCGAACACAACCATCTTGTTCTGCTCCGTGCGGCCGCACATCTGCTCGCGCGAACGCTTGCTGTAACCCTCCACAAGCACATCAAACTCGCGGCCCTCGTCGCGGCGGTTGGCCTCGGCCGACAGTTCCGTCTGCAACTGTATCATCTCGTTGAGCCGCCTTATCTTCACATCCTCCGGCACATCGTCGGGCAGATGTTTCGAGGCATACGTGCCGGGGCGCTCACTGTACTTGAACATGAAGGCCGAGTCGTAACCCACCTCACGCATCAGCGACAGCGACATCTGGTGGTCTTCTTCCGTCTCACTGTGGTAACCCACAAAGATATCCGTAGTGATGGCACAGTCGGGCACAATCCGCCGTATTGCCGCCACGCGCTCCAGATACCACTCGCGCGTATACTTGCGGTTCATCAGTTTCAGTATCCTGTTGCTGCCGCTCTGCACGGGCAGATGGATATGGCGGCACACGTTGGGCTCTTCGGCTATCACGCGCAGCGTCTCGTCGCTCATGTCCTTTGGGTGGCTCGTGGTGAAGCGCACGCGCATCTCCGGCACAGCACGGGCCACAAGACGCAACAAGAAGCCAAAGCCCCCCTCAGTCCCCCCAAGGGGGGATGAAGTGGTCGTACCATAAGTGTCTGAAGTATTCATTATCACGTTATCCGCAGACGTTGAATCCGCAGTTTCCTCAGCAGACGTTGAATCCGCAGACTCCGCGGTTCTCTCCCCCTTGGGGGAGTTGGAGGGGGCCCTATACGAATTGACGTTCTGCCCCAGCAGTGTCACCTCCTTATACCCGCGGTCGCGCAGGTCACAAACCTCACGCAGTATGCTCTCCACGTCGCGGCTGCGTTCCCGTCCGCGGGTGTAGGGCACGATGCAGTAGTGGCAGAAATTGTTGCAGCCGCGCATGATGCTCACAAAACCACCCGTCTTCGTGCCGTGCAGACGCTGTGGCACCACGTCGCGATAGGTCTCCGTCGTTGAAAGTTCGATGTTTATGGCCTTATGGCCGCTTTCGGCCTGTGCTGTCAGGTCGGGCAGTGTGAGATAGGCGTCGGGGCCGGCCACAAGGTCGGCATGATGGTGCTCGAGCAATTCGTCGCGCACTCTCTCGGCCATACATCCCAACACCCCCAATATCAGTTTACGCCCCTTGCGGCGCTCTGCGTCGAGTGCTTCAAGGCGGTGATAAATCTTCTGTTCTGCATTGTCGCGCACCGAGCATGTGTTAAGAAACACGGCATCTGCATCGGCTATATCCCCGCAGACTTCATAGCCTGCCATTTTCATCACCGAGGCCACAACTTCCGAGTCTGCCACGTTCATCTGGCAGCCGTAGGTCTCGATAAACAGTTTTTTCATAAAGCCTCAATTATATAATTAGGTTGCAAATGTACAATAAAAACATGAGATTATGCACCGACAGTATGAAGAATTTGTTTTTCAGAATGAACAAGGAAGCGGTGTCAAAATTCGAATCATTAAACATGTAGGGACATATTCTTGTATTTGTCCGTTCGTAACATGTTGATATTCAACATCTATCAGACGGACAAATACAAGAATATGTCCCTACCATATACATTAACCTGATTTTGATACTCCCCGGCCTTTCCCTCATGTCATAACAGGCCGTAGGCTCCACTTATTTTTTTGCCTGTGCCTTACGTGCCGGTTTCAGTTTCTTTGCCGGAACAGTCTTCTTTTCAGTCTTGACATCATCGCTGGTCTTCATTTCTTCCGTCTGCGGCTTGTCTATACCCACAAGCTCAACATCGAACACAAGAGCCGAGAAAGGCTTTATCTGCTGACCGGCTCCACGCTCACCGTAAGCCAGTTCGTAAGGTATGAAGAGCTGCCACTTGCTGCCCACAGGCATCATCGTGAGAGCCTCTGTCCAACCCTTTATCACCTGGTCGGCACGGAACGACGCCGGCTTGGAGCCATGACGTTTCGAACTGTCGAAAACGGTGCCGTCAACCAGACGGCCCTCGTAGTGCACAAGCACCTTCTCCGTACGCTGCGGCACCTCGCCCTCGCCCTTCACAAGCACCTTGTACTGCAATCCGCTGGGCAGGGTAACCACGCTGTCCTTCTTCGCATTTTCGGCAAGGAAAGCACGGCCCGCATCGCGGTTGGCACCATAGAGCTTTTCCTCCTTGACCTTTTTGTCGGCCTCACGCTTTGTTCTGAACACCTCTTCGGCCTTGTCCTGACCGAACACCGTCGTGTCGTTGGTGAGCGCATCCATGAAACCACGGAACAAGAGAGCAGATGACACGGAATCGGGAGTGTCTTCAAACTCCTTCTTGATGCTGGCAAGCATCTGGTTCTTCAACTGTGTGCCGATGGTGATACCCACAGAATAAGCCTTGAGCTTGGAGTCATCACCGGCGTTGAGCATCTCGCCCAAACCACGCATGAAGTCGGCCATGCCCGTAGAGTCGATGCCATGTTGCTGCTGCAGGAAAGGCAACAGACCGTTTGTAAGACTCTTGCCGGCCGCATAACTCAGAGTGTCTGAACTTGTAACGAGCTTCACCGGAGCCTCTACCGTCTGCTTACCGCTGTCCTTCTTCTTCTTTTTTGCAGCAAAAGCCACATTAAAAGATGCACTCGCCATTACGACGAGTGCCATCAGAAATACTTTCTTCATATCCATGAAAAATTATTTCTCGTTTACAGAAATAAGTTCAATCTTGAATATCAGTGCCGAGAAAGGCTTGATGTCGCGCTGCTCACGCTCGCCGTAAGCCAGCTCCTGCGGGATGTAAACCTCCCATACAGAACCTGCGGGCATGTGCACCAGAGCGTCTGTCCATCCCTTTATCACCTGGTTGGCACGCAGGCTGATGGGCTCGCCGCGCTTGTAAGAGCTGTCAAACACCTTACCGTCGATGGTGCGGCCCTCGTAGTGCACCTTAACCATTGACGTGTCGGCGGGAATGGCACCGTTGCCTTCCTTTATCACCTTATACTGAACGCCGCTGGGCAGCTTCTTCACGTCCTTGGCCGTGGCATTCTTTGCCATGAACTCCTCGTTCTTCTTCTTGTTGTCGCCATACCTCTTCTCCATGCTCTTGGCCTTGATCTGCTGCATCTTGGTCTGAGCCACCTGTCCGGCCTGCTCCATTGTCATCATGCCGTTCTTGCCGGTTGTTCCGCTGATGAAGCCTGCCATGAAGTTCTTCATCGAGATGGTCTGTGTAGAGTCTTCGCCGAACACCTCGTGGTTGATGCCCTTGATCATCTGGTTGCTTATCTGCTGGCCAATCTGTATACCTGCGTAATAGGCGGCCTTCTTCTTGTTGTCGCCGGCATTGGCACCTTCGTTGAGACCCTTGATAAACTCGTCCATGTAGGTGGTGTCCACGTCAAGACGCATTGTCAGATATTCTTTCAGGCCCTGTGTCTGTGCCATACCTATGGCATAGCTCATAGAGTCAACATCGCTCTTCAGGTTTGCCTTGGGAGTGGATTGGCCGCACGATGTGAACGCTGCGGCAGCGATAGCCATTGCGGCTACGAATGTCAATTTCTTCATTCTTGTTGTATATTTAAATATTTTGGTTATTTCCGTATTCTACTACAGAAAAGGGGCATTACATCACCTTTATCAGTTCCACATCGAATATGAGTGCCGAATAAGGCGGGATGGAACGGCCGGCACCCGACTCGCCGTAGCCCAGCATGTAGGGGATGAAGAAGCGGTATTTGGCGCCTTCCTGCATCAGCTGCAGACCCTCTGTCCAACCGGCAATCACCTGCTGCAGGCCGAACACGGCCGGCTCACCGCGCTGCATGCTGCTGTCGAAGAGCGTTCCGTCGGTGAGGAATCCCTCGTAGTGGCACTTCACGCTGTCGGTTGCCTTGGGTTTCTTGCCGTTGCCTTCCTGCAAAACGACATACTGCAGTCCGCTGGGCAGCACCACAACACCATCTTTCTTGGCGTTTTCAGCCAGATAAGCCTCGCCGGCCTGTTTCAGCACCTTGCCCTGCTCGGCACGTTCGGCGTTTATCCTCTCTTCTTTCTTTGCGAAATAATTGGTTGCTATTGTCTGCGCCTCGCGGTTTGACAACTTCATCTCACCGCCTGCCAGCATATCCTTGATGGCTGCCGCAAATTCATCTATATTCAGGTCGTTTGCTCCCATCTGCACCAACTGGTTGCCGATGCCCATTCCCAGAGCGTAGCTCACTTTGTCTATATCATTGCCCGAACTGAGGGCGTTGTTTGTTTTGTCCATGCGGTTCTTTTTCTATTTATTAAATTAATATATAACACTTTTAGCCTGCAAATTTACTTATTTTATCCGATACCGTTTACATATTTAGGGAAAAATCACTATTTTTCAGATTTTTATCAACTCACCGATTATGTCTGCCATCTGCCTGTTCTGCAACTGCCGGCAGAATTTCACCTCATACCCGTCCATGCTCAGCTGTTGGAAAAACCTCTCGGCATTATTTATCTTCGCGTCTTCTGCCGCCCGCTTCGACTCGTCGTTCGGCACATCCTTGGTCTCGATGACAATATTCAGTTCTTTCCTGCCGTCGGTGCGCTGTACGACGTACATAAAGTCCGGACTGTAAAGGTCGTTGGTGATGTTTGGAATACACACGCTCCTCTGCGGTATCTTGCCATACACGATAACATGGTCAACCTCGTTCATTATGTTCTCTTTTTCCAACGGGGAGTCGTAAACGACCTTATCGTACAGATATTTCCCCGAAGGCTCCGCAGCCAGCACATTCCTGCCTATAGTCCACTGCAAAACCTCTTCTTTAAGCGACCCGTCGGCGTTGGTAAAAGCCGTTGACTTTGAGGAATAGTTTGCCTGACGGTATTTCACCAAGTTCTGAAGGTGCTTTATTTTCCATCCGTTAAATTTCGCGACAAACGCACTTAACGACGATTCGTTGATATAGCCGTCCATCGGATGTGTCTTGGCATATTCACAAATGGCGGAATGTAGCATTGTCACAGGTATGCTTGTCTGCCGGCAAGCACATTTCAAGAACTCATTATAATACATTTCCTTACCTGCCAGAATGTATTGTTGCCCGACCTGCTGCACCGCCACAGCCTGTCCGCCGCCTGCTGCCACTTTCTGACGCTTGCTTTGTATTACCTGATGTACGAATACCTCATTTGCAAGGATGTCGGGCAACGCCTCTTTGATATGCCGATCAATATCATTTTGATAGAATATGATATACTTGCGGTTAAGCTGCGCCCACAGTTCTTTCAGTTCTTCGTAACGTGCCTTGCGTATCTTCACCATGTCCCTGACACCTTTGTTGCGGTCTTTAACCTTACCCGTGACATTGTTAAATTCGGGGTATTCGGCAAACAAATCCATAACTTTGGCCTGGTCCAGCTTACGGTCCAAATCCAAGACATATTTCTTTTGGTACAACTCCATGAACAAAGCCATCTCGTCTTTTCCACGCAAAGCCGCAACCCTACGCATATCGTCAAGAGAGATGTGCGTGAGGTTGCCGGTCTGCAAATCCTCGTTTATCTCCATCACCAAACGGTCTGCAAAGTCACGTTCGGTAAAATCTACGATATAATTCAAATAGAAGGAGCCGCTTTTCACCCTGTTGCCATATTCGTCAACAGGCAGGCGCAACCCTCGTCCCACCTCCTGCAACTTGCTGTTCTCGCTGCCGCTGCTGCGCAATTTCGCTATCGTAAACACATTAGGGTTGTCCCATCCCTCTTTCAGAGTCCATTTTGAGAAGAGGAAACGGCGTGTGTTGGGCTTGCCCTTTTCACCGTAAAACGACAGCAGCTCAGTCTTGTTGTGCAGTATGTCGTCCACCTCCTTCTTCACGGCCTCGTCAGAATCGCCGTTGTCCTGGGCGAAATAGCCCGCCCTGCAAGCGGCAATATCGTTCAGACTCGCCCGCAAGTATGCCGCGTACTCAGGCGGGTTTTCTTTTTTAAGTTCATTCTTCAACTGCGCCTCAAGCAACCTGTCAAACATGTCTCTCAGCCATGCGTTGTTCCCTTCACTGTCACCGCGAAACGACTGTATGTCATCAATGAAGAAGAGGGCAAGCGTCTTTATCCGGCCTTTCTCCCTGTCGAAATTCTCCCGTTCCGTCTCAAAATGACGCTGTATGGCAAGCCGGAGCATGCTCTCCTGATAAGACGATGTGAAGACATCCACATCAAACTCGTCATTCTTATGCTTCTCAGCACCGTTGCTCAGCACCACCAAATCCTTTGTCATTCCTGTTATGGTCAGTCCGGAGAGTTCGGGTGTCAGTATCGACAGTGAATCGCCCATGCCCAACACGTGGCTTGTCTTTGACGTTGGAGTGATGTGCTGAAAGGTGGCGTTTTTCCCGTCAATGTCGAGTATCTTCACCTTCTCGTCGGCTTTTGACGTCGGTTCGAAATGCTCTTTCATCACACCTTTTATAAGTCCGTCCGAGAACGAACGCTGCGCGTTGAGGTCGTAAAGCAGATGCTCGTAGTCGCGTACCGTCATCTTTTTCTTACCCTTACCCACTGTTGTCATCGGGAAGGTTGCGCCGAAACGGATGATGCACTGCGGAGCCAATTCGCCTATTATGGTCTTGTACGCCTTTTGGTCGCGTGAGAACGTGTGCGGCTCGTCTATTATCACAAACGGCCGTGTGGAGCGCAATGCGTCAAACGGGCGGTCATGGTTGTCCACCGTCACGTCATAGTCGTTGCGTGTAAGCATCTTGCCGGTGGTAAGCAGTGCACTGTTCACCACAAGCACATATATTCTGTTTGTGTCCAACCGCGAGCCTTCCACAAAATCGCGCACTGCGGCAGGAAAAAACCTGCGGCCTTTCTTCTGCTTCTTCACAGCTTCCAGCAACCCTACACTAATCTCCGCATCATAGCCCAGCGTGTTTTTGAAATGCGTCCTGACGTACGTCTCTTTCAAAAAAACGCATGTTCCGGCTTTGATGGCAATGCTTGGCACCGCAATTATAAACTTGTTTATGCCATAGCGCTTGTGCAGCTCAAAGACAGTATGCGTATATACGTATGTCTTTCCCGTACCGGTCTCCATCTTTATGTCAAGACACAGAGTGTCGCCAACAGGCTGCACGGCACGATATTTTTTTGCCACGTTCTGCCGCTCTTTTTGCTGTATTTCCCGTATGTTCGCCACAAGCCGGCTGTCGTGTGTGTTGACCACAGGATTTGAGTGAAGAGCCACCTCATGGTTTATCTCCACCCGCTCAAACACCTCTCTTACAGCCTCCACCGCACACTCCTGATGCTGCAATCCGCTTTCAAGTTTCAGTTCCATGGCTTTTGTCTTAATAACGAATGTCTATGTTTATGCGGCTGCGGTCGGTAATGGCACCGAGATTCTTCCTTATGGCGTCCGTCTGGCCAAAATTGAAACTGTAGCCAAACAGCACCACCGTGTCGACCGCGAACGAATGGTCCTTGTTGTATTTGTCGACGAGTTCGGTCAGATCGTCGCCGTCAACATCAAAGCCCCCGTCTATCATATAAAGATGCTTGCCGCAGTGCCAGGCCGTATACTTGCCAAATGTCACAGGCTCCATCTCTTGTGCAAATCCGTATCCGTCGCGCGCGGCGTATGTGGCGAGTACGGTTTCCTTTCCGAAGGCATCAAGAAGATTGCTGCCGAAAGCGTCTGTGGGCTGGAATTTCTCCATACGTTCGAGCACTTTATCGTCCGGCTCCTCGAGGGTATAATGCCTGAAGCCGTAATCAGTGTCGGCACTGGTCTCCTGCCTTATCTTGGCAGCAGCGCGGCGTATGCGCTCCATGCCTATCTCGTCTATTGTCTTGTATCCGGCCTTTTCCGCATCGGTATTTGGCTTCACCGCTTCGGGCAGCTGCACAAGAACGTACTGCAGGTTGTACCCGTCCTCCATCGCATTCAGCTCCATAACGGCCTGTGCCGTGGTGGCAGAGCCGGAAAAGAAGTCGACTATGACATTCGGCTCATCCCTATCCTTTTCCACGGCTCCGTCTATAAGGTACTTTATGAGACTCACCGGTTTCGGAAAACCAAACAGCTTGGCTTTGAACAGTTCGTCAAAATCCTTCGTCCCGTCCTGACTCATACCTATATCCGACGGCAGCTGCGTGCTGACGGCACATTGTCCGAAGCGGCTGCCTGCCTTCTTCATGTCGTCTTCCTTCCAGTAGCGGAGTACGGGCTTTGTTATCTTCAGAAAGTCGTAATCACCTGGAAAAACAATCCTGTTGTCCTTAATGTATTCCGGAAAGCCCTCCTCCGTTATACGCCAAACGGCCTGTGGGTTGACAGGATATTCGTCGCCGTTTTTGGGATTTACTATTGTGAAATTGCTGTTGGGACGTTCCGCTGCTGTTCTTTGTGTTGACATATCATGCACTCTCCACGGTTTGCCGGGGAAATCTTCCGTCTCATAATATTTCCTGCCTTTGCCGTCGATGCCCGCAAGAAAGTTCTCAGTCCTTGCATACGACAGAATCCACTCGTAATCCTGTGAAACACCAAACGGAACATCAGACTTTGCCGTTCTTTTCCGCCAGGGGAAAAGGGCAACAAAGTTCTCCTCACCAAACACGAGGTCACACAGAAGTTTCAGATTCGCCTGTTCGTTATCGTCAATGGAAATGAAAATAACCCCGTCATCGGACAGCAACTCCCTGGCATATTGCAAACGCGGCATCATAAAGGTGAGCCATGCCGAATGTGATGCAGCCCCACGTCGGGTCATGGCGAGGAGGCGGTTGGCCTGCTCCTCACTGACACTCAGTTTCTCTTCCAGTTCTTCTACCGTAAACTTGAACTTGTCATTATACACAAATCCGTCGGAGCCTGTATTATAAGGAGGGTCAATGTATACACACTTCACCTTGCCCGCATACGACTTCACCAGATGCTTCAGTGCGTCAAGATTGTCACCGCTTATATATACGTTTCTGCTTTTTGCGTTTTCCGGTTTGTTGTTATGCTCCGGGTCGGGCACAATAACGGTAGTCGTATCCATCGAGGCCAACAGGCTGGCATAATTCTTGCCAAGAAAGTTAAAGCCACTGCCTTCTTTCACCATATCCACCTCATCGTTCAGCAACTCACGGAAAACCTCTATGTCGAATTTACCTTCAGCATTAAAGCATTGTGGAAAATCACGGTGGAGCAAGCCTAAGATTCTGTCTGCAGGCTGCGTCTTTTCATTTTGTCTTAAAATATCTTGTACCATAATCTTATTTGTCTGGATTTGCAAGACAATACTACCTCCCGCTACATCACAGCCGACTTAATACCGGCTACACTGCACTGGAAGTGTGACATCATCTTTTGAGAATCGTTTACAGCCATCGTCTTGAATTTTGCCATAAAATTACAGTTTTTTTGTGACAAACAATACATATTGCCTGATGATTTACACTATAAGCCCAATTTTATGACGGTATTTATACATTTGCCCTTATCGCTCTCTCAAAAGCCATGTCTATGAACGAGAGGGTGTGTCAAAATAAGGTTCACGCACATAGTAGGGACATATTCTTGTATTTG
>NZ_URNN01000030.1 GCF_900549175.1 uncultured Prevotella sp. | reverse complement strand
TGAGAGAGTTTTACAAAAACTTTTTGTAATATTGCACTTGCTTGTTGACTCTTTAAAGGGGAGTCAGAAGGGGGCTTGGATAAATTTTCACCATCAAAAGATGGCTATTGTCAAAATAAAGCATTAAATTTGCAACGGTATATCCACCTTATATAATAAGGGCACCCGGAAAAGAACGGCAAGCGAAAGGAGAAAAGGAATAATAACGAAAGGAACACATAGATATGAAGGGAATAGTATTGGCAGGCGGTAGCGGCACACGGTTGTACCCTATCACCAAGGGCATCAGCAAGCAGCTGATACCCATCTTTGACAAACCGATGATTTACTACCCCATTTCGGTTTTAATGCTGGCAGGCATACGGGATATATTGATTATCTCGACACCGTTCGACCTGCCCGGCTTCAAACGTCTGCTCGGCGACGGCAGCCAGTTCGGAGTGAGATTCGAATATGCCAAGCAGCCGTCGCCCGACGGACTGGCACAGGCATTCATCATCGGTGAAGAGTTTGTAGGTGACGACAGCGTCTGCCTCGTCTTGGGTGACAACATCTTCTATGGCGCCGGCCTGAACGCCATTCTTGCCGAAGCCGTGAGAAACGCCGAAGAAGACGGCAATGCCACCGTGTTCGGCTATCACGTGAACGACCCCGAACGTTATGGCGTGGCCGAATTTGACGGAGAGGGCAACTGCCTCAGCATAGAGGAGAAACCCGAGCACCCCAAGAGCAACTATGCCGTTGTGGGACTGTATTTCTACCCCAACAAGGTGGTGGAGGTGGCCAAGAGCATAAAGCCGTCGGCCCGTGGCGAACTGGAAATAACCACCGTCAACCAAATGTTCCTGAAAGACAAGGAGCTGAAAGTGCAGACCATGGCAAGAGGCTTCGCATGGCTCGACACGGGTACGCACGACTCACTTTCAGAGGCCTCAACATTCATCGAAGTGCTCGAAAAGCGTCAGGGACTGAAGGTGGCCTGCCTTGAGGGCATCGCCTACCGCCAGGGCTGGATAACGGCCGACAAACTCCGCGAAGTGGCACAACCCATGATGAAAAACGACTACGGCAAATATCTGATATCCATTCTCGACGAGGGCAAGGACACGCTGAAGAAGAATCTGGAGTATTAAGAATTTAAGATTGGCCGGCACGAAAGCGGAATTCAAACGCAAAGACGCAAAGGCGCAGAGGCCGGGGCGCAATGCCGCCGAACGGGAAAAAAGAAGCAATAAAAAAAGACATAAAATAAGGAAATGAACATTTTAGTGACAGGAGCCAACGGACAGCTCGGACACGAGATGCAGGAAGTGGCCAAGAACAGCGAACACAAGTTTATATTCACCGATGTGGCCGAAGGCTACGACAAACTGGACATCACCGATGTGGACGCAATACGCCGCATGGTAAGCGAAAACGGGATAAACATCATCGTCAACTGCGCCGCCTACACCAATGTTGACAAGGCCGAGAGCGACACCGCCGTGGCCGACCTGCTGAACAACAAGGCCGCGGGCAACCTCGCACAGGCCATGAAGGAGGTTGGCGGTACGCTGATACACGTATCTACCGACTACGTCTTCCAGGGTGACAGAAACATACCCTGCAGGGAAGACTGGGAGACCAACCCGCTGGGCGTATACGGCAAGACCAAGCTGGCCGGCGAAAGAAGCATAGAGGCCACAGGATGCAAGCACATCATAATACGCACGGCATGGCTCTACTCGAAGTGGGGCAAGAACTTCGTCAAGACAATGCAGAGCCTGACGGCATCGCACGACACGCTGAAGGTGGTGTTCGACCAGGTGGGCACACCCACCTATGCCGGCGACCTCGCCGCCGCAATAGGACACATCATCGGCACCGACCAGACAGACAAGACGGGAATTTATCATTTCTCAAACGAGGGCGTATGCTCATGGTACGACTTCGCCAAACTGATCTGCGAGCTGAGTGGCAACACCTGCGACATCCAGCCGTGTTACAGTGAGGAGTTTCCGAGTCCTGTGCAGAGACCGCATTTCTCGGTGCTCGACAAGAGCAAGATAAAGAGCACATTCGGCCTGAAGGTACCCTACTGGACGGACTCGCTGAAGAAGTGCATTGAGGAAATTAAAAATTAAGAATTAAATGAAGAATATCATCATAACCGGCGGTGCCGGATTCATCGGTTCTCACGTGGTGAGACTGTTTGTGAACAAATATCCCGAGTATCACATCATAAACCTCGACAAGCTGACGTATGCCGGCAACCTGGCCAACCTGAAAGATATCGAAGACAAGCCCAACTACACCTTCGTGAAAGGTGACATCTGCGACTATCCGCTCATACAGAAGCTGATGCGCGAACACCACGTAGACGGCATAATCCATCTGGCCGCCGAGAGCCACGTAGACCGTTCCATCAAAGACCCGTTCACCTTCGCCCACACCAACGTGATGGGCACACTCACACTGCTGCAGGCGGCAAAGGAGTATTGGGAGAGCCTGCCGGAGAAATATGAAGGCAAGCGCTTCTACCACATCTCCACCGACGAGGTGTACGGTGCCCTGCAGCTTACCGACCCGGATGGCATCGAATCGCCCTTCACCACCAAGGCTTCGTCATCGGAGCACCACCATGCCTACGGCAAGGAATTCTTCCTGGAAACGACAAAATACACCCCCCACTCGCCCTATTCGGCATCGAAAGCCAGTTCCGACCACTTCGTACGCGCATTCCACGACACTTACGGCATGCCTACCATCGTGACCAACTGCTCCAACAACTACGGTCCGTACCAGTTTCCCGAGAAGCTGATTCCGCTGTTCATCAACAACATACGCCACCGCAAGCCGCTGCCCGTATACGGCGAGGGCCTCAACGTGCGCGACTGGCTGTATGTAGTGGACCACGCGCGCGCCATCGACGTGATATTCCACAACGGCAAGACAGCCGACACATATAATATAGGCGGCTTCAACGAGTGGAAGAACATCGACATCATACATGTGCTGATAAAGACCGTCGACCGCCTGCTCGGCCGTCCGGAAGGTGCCGACCTCGACCTGATAACCCACGTCACCGACCGCATGGGCCACGACCTGCGCTACGCCATCGACTCACGCAAGTTGCAGCGCGAACTCGGTTGGGAGCCGAGCCTGCAGTTTGAGGAGGGCATAGAGAAGACCGTGCGCTGGTATCTGGACAACCAGGAGTGGATGGACAACGTGACGAGCGGCGACTACCAGAAGTATTACGAAGAAATGTACAACAAGTGATGGAAGTAATAAAGACAGACATAGAGGGCGTGGTCGTCATAGAGCCACGCATCTTCAAGGACGCCAGGGGATATTTCTTCGAGAGTTTCTCCGAGCGCGAGTTCGACGAGAAAGTGCGCCACATCGACTTTTGTCAGGACAACGAGAGCATGAGCTCGTACGGAGTGATGCGCGGCCTGCACTTCCAGAGGCCGCCGTTCACCCAGAGCAAGCTGGTGAGGTGTGTGAAAGGCGCAGTGCTCGACGTGGCGGTTGACATACGCCGCGGCTCGCCCACATACGGCAGGCACGTGGCGGTGGAACTGACCGAAGACAACCACCGACAGTTCTTCGTTCCGAGAGGTTTCGCACACGGCTTTGCCGTGCTCAGCGAGACGGCGGTGTTCCAGTACAAGTGCGACGAGTTCTACCATCCCGAGGCCGACGGAGGCATATCTATCCTCGACGGTTCTCTCGGCATAGACTGGCGCATACCCACCGACCGGGCCATCCTCTCCGAGAAGGACACCCGGCACGAGATGCTGAAAGACTTCGACAGTCCGTTCGACATCAACGTAGATTTATATTGAAACGCAGATTTTGCATTGACATTGAATATCCGGACAGCATGAACAAAGAGCAACTCATGGCAAGAGCCATCACTATTTCGGAAGAGAGCGTGAACCGGGGAGGCGGACCTTTCGGTGCCGTCATCGCCCGCAACGGGGAGATTGTGGCCGAGGCCGCCAACTGCGTGACCACACGCCACGACCCCACGGCACACGCCGAAGTGAACGCCATACGTGAGGCCGCGGCACGTCTCGGCACATTCGACTTGAGCGGCTGTGAAATCTATACGTCGTGCGAGCCGTGCCCCATGTGCCTCGGCGCCATTTATTGGGCGCACCTTGACAAGATATACTATGCCAACAACCGTAACGACGCGGCAACAGCCGGGTTTGACGATGACTTCATCTACCGCGAGCTGGCACTGAAACCGGCCGACCGCCACAAGCCGTCTGAAATAGTGATGGCCGGGGAGGCCAAGGAGGCTTTCCGCAGATGGACGGCCAAGACCGACAAGACCGAATACTGAAAACAAGGCGGGAAACGGGAAAGGCGGCGAGGCCAGGACACCGGAAAGACATCCGGACAATAAGTAAGCATATCGCGCTTATCGATGACACATTGACAAATGAAATTGTGTTTGAGAATCATAAAATATGTTGTTTGCGCACACAGCTTATTGATTTACATCAAGAATACATGCGTTTTTTTGATATTGCCGGCCTAATGTCTTGTGCAGTTTGAAATTTCGCCGTATCTTTGCATCGTCAAAAGGTTAATAGATTGTTTTAGGTTAGTAGTAATATTTATAGTTTTAGGTTTTTAGTTATTGGTAAAAAGAAAGTTTAATGTGGATAACAGAGGCAACCGTGAGGTTCCCTTAACTTTCAGAAAGTTAGTATTGGTCATTGTTCCGGCTGCACGCCGCAAGAAACGACAGCAGGCAACAGACTAAAATGACATATTAACAAACATAGGCTTTGGACGCCGCTGCTCGTTGACGAGTGGCGGCGTTTTTTTATTCGGCCGGTTGTCTCCCTACGAAAAAAAACACGGCATCATGCCGGCGAATATGGCGGAAAAGTGTTATATTTGCCTTGAATTTACGGAAACTGCCATAACGCGAAAGGGGAATGGCCGCCTTAAACGTATTATCTGATGTATACATATCACATGTGTATTGACACAATCTAATTGAATATAATGTTTATAAATCAAATAAAAAGAATAAATGGAAAAGAATCAGACAGGTAGCAAATCTTACCTTATTTCAATCGTGATGGTCGCCGTATTGGGCGGCCTGCTCTTCGGTTACGACACAGCCGTAATATCAGGAGCGGAGAAGGGTCTTCAGGCTTTCTTCCTTGGTGCGTCAGACTTCACCTATACCGACGGGTGGCACGGCTTCACGTGTGCCAGCGCCCTCATCGGATGTATCATCGGCAGTGCCCTGTCGGGGTTTCTCGCATCCAACTTAGGCCGCAAGCGTTCGCTGTTTCTGGCCGGACTTCTGTTCTTCATCTCGGCCCTGGGCTCCATGTCGCCCGAATTTCTCTTCTTCGAGCACGGCGTGCCGACTAAGAGCCTGCTCGTTGTGTTCAACATCTACCGCGTGATAGGCGGCGTGGGCGTGGGACTGGCTTCCGCCATCTGCCCGATGTACATAGCCGAGGTGGCGCCGTCGAACATCCGCGGCACTCTCGTGTCATGGAACCAGTTTGCCATCATCTTCGGCCAGCTTGTGGTATATTTTGTCAACTTCATGATTCTCGGCGAGCACACCAATCCCGTCATCGAGCAGATAGGCCAGGGCATCAATGCCGTCGCTCCCGGCAGCGACCCGTGGACCATCGCCACCGGATGGCGTTACATGTTCGGCAGCGAGGCCGTGCCGGCCGGACTGTTTGCCCTGCTGATATGCTTCGTGCCGGAGACTCCGCGCTATCTCGTTATGGTGGGACAGGATGACCGTGCGCTCGGCATACTCAGCAAGATAAACGGTGCCGTGGAGGGAAGCCGGATTCTCAGCGACATAAAAGACACCATCACCGAAAAGACCGAACGTCTGTTCACCTACGGATGGATGGTCATCTTCGTGGGCATCATGCTCAGCGTGTTCCAGCAGGCTGTGGGCATCAATGCCGTGCTCTACTATGCCCCGCGCATATTTGCCGACATGGGCATGGACAAACCGATGGTGCAGACGGTGATGATGGGTGTGGTGAACATACTCTTCACCCTTGTGGCCATATTCACGGTTGAGAAGTGGGGCCGCAAGCCTCTGCTCATCTGCGGCTCCGTCGGCATGGCGATAGGCGCGTTCGGTGTGGCCGTCACCTTCGGCAACCCCGCGCTGAGTCTCGTCACCATGATCAGCATCATGGTCTACAGTGCATCGTTCATGTTCTCGTGGGGTCCCATCTGCTGGGTGCTCATTGCCGAGATATTCCCCAACACCATCCGTGGTGCCGCCGTGGCCATCGCCGTGGCCTTCCAGTGGATTTTCAACTGGATTGTCAGCTCGACGTTTGTGCCCATGTTCAACATGAAGACTGCTTCCGACCCCAACTTCGGACACTGGTTCACCTATGGTCTCTATGGCCTCATCTGCGTTGCCGCAGCCGTGTTCGTATGGCGGCTTGTGCCCGAGACCAAGGGCAAGACTCTCGAGGAGATGAGCAAACTCTGGAAGAAGGAGTAACTTAAATCATTACGTTTCGTATGCTTGAATTTTCAGAAGAGGAACTCTCGCGCTACAGCCGACATTTCCTGTTGAAGGAATGTGGCACGGAAGGACAGAAAAGAATACGACGGGGGCGTGTGCTTATAGTGGGAGCCGGCGGACTCGGGTCGCCGGCAGCCCTCTATCTGGCCGCGGCCGGTGTGGGAACGATAGGCATTGTGGACGGTGACGTGGTCGACCTGTCCAACCTTCAGCGTCAGGTCATACACACCACTGCCGACGTGGGACGCCCAAAGGTGGAATCGGCCTGCGAAAGCATCCGTGCCATCAACCCGCATGTCGTGGCAGAGCCGATTTACGGCTTAATAACGGAAGACAATGCCGCAGACATCATCGGCGACTACGATTTCATAATTGACGCCACCGACAACTTCGCGGCAAAGATGCTCATCAACGATACGTGCGCGGCCATGGGCAAACCGTTTTCACACGGCGGCATAATGCGCTTCGAGGGACATACGTTCACATGGACGCCCGGATCGGCCTGCTACCGGTGCATCTTCGGAGGCGAACCGCCAACCGACATTGTGCCTCCGGCAGCCGAGGTTGGTGTGTTTGGAGCCATAGCCGGCATGCTTGGCACCATCCAGGCAGCCGAGGCGCTGAAGTTTCTGACCGGCATCGGCCATCTGCTCACCGACAGCCTGCTCACTTTCGATGCCACGACGATGGATTTCAACAGGATAAGGGTGTCGCGCAACCGGTCGTGTGCCGTATGCGCGACAGACAAGCCCCGCCCCTGAACAAGATTGCAGGAAATGCCATTCCTGCGTCAGGCCTGTCATTTCATCAACAGTCCGCACAGTTCCTTCATGCCCTCAGACGCACCTTTCATTATGTGCTGCACATGATGGCTTCCGGAGGCCATTACCGGCTTGGGGTCGATAAGGTAGACGGGCACCTCGGGCCGTACATAATGTATCAGGCCGGCTGCGGGATAAACATTGAGCGAGGTGCCGATAATGATGAAGATGTCGGCTTTGGCCGCCTCATCCGCTGCCATGCTTATCATGGGCACCGCCTCGCCGAAGAACACGATATAGGGACGCAACAGCGAACCGTCGCCGGCCAGTGTTCCGGGCTCCACGCGGCAGTTGGCGGCCGTCAGCGTCTGCCAGTAGCGTGGGTCTTCGGTGTCGCGGCTGGAGCACATCTTCATAAGTTCGCCATGCAGGTGGATTACATGTGACGAACCGGCCTGCTCGTGCAGGTTGTCCACATTCTGTGTCACCACCGTCACGTCATACTGCTCCTCGAGCCGCGCCACAAGCCGGTGACCGTCGTTGGGTGTTGTCATCACCAGTTCCTTGCGCCTTGCATTATAGAACTCAGTGACAAGATTAGGGTCGGCCAGCCAGCCGTCATGCGATGCAACCTGTTCCACGGGATAGTTCTCCCACAGTCCGTCGGAGTCTCTGAATGTCTTTATTCCGCTTTCGGCCGACATTCCCGCACCTGTCAATAATACAATTTTCTTCATAACCGGTATTCTTTTGTTGATAAGATAGAGTCGCTTTATTCGCTTAATCCCTGCAAATATATCACTTTTTTGCCAAAAAGCAAACGCTTGTCGTGTTTTCTTTTGATGATAGTTCCGAATGTGGATACAGCAGACTCTCGATATATCTTACCGTATTTATGCCATTCGGAATATAACCGGACATTAGCCATAAAAAAGCGCGGAGACCGATTCGGCCCCGCGCTCTTTTTTTATTTCTCGTAATATATGTCATACTTGTCATCAAGGTAACTTCCTTTATAAGTAAGAACCAAATCTCCTCCGGATGCATAGAAAGGATAAATGTTCTTATACTAAAAATTTTTCACATTAACCTTTTTGTATACAGTTCCGTCAGAACCACGAAAAGAGGATGTATTTAGAACCGTAAAATAATTGCCGTACCCTATTGTAAGTTCATTGTCTGTTATAGAACAGGCATGGCTCCATTTGCCTCCACTGGTATTCATGAAATACACTGTCGTGTTTGGATAGTACCACGATTTGGCTATTGTATTCCCCTCATCGGGATTGTTGGCATATTTGGTATCTGTCACCGTAAAATATACCTCATAGGCGGTATCATCCTTTATATAATAACCCGTTACGCCTCCATACATATTCAATACGTTGTCATCCAGATAAGCGGAAGGAGAAATCTTCGAATAAGAGTTCGATTCTATATCCTTAATTCTGTTGGTGTACAGCTCCCACTCGTTTTCTACAACCCAATGACCCTGCAACTGAGACAGCGTATAGTTTTTTTGCGTTGTTCCTCCACCGCCATTACCTCCCGTTCCCGGATTTTCGATGTCATCTGGGTTGTAATTTTCATCGTCATCATCGTCACCGCCGCATGCCGTGAATGTAATGATGCATACAGCCATGGCTGCAAAGAGCCACAAAAATCTTTTTCTGTTCATTTCTTGATAATTTATTAAAGTAAATAAGGGGATGCAGCAAAATGCAAACATTACATAATGCTATATGAACCGAGTTCTGTCCCCCTTCAACTGTTCAACTCCTCTTCACTGATTTGAACATTCCTCTTTTCAACAAATTTCTGACATTCTTCCCCTTGCCTGTTGCTGATTTTGACATATACGGAGACAGCAATGCTCTTGTTTTTTTAGGTTTGTATCCATCCGCCGGAGTATAATTGAATTTGGCAGTCCTTAATGCTTCATTCTTTTCTGTGTCAGTCCATGTTTCAGTATCAATGCTTCCATTCTCGTTCAATGTAAACTCGGCACTCCAAGAACTTTCATATTCTTCCTTTCTTCCATTATACTCATATACTTCTTTCGAGTAATATGCCAACGGAAGTTTTTCCGGCCCTACGCCCAATAAACCGACATACAATAATTCATTATCTTCACCATACATTCCGGGGTATTGTCTGTACCTGTTGATACTGTTACCATAAGTGAATGCCTGGACAATACTATTGTTCTCCTCTATGCCACCTTTCTCGTCATACCATACGCTGTTGGTCTCCGTTTTGGTAAGATTACCGTTATTCCATGTGAGGACAACCTTTGCTACACTCTTATCATAATATTTATGCCCATCGTATTCCTCATATTCCTCATCGTTTGTTTCCACGCTTATGAGATGACCGCTATTATCATAATTGCAGATTTGTGTCATAGAACCCCGATAAACTTCTCCGTCTTCTGTATAATTCCATGAACCTTGAATCTTCGTTATATACCCGTTGGCATTGAAAGAAACAGACAGACCTTCAAGTTCACCCCAAAGTGTAATCTTGCCGGTTTTGTAATCGATGAAAAACATTTCGTCATATCCGTCTTCATAATATCCGTCGCTCTCATATGCGGAAACAGGACGGAGTTGATCATCATATGTGAACGCTATCGGATGATATCCATCAATGCTTGTAAGCAGCACATTGCCTTCTTTTACCAATGCGCTTTCATTGCCGGCAACATTTGAGCCGCCACCACCGTTGTTGTCATCGTCATCATCACCGCAGGAAGACAGCATCAACGTGCACCCTGCAAATAAAGTCATACCGAATAAAAGTATATTGCTTTTTAATATTTTCATGTCTTGTTGTTTTTTACAAACCGAAGTGCAGACAATACAATCTGCACTCCGATCCTATCATTGTACATTAAAAGAATGAAGTTTAGAAACTATAACCCAAACGGAAATAAATACCATTAGCCTTGCTCTTTCCGTCTTTATAAAGATCTGTGAGTCCGAGCTCGTAACCGACCTTCAATGAAAAGTCCTTATACATGGCCTTTACTCCGGCCTGCCAGCCCATGCTTATGGCCTTGGTATCTTCGGCTTCATCTTTTGCCACCATGATGTCGGCATAAGGACCAGTAAGAATACCTAATTTAATGTCATCGTTCTTCAGAAAATACCATGAGGCATTGGCATCTATTTGTACAAACCCCGGATTCCACTCTTTACACCCCTTGGTTACATAAGACGCACCGGCTGTCCAATCGAACGTACCGTTGATTGGTGCCGTGTAATCAACACCGAGGTTTAATGCCTTGAACTCAGAATCAGCACTTCCGCCATCAAATGACACATTGGAGATGTTGGCTCCATACCAAACGGTAAACTTGCCTTGAGCATTGCACATCATGGACATACCTCCCAAAAGCAGTCCCACGAACATTAATGAAATCTTTTTCATAATTGTATCTCGGCTTATTGCCGCCCCTGATTCAGCCTTGTCTTTATTGGTTTATAATAATTAAAAAGACGTGGGCAACTGTATTGACACTTATCCCACACACAGGCTCTCGCATTGCCATACCGGAGGATAAGCAACAGCAGTACGCCCACGTCATGAGATATATAATACGTATGTATACTCACGACCATGAGCATACACGATATGATATACATCCGACATGGACGTTCCCGTCGCGCATCTTCTCCGATTGACAAACTTGCGAGATTTGTGTGTAGAAGATAACGTCCGTAAACGTCCTTTTGTTTTTACCTTAATGTCGTGTCTCCCAACTTGTTCAAGCTGATTTGACAACTACAAAGGTATGGCTTTTATTTCTTACGGGCAAACATTTCTTAATGTTTTCTTAAATAGTGTATTGTTTTTGTGCTTGTTTGTCTGTTTTTCAGGCTTATTCGTCAAGTAACGGCGTTGCAAGGTTTGTGTAACACTGTTACAAGGTTTGTGTAACACTGTTACAAGGGGCGAGTAACAGTGCTACACAAGCCAGGTAACGCCGTTACTTGGGCCGTGTAACAAACTTGTGCCATGTGACCATTCAGTCTGCATGACTGCATTGCCAGAGAAATTGTCGGCTATTTCACAATTTCCAACACAGGGGCTATGTCATTTGTAGGTTCGGGCAAGTGCACCTCAAGCCCGTCGGCAGTCTGCACAGCTTTTAGTTTGCCATAACCGAGAAGCCTGACTCCAGTGATGCTTTTCTTGAAATAAGGATTACCCTTGCACAAAGACTTCACCACCACCTTGCCATCCTTTGGCCATCCGAGCGGGGTGACGTACAGACACTTTTTTGTCTGGTTGAAGCGGATGTCGGCAGACGTCATGTTAGCGTATTGCCTGTCGTTAAACCCTTGGGCGTTGAGCTTTATGTCTGCTTCCGCGACAGGTCCCTCCCCAAACTTCACCCACGGACGGGTACCTATGATGCTCCCCTTGTTGACAGCCATCCATGCTTCTATGCCGTCAAGTACAGCAGCCTCTTTCTCGTCGTAAGTGCCGTCAGCACGCAAAGGCACGCTAAGCAGCAAGTTGCCGTTCTTGCTGACGATATCTACAAGCTGCCTTATCACAGTGGCGGCACTTTTGTATCCTCCCCGTTCGTAAAGTCCCGTGTTATAGTGCCAGTCGCCGATGCAGTTGCATGTCTGCCACGGGATATCGACAATTTCGTTCGGCGCACCACGCTCCACGTCCCATGTGAGCGCCTTGCGCTGCCTGGCATCAAGAATCTTGCCGAACATCACGGCACGCGGGTTCTTATTGTAGAAATGAGATGCTATCTTCAAGCCACAGTCACTGATATCATTGAACGGCAATACCGTGACATCAAAGTAGATGAGGTCGGGCTGATACCGGTTGATGGCGTCAAGCGTGCGGTCGTAGAAATTGGTTACATATTCCGTTGTGGGCAGACAGGCACCGTTGCCCCATGCCCACTGCCCGTGTATGCGGTTGTTGGCCCACGAACGGTCGCTCAAGGGATGATTCTGCGCATAGAGGTCCTGCGGGTCATACCCGTCCCACCATTTGCCCTTGCCGTCGGCTTTGGTCAGTTTGCCGTCGTAATACACTCCCGCCCTCTTGCCATTGACATCGTAACGCTGCGACGGTTCATACCATGTCCAGGCATGGTCGGCATGGAAACTGATGCCGAGCGGCAGTCCGTGTTTCCTTGCCGCTTTGGCCCATCCGTCGAGAATGTCGCGTCTGGGCCCCATGTTCACGGAATTCCAGGGCTGGTATTTTGACTCCCAAAGGTCGAAATTGTCATGATGATTGCCAAGCACGAAAAAATATTGCGCTCCGAGACGCTTGTATCTCTCCACAAGTTTGTCGGGATCCCATCTCTCCGCCTTGAAGAGAGGAAGGATATCCTTGAATCCGAACTCCGAGGGATGACCATAGTGCTCCACGTGATACTTGTAGGCATGCGAGCCCTCGATATACATACTGCGTGCCATCCAGTCGCCAGAGCCCTCCACACACTGCGGTCCCCAATGCGCCCAAATGCCGAACTTTGCGTCCCTGAACCATTCCGGTGTCTTGTGCCGTTCAAGCGATTCCCACTGAGGCTGATACTTTCCATCAGCCATTGTCTCGTTCTCGTTGGTTACAGGCACCTCATAGTCCTGCGCCAATGCCACTGCCGAACAGAAAGCCAGCATAAGCATTGATGTGGTAAAAAACTTCATTCCAATATTCATAACGGTAAAACATTTTTTTCTGTCATCATATTAATGAGCCCTTGTCGCGTTTCCACTGTAAGTAATCTTCTGCACAATCTGACCCGGGTCGACAATATGCAGTGACAATGTATGCACGCTACGCGAAGAGTCAAGAGGCAAAGTGACCACAAACTCCTTGCGGTTGGCCATAACTTGAGATTTCCAGGAATCGTCATATTCGACAAACCTGTTTTCGCAGACTATGGGAGTACAACCGTCAACACTGACAGCTATACGATTGCTGCGGTCGTATGTTGCCGGCCATAGAGGCACTACCGAGATACAAAACGTAACAGCCCCGCCATCGGCCTTAAAGTTGAAATCCGCACGGTCACTTCCCGGGGCTTCAGGATTCTGCACCTTGTCCGACGGATCTCCGAGCTGAAGTACGGTCCAGTCTGTGCCCATTCCGTCAAATACCCTGAATGGCGCACCAACCTTTACACTGCGAATATCTATTTGGTTACCGAACTCCGGGTAGCGTTGCTCATCCGGAAGACGATACTTTCCTGTAGGTTTGTCACCCAACTCAGGCATCAGCTGATATTTGGCGCACCATCCCGGCGGTAATTGTGACATCATCTGATTCCACTTGCCGTCAAGCATGGTGTTATACTCTTTCATCAGCGCCATAATACTGTCATTGGCCTTTATCGCCTTTTCTGCATATTCCATATTTCCCGTCTCATGATTCCGCTGCGCCATGAGAAACTTACGGTTTATCTGGAAAGCCGACTTTACTGAATAGCCGAGCATCTCGAAGAATGGAGCCTTCAAGTCATAAGGCAATTCTGACATCAGGGCTTGACACTCGTCGGATATGTCCTGATAGTCGCTGAGGCGTTTCTGGGCTGTTCCCGTCTCAAACGAGAAATCCGTATCATGCAGATTATTGTAGTCGCCTTTGTCCCATTCACGTTCATATCCCATGAATTCCGGTTTTCTGTCCCACGCGAGACGATAGTAGGTGTCAAGAATATGCTGGAACCGCATTTGATATTTTTCTCCAAACACAGAGGCGAGCCATTCTGCCTGATACCGGTTGGCGTTGTCGTATGAGAAGGCATCGAGATTCCATGCCATTTCCATAAACTGCTGAATCTCTATCTCCATCGGCTTGATGTCGCCTACATTGAGAAGCCAGTAACGGTCGGCGCCGGCATCGTATGCCTTCTTCAGCTCTTCATACATCAGTGCGGGAGCAGTGGTGCTCAGCCAAAGATAGTCATGCGGTGCTCCAAGATAGCTAAGGTGATAATATATCCCGCTGGCCCCGCTCCTGAGACGCTCCTTGTCATTGCTCACCCGCTTCATGTATCCATAATTGTCATCAGGCCACACAAGCGTAACATCATCAGGTACCGTAAGCCCGGCATCATAGATGTCGAGAGTTTCCTTGTATGGTATGAATATCTGGGGGATGGCGCTTATGCTTTTCTGCTTATGCCTTGTGAGAATACGCCTCTGTGCCTCGAACACCTGTTCAAGAGTCCTTGCCCTGACCTTCGGGTCACGCGAACCCTTCATCGCCTCATCGTGCAATCCCCTCATGCCAATGGTATAGATATTGTCGTATTGTGCGGTCTCACTGATTCTGTCGTCAAATTTCCGTAAGATAGTCTCTCTGTTGGTAAGAAAATTCCATTCTCCGTCGCGGGCCTTGTCCCATTCCGTATGTGCGGCGTTGTTGACAAGCATCGGTTCACAGTGGCTTGTAGTAATCATTATCCCCCATTTGTCTGCCGCCACCTGACTTTCAGGATGACTGTAGAAAGCCCCCGTGCAACTGTGCATGGCCGGGGCAAGCATATTGCCTTTCAGACGGAGGATAAGCTCGCACACCTTATCGTATGTCTTCGGCCCGATATCACCCAGATTCTTCTCAAAATTTCTTTCAGACCAGGTTTTCATACCCCAGTCCTCATCATTTATGAATATTCCGCGATACCTTACAGACGGTTCCTTAGATGTGAATTTTTCGTCATATCCTATCTTTTTTCGTTTTGCAACGGGAATGTCCGCCCACCAGTACCAAGGGTTCACACCTATTTTTTCTGAAATATGGAAAACGCCGTAAGCAAGCCCGCGGGCATCCGAGCCGACAACGGTTATGGTATTCCCTTTTGTCTTGATGTCATAACACTCCCACTTCCCCTCCATTGTCTTCTCCCGGTCAACAAAGCGCGAGTTGCCATTGGTTGCCAATACAATCTTATATCCGGCAACCATCTCCGTAGACAACGGCGGCCTTACCCCCGACACTCTGTATATGTCTTCGGCAAGCGTCATTGCCATATTTGACACGAGACTGGCGTCATTCTTATCATACAAAATTGTTGCCTTTGAAATGTCAAAGGCTTTGGCATTTATGACTATTGTCATCAGGCAGAGAGAGAAAAACGTTTTTAGTCCGTTCATTTTATTTGATTTAAATTTCCCGATTTTCCTTTTCAATTATTTCTTTGGCAAAATTACGCGATTATTCCAATATGAA
Organism: uncultured Prevotella sp.; assembly: GCF_900549175.1. Lineage (GTDB taxonomy): Bacteria > Bacteroidota > Bacteroidia > Bacteroidales > Bacteroidaceae > Prevotella. The sequence goes on along the minus strand of NZ_URNN01000030.1, from coordinate 11,985 downwards.
AGATGAAATTATCGATATTTTATGGTATTTTTCCGACATCTTACGAAAACAGCCAATCCCACACCACAGACGCTCCGGACGGTGATAAAAGACGGTCGTAAAGAGCGGGACAACGACAAAAAAGCCATCTTTAAATTTTGTTTTTCGCGCCATTTGGAGTAACTTTGCAATCCTTAATGTCCAAAGAAAGAACCAAACAGTATATGGCTACGAAAGATAAAGAACTGACTCCGATGATGAAGCAGTTTTTCGACCTGAAGGCAAAGCACCCGGACGCTGTGCTTCTGTTCCGTTGCGGCGACTTCTACGAGACTTACTGCGAAGACGCCGTCACGGCATCGCGCATACTCGGCATCACCCTGACAAGACGGAGCAACGGCGGCACGGAAATGGCCGGATTCCCGCATCATGCGCTCGACACCTACCTGCCCAAACTCGTACGTGCCGGCAAGCGTGTGGCCATCTGCGACCAGCTGGAAGACCCCAAGCTGACCAAGAAGCTCGTCAAGCGCGGCATCACCGAACTTGTCACACCCGGCGTGGCCATGAGCGACAACGTGCTCAACTATAAGGAAAACAATTTTCTGGCAGCCGTACACTTCGGCAAGTCGGCCTGCGGCGTATCGTTTCTGGACATCTCCACCGGCGAATTTCTCACCGGCGAGGGCACCCAGGACTATGTGGACAAGCTGCTCGGCAACTTCTCGCCGAAGGAAGTGCTCTACGACCGTTCACGCAAACAGGACTTCGAACGGTATTTCGGCAACCGTTTCTTCACCTTCGAACTCGACGACTGGGTTTTCACCGACCAGAGCGCACGGCAAAAGCTGCTGCGCCACTTCGGCGTGAAGAACATGAAAGGTTTCGGTGTCGACCATCTGCACAACGGCATCATAGCAGCCGGAGCCATATTGCAGTATCTCGAACTCACACAGCACACACAGATAGGCCACATCACAGCCATCTCCAGAATAGAGGAAGAGCGCTATGTGCGACTCGACAAGTTCACCATACGCAGTCTGGAACTGCTCAATCCGATGCAGGATGACGGTTCGTCACTGCTCGATGTCATCGACCGCACGGTGTCGCCGATGGGCGGACGCCTGCTGCGCCGCTGGATGGTGTTCCCGCTGAAAGACGAGCGCCCCGTACAGAACAGGCTCGACGTGGTCGACTATTTCTTCCGCGAGCCCGATTTCCGCCAGTGCATCGACGAGCAGCTGCACCGCATGGGCGACCTCGAACGCATCATATCGAAGGTGGCCACGGGACGTGTCTCGCCGCGCGAGGTCGTGCAGCTGAAGACGGCCCTGCAGGCTGTGCAACCCATAAAGACGGCCTGCCTGTATGCCGGCAACGAGGCCCTGAAACGCATCGGCGAACAGCTGAACCTGTGTGAGTCGATACGCGACAAGATTGACCGCGAGGTGGAGCCGGACGCCCCGCAGATGGTAAACCGCGGCGGTGTGATACGCAGCGGTGTAAACGCCGAACTCGACGAACTGCGCAACATAGCATACAGTGGCAAGGACTACCTCATGCGCATACAGGAGCGCGAGACGGAGCTGACGGGAATAGCGAGTCTGAAGATTGGCTACAACAATGTGTTCGGCTATTATCTCGAAGTGCGCAACACCTACAAGGACCGCGTGCCGCAAGAATGGGTGCGCAAGCAGACCCTGGCCAACGCCGAGCGTTACATCACGCAGGAGCTGAAAGAATATGAGGAGAAGATTCTGGGTGCCGAGGACAAGATTCTGTCGCTTGAGGCACGGCTCTTCAGCGACCTGATAATGTCAATGCAGGAGTTTATACCGCAGATTCAGATCGACGCCAACATGATAGCGCGTCTCGACTGCCTGCTGTCGTTTGCCAAGGCGGCAGAAGAGCACGGCTACATACGTCCGGTGGTTGACACCACCGACGTGATTGACATACACCAGGGCCGTCATCCGGTCATAGAGACACAGTTGCCGCCGGGCGAGCAGTTTGTGCCCAACGACATATATCTGGACAGCGAGCAACAGCAGATAATGATTATCACGGGTCCGAATATGGCCGGTAAATCAGCCCTGTTGCGCCAGACGGCCCTCATCGTCCTGATGGCACAGATAGGTTGTTTCGTGCCGGCGGAGAGTGCACGCATAGGTCTGGTGGACAAGGTGTTCACACGTGTGGGAGCCAGCGACAACATCTCATTGGGCGAATCGACGTTCATGGTCGAGATGACCGAGGCTGCCAACATACTCAACAATGTTTCGCCGCGTTCGCTCGTGCTCTTCGACGAGCTCGGCCGCGGAACGTCTACCTACGACGGCATCAGCATAGCATGGGCCATTGTGGAGTATCTGCATGAAAACCGCAAGGCACGTGCCCGCACGCTCTTTGCCACTCACTATCATGAGCTCAACGAAATGGAGAAAAACTTCAAGCGCATCAAAAACTACAATGTGAGCGTGAAGGAGGCGGGCGACAAGGTAATCTTCGTGCGCAAGCTGACGCGGGGCGGTTCGGAACATTCGTTCGGTATCCATGTGGCCGACATCGCCGGCATGCCCAAGAGCATCGTGAAACGTGCCAACGTGATACTGCATCAGCTCGAGGCCGACAATGCGTCGGTGGGTGCATCGGGAAAACCGACAGCCAATATCGGGGGCGGCAGTGACGGCATGCAACTGTCTTTCTTCCAGCTCGACGACCCTGTTCTCTGTCAGATTCGTGACGAGATTCTCGGGCTCGACATCAACAACCTCACGCCTGTAGAGGCACTCAACAAGCTGAACGACATAAAGAAAATAGTGGGCGGAAAGGGGTGACACGCCTTCTTTCAATGGTCACCCAACGGACAACATATATAACAATACAATGAAAACATACCGAAAATCCCCGCCGCCCGACAATGCACGGGTGGCAGGGATTTTCATAATAAACTTATAGAGGATAATTCTGCAGAAAGAGATTTTATCCCATTCTGAATCTTTACAAGTTGTGTTTTACGTGGCTTATGCACACCTGCTGCATAATGCCATAACTGCCGTTCATTAATTCCTGTAATTCTGCTTAATGCAGCTTTTGTAAATATGCTACTATAGTAATTTATAAACGTCGCTGCGTCTATTTTAAACTTCAGTTCAAATTCACCTGAAAGAGTTTTGCAAGGATTTGGATTGTCCTCCAAATACAATTCAATCGCTTCCCGCATATTGTCCTCAATCTCTTTCATACTGTTACCGACCGTAATGACGGGTGCATTCTCTACATACGCACTAAGGTTTTTTCCTGCGTGCTCCACAATGACTTCTACCGTTCGCATATCTTTATCTATTTAAAGTTTGACAAAGAGGCAGGGGCTATTTCAGCCCCGCCTGCCTCATAATGTTGTAATAAGTGCCTTTCTCAACGCCTTTACTTCCATGATTCGGAACGACTACCGTTCTTCCGTCTTTCTCAAACTTCATGTGGCTGCCTTTCTGACTTTTTAGAGCAAATCCGTTTTCTTGCAACATAGCTACAACATCTTTTACTGATTTGTAACTCATACGCCTGGACTTTATTACGCCACAAATATAGTAATTTTATGAATATTACACAAATATTGATTCGTGTTTTTACTATAAATACGACAATTTAGGACTTTTACGAGATATGCAGACAAAAAGAATGCCATTAAATACTTGAACCTCGCCGCACCAATCGTGGCAACCTCAAACATCCAATGGCTTCCCCTTCCGTGCGCCTGATAGGCACTCTTAATATGAAAACGGGTAAAATGTCACATAAAAATCTAAATTGTAACTTATTGAAAATCAACACAAAATTAAAAGACTTGTATTTTATTAGATTTTTATAAAATTGCATTAAGTCACAAAAATGTAGCTAATTTGTAGCTAAAACCCGTAAATATTTAGTATCTTTGTGCCATATTCTAAATTCCCAACTATGAAGGTCAAACTACAGCTTTCGAAACAAGTGGATAATGGCAGTTGCGAGATTAGACTGTCTTCTAAGGTTCGTGTCGGAGACAAAGTGATTTCCCTATATGCCGGAAGTAACATCTTTGTTGCCTCCGAGGATTGGAACACGGAGGAGCAGAGAATCGAACAATATGAGAACAAACGTGTAATAACAGACCCTATCAGAGCCGCAAGGAATAAAGCTGAAAAGTTGGAAAAACTTCTTAAACATATAAAGGATGTGTGGGAGGACGCCGACAAGTCTTCAATAACCAAAGACTGGCTTTTTGACGTGGTAGACCGATATTTTTTCCCGGAAAAGTATGCGCCTAAAGTCGAGCGTAAAGATGTGTATGACTTGTTCAATGAATATCTCTCCAAAAAACAATACAGCGAGGACTACCATAGAGGAAACCTCGTGATGATTAGGAGCGTGGCCCGATACGAGGCTTTTGTGCGTCATAACGATAAGAAGCGTAAGGACTTCACTTTTGATATTGAGAGGATAACAAAAGAAGATATAGAGGATTATCGGGATTATCTAAGGAATGAGAAGCATCTATCAGAGGAACACCCGAAACTTTTTCAGAAGATATTAGCTAACTATCCGGCCAACGTTAAGAAAGGTAATAACACAATCGATGATCGGGGCGAGAATGCCGTTTTTAAGCTGCTGAAGAAGTTGAAGGCGTTCTTTGCGTGGCTGAATGAAGAAGGTATAACGGATAACCGGCCATTCGAGGGTGTGCGGCTCGGCAAGGAGCAATTCGGTACTCCGTATTATATTACAATCGAAGAACGCAACACGATAGCCTCCACTCATATGCCGCCGAAGCGCCTTGCAATCCAGCGCGATATTTTCGTATTTCACTGTTTTGTTGGTTGCCGTGTCTCCGACTTGATGAGGCTGACAACGGATAATATCTCAGACGGCATACTCACTTATACACCTCATAAGACAAAGGACGAGGGAGAGCAGGCGCTGGTGGCCCGTGTTCCTCTCCACCCCAAGGCCGTGGAACTGATAGAGAAATACAAGGGCATAGACCGCAAGGGGCGTTTATTCCCGTTCATAAGCCCTCAAAAGTACAACGACGCTATAAAGGAGGTTTTCACTATCTCCGGCATTACCCGTTGCGTTGAAGTGCGTAACGCCCTCACGGGAGACATAGAACGACGGCCTATAAATGAGGTTGCCAGCAGCCATCTTGCCCGCCGTACTTTCGTCGGTAACGCATACTTCAAAGTAGCTGACCCGAACATAATAGGCAAGATGTCCGGCCATGTGGAGGGGAGTAAGGCGTTTGCCAGGTATCGTAACATAGAGGACGATACGTTGAAGGAAGTAATTAATTTAATTGGATAAATTATGACTATATCAGAGATTGTGAAAGAAGTTATGCAGGGTAATAAATGGCTCTGTCTATTAGACGAGTGTAAGCAAGCTCCAGAAAGATGGGTTGACATTTGCGAAGCTCTTATAAAAACACGTGATAAACTTTTGTCTGATAGCGTAGCACGCCGGATTACAAACGTTCCTCCAGATACCAATATTGATAAATCCTTAATGCTTGTCGAGAATGCAATTAAGGAAATAACAGACCATTACATTCCTATATCGGATAACGGGGATATTGTTTGTTTGCCTGAACGGACATATAATTTATTGCCTTTAGGTTCACGGAGTGGATATTGTATAAAAGAAGTTCTTGCAGATGATGGCTTGGTTATAACAAGCCAAAGTGAGTATTTGCAGCAACTGGATAATTTAAAGAAAAGCATAGACCTTAACCGATATAATAAGGCACTTGAAACGATTATTATGCAATGGGAGGGTAATTGGACGGTTATAGATTATCCTGATATTGGATGTAATAATCCGACATCGGAAGGACGTATGATAGCGGCTCGTTCGGCTATTAAGTTGTATAAAGAAATTGAGCCATACCGTGAAAAGATAGAATCATTGGCAAAGTGGAATGATGAGCATATAGAATTTGGAACGGAAAAACCTTTATGGGGTGCTATCGGTATTATCCGGCTTTATGAAGAAGATATAAGGCCGCAATTAGACATCTTGGATTTGGATGATAATATAGAAAAAACGATTTCTCCTCAAATTGATTGTAGTGAAGCTTTTAAGAAACTAATAATAATGAAGAATAAAGATGCAACATTTGAGCTTATAAGGAGTCTTATACAGGGACGTAAAGGTAAACAGGCGGCTTTGGTTATACATTGTCTTTTGATAAAAGGCTTCATTGCAAGGCCGTCATTTGAAATTGTTGCTAAAGCATTTGGGAATATCGGTGCCAAAAGTGGTTTCAATAAATATTTCAATAATCCAAAGAATTTTAGAGAAGAAGAAATAACAGGTATGTGTAATACAATAGAAAAAGTGGTTTTTAGTGGTCTTTAGTAGTCGGCCACAAAAGACTACTTGGATTAAGTTTCATTTTTTTTATTCATATTTACCTTTGCCGTGTCAATCTTTGATGCGGCTTTTTCTTGCTTGGTCGCTGATAGGTGCGAAACGGCTGATGTGAGGGAATGTCCCTAAGCAGACACGGAGAGCCGGATTAAAAAATATGATAACATGAGCATCCATGAGCTATTGAGAAGCGGAACGAACGTAAGTATTACGGTCACGCCAACCGACCTTAGGGAGTTTGCACTTGCAATAATCGAAGAAGCAAAAGAAATGGCAAGGGCAGAAAAAGAGAACAAACCAGAAGAATATCTCACACCGCAAGAAGTAGCAAAGATATGCGGGGTAACGGGCAACACTCTGTGGCGTTGGAACCGGGATAAATATCTTTGTAACGTCAAGCTCGGACGCAAGAATTTCTACAGGAAGTCGGACATAGAGAAATTAAGGGAGGGAAAGTAATATGGAATATTCTAAGTTGACCATATCGGACAAACAGTGCGAGCGCAATGTGCTCGGTGCTATACTCAATTATAACAGCTTGTTAATGCAGCTCGCTCCCTGTGCGGAGGCTTTTTACCATCCCGAGAACGCTACTCTTTATAAGGCAATAACGGCGATTGTCAACGAGGGGCGGATAGCAGATGTCGTTAGTGTGCTTGAATATTCTAATAGGCATCATATAGGTATTGACCCGCTATTGTTGACAGAAGTCACGAATGGCACGTGTCTTGACGCTACTTATACTCAGAACGTGATGAGACTCGATGAGCTGGCGGCACGGAGGAAAGTATATATCCTTTCAATAAAACTCGAGCAAGCTGGGACGAACGAGGCTACGGACTTGTGGGAGGCGATAAACAAAGTAGATGAAGAGCTTACAGCAATCACAACAGCCTCAAAAGGAGATAATGATGACTATATTGTTGACCTCACTAAAAACTACTCGGAACCGCAATACTTGATAACACAAGATGGTATCGGAACAATACCGAGAGGAGACCTTCAGGCAATAAAAGCGAAGAGCAAGAACGGAAAAAGCTATCTTGCAAGTATTCTCGCCGCATCAATACTCGGTAGTGAAGCGTTCGGTTTTCGTCCTTGTGAGGCAGAGACTAAAGTTCTGTATGTAGACACCGAGCAGAATAAGCTCAACACAGCCCGTATAATGCGGAGAATACATATCATTATGGGTTGGCCTACAAACGAGAACAGAGACAGCCTGCGAGCGATTAATTTGCGCTCTGTTGCGACGAAAGACCGCCTGCCGAGAATACTCAAGGAAGTGAAGAGAAACGTTCCTACGGCTCTTTTTATTGATGGCGTGGCCGACCTTATCGAGGACTTTAACGACATTGAGCAGTCGACAAAGGTTATTAACGCTCTGATGAGGCTCTCGACCGAGTATAATACGTCCGTTATCTGTATTCTGCATGAAAATAAGAGCAAGGACGACAACGGGATGAAGGGACATTTAGGAACCATGCTGCTGCAGAAAGCGAGTGACGTTTTTCAAGTGAAGAAGAGCAATGGAAAGTTCGATGTATCTATTACCGACTGCCGGAATATGTCGGTAGAAGATTTCTCGTTTGCAATAGATGGTCACGGTGTTCCGTTCCGGGGGATGAGCGTTAAGGAGAGCAAAGAGGCTGCTAAGGTTGAAGAATTACGGAAGTTGATACAGAAGATTTTTGTAGAGACAAAACAAACAGAAATATCATATACAGATTTGTTTAGGTATATAATGACATATAGCGGTAAATCAGAAAGGACTGCTAAGGGAAAGGTTGCCGAGGCTCTTGATTTGAACATTTTGGGTGTTGCACCAAATACAGGAAATTATGTGCAAATATAGTGGTAGTGCAAAGTGGTGTATATATTACATATATACACACACTACTTTGCACCAATATACCACGGTGCAAATTGCACCATAATTGCACTACTTTGCACCATGACACCAAATAAGAGAAAACGATATGGAGCATGAAACTATATACGGGCAAGTCGTCAGCAAGGCTAACAGCTATCAGGTTGGCAGCGGCAGCAACGGGAACCGGCATATAATTAAGTCCCCCGAGATTCGGGAATACGAGCGTTCCTTTGTGGACCAGTGCAAAATCTACCGAGACAGGCTGATACGCTGCCGATTCACACTATACGTCGCAGTTTACGAGAGTTCCGTGCGCTATGATCTCGACAACGCATTGAAAACCATACTCGATTGTCTACAAATGGCAAAAGCAATAACAAATGATAACCTCTGCGTGAAGATTGTGGCAGAGAAGCGAATAGACAAGAATAATCCGAGGGTAGTGTTTGCGATTGAAGAACACGAACCGAGGCTAATGTAAAAAAACAAGAATATGAACAGAGAAGAACAAATCAGGCGGATGTTGCTCGGGATACCGGCAACCGCCAATAAGAGAGAAATCGGAGACCTCTCTAAGGAGGAAGTAAAAGAAATCGTAAAAAAATTAGTAAGATGAAGGGAATTGTAATAAAAAAAGACGAACAGGCAATCGGAAGAGAGAAAGCCTCACACGAGAACTTTGTCAAGTTAATTAACGCCGCTATCGACGGGATTACGGCTACGGGCGTTGATACGTCAAACGAGATGTTGCTGTCGATGTTCAGCAACCACGACTACATCATACAGGAGGCCGACAGACAGATTCGGGCAGAACAAGACAAGCTATCCCGTTTCAAGTTCTTCAGCCAAAAAGTCGACACAACACCCGTGACGGATGAAATACGGGAGATTTTAGAGAAGCTACATCGAAGTCTCTACACTCCATATGCCGTGTTCTACCGTGAGTATATCACGTTCGCCGATGGCCGGGCCACGTTGATACATGACTTTGATACCATTGTTGAAAATAAATACTCTATCAAGCTTGACACACCTGAAAAAGAAAAGGCTTGGGAACTGGCAACGAAGGCAAAAGACGCAATCAATGAGCTGGAGGACTATCTGCGTGAGCATTCTGACGGCGTTCATGCCTGCCAAGCGAACGAGGGAACGTGGCACAACGAGAGCCTGGTCCTGCTGACAGGTAGGCGTTGGGAAAAAGACTACAGAGCGGAATTGTACGCAGACATGATTCCGCACGTGAACAAGTGATTATTTACAGGTGGGGAGGTAAAAAGCCGCCTCACTACTAAAAACTAAAATAGTATGGCGAGACAGAAAAACGATGGAAGGGGGCGCTTAGGAGGTAGGGCTAAAGGAACTCCGAACAAAACGACAGGGGAACTGCGTGAATGGATAGCCTCAATCCTGAACAATGGCAAGGAGAAATTTGAAAATGAGTTAGGGTGGCTCCAAGCAGAGGAATACGTAAAAGCTTTCACAGGTTTATTGAATTACGTGCTGCCAAAGCAGGCTCCAATATCTCCTGATGAAACTTTGAGGAAGGAGAAAGAGATGATGCAGGAGCTACTTCTCTCCATGCCCGAGGAAATGGTCGACCGAATAGCAAAAAGACTAATGGAACTAAAAGAAAATGGAGATAAAACTGAATAGCATTGATATGCTGCAAATTGCGAAAGCCCTTAAATGTGGCTGGCTCGACCTCGATAAGATAGAGAGTTTTAGGAGCCTCGTTGAGGGATACAATCCGCCCAAAGAGATAAAGCAAGACGAGCTTGATTATTATCTGGATTTTCTGTATGACGGTTGGGGCTATACTCCTGCAAGTGAGGAGCAAGTAAGAGAGGCAATGTCGCAAGGACTTAGTGCTGATTTACAGGAGAAATGGAAGAGACAGATAGGCAACGGGCAGCTTTACCGAAGATTAGTGAGAGAGGCTTTTCTCGGGCTGATAGCAATGAAAGCTTTGGGTGGCACATTCCAATATACAGAGAGAACAGGAGAGCAGCTGTAACCACGAAAAAAGAATATCCCTGTCTCCGTTGTGAAGTGCAGGGATATTCTTTGTATTATCGCAAGGATATTTTATAGCACGGCTACGGATTTGCGTATATGCTCAAGAATAACGGAGAGCTTGTTGTCACGCCGTGCCGTCTGCATATTGTAGGCAGATTGCATATTTACCCAAATGTAGGCAGGTATTTCCGTTGCTGCTTCGATTTTTAAAGCCGTATCAGTTGTTATCGGACGTTTGCCGTTGATTACCTCATTAAGCACGGAATAAGAAACGCCGATAACAGCCGCAAATTTCCTTTGTGACATTCCACGTGATTCTAACTCGTCTTTCAATATCTCGCCCGGGTGTATAGGCGTTGACGGTTGCAGCTCATGCGGGGCGTAAGTCTTTTTTGTTTCCATATTCCAAATTATTTGTAATGGTTACTAATATCCAACAAGCGACAGACGGTAACTATTTGCTCATTCATAACGTCTCTGACCGTAAACTCAAGACGGTACTGGCGATTTATCCGCACGGACGATATACCCTGTTTGTCCCCTTTCAGAACCTCATAATTCAGCGCATTGTTGCGGAACAAGTCCGTAATGGCATTAGCGGAGGACAACAGGAAAACAGCCTTTTGGTAGCCTCTTACAACTTCGGGTTGGTAGCGGTGCTTCTTGTCACTCGCCTTGCCCTCCGTGTAGAGTTCACGCAAATAGTCTTTGTCAAACTCGATAATCATGTCTTTTCGCTTCTTTGTGCAAAGTTACTCCTTTTTGTGGATATTCGCAAATAATCGAACACTTTTTATGTGTTTTTCGGTTTCAGCTCCACCTCAAACTCCTGTCCGCAGTTCGGACACTTTTCCTTGACTTTCGTGCCGTTGGCGATATACTGCTTCAACGCGCGGGCCACGCCGTTCTTCCATGTATTGATGCTCTCGCTGTCCAGTTGGAGCGACTCGATCAGCGTCACGACGTCCAGGATCGGCATCCCGTTGCGCAGCACGCCCGAGATCAGCTTGGCATAATTCCAGAATTGCTTGTCGAACAGTCGGGAGATGCCTCCGATCGTATTCGTGTAGCCGTACTTGTCTTTGTACTGGAAGTCGTACCGCTTGCGACCGTCGCTGTCCACGACCTTGAGAATCACCCCTTTCTTGATCTTCTTCGGGATGAACATCGCATCCTCCTCGATCTTGCCGGTGAAGATTTCGTAGGGCCGCCCGTTGTAGATGCCGACGAATGCGATCCAGTCTTCCTCGCCGTTCTTGAAGCGGACGATATCGGCCGTGAGCTCGATCGGACGCTTGCGGGGCGGCCGGTAACCTCCTTCGGCCGCTTCGCCCTCTTCGACTTTGGCGGTTCCCTTTTTCTTCTTTTTCGACTCGACGAGCACGCCGGCGCGCGAGCCGTCCCGGTAGACGGTGACGCCCTTGCAGCCGTGCTCCCACGCCGTCATATAGACTTTCCCGACCAGTTCCTCGGTGACCTCGTTGGGTAGGTTGACCGTTACGGAGATCGAGTGGTCGACCCATTTCTGAATGGCGCCCTGCATCTTGACCTTGCTGACCCAGTCGATGTCGTTCGCCGTCGCTTTGTAATAGGGCGACAGGGCCACCAGTTTGTCGATTTCGGTCATCGGCATGTTTTTGACCTCTTCGATGTCGTATCCGTTCACTTCGAGCCAGACGAGGAATTTGTGGTGGAATACGTTGTATTCTTCCCAG
>NZ_URNN01000029.1 GCF_900549175.1 uncultured Prevotella sp. | reverse complement strand
AAATCGCGTATTTTGCATCGTAGTGCGGAAATCGTGGTCAGGCTGCCGCTTAACATATGTTAAAGTAAAGTTTTTTAAGGGGTAGGGGGTAAAGGGAGTAAGGAGGTAAAGGTGTTAAGGAGTTAGAGGGAGTTAAGGAGTTAAGCCGATACCCCCCCCTATATATGATTTGATGTTCTTTAGGTTCATTAGGTTCGGGCGAACACGCAGGTTCGCCCCTACTGTAAACCGGCCATTTATGAATAATCCGCCAAAGGGTTATGTATAGTTTCAAGTCTTTATGTTGCATTTGGCTTAACTCCTTAACTCCTTAACTCCCTAACAACTCCTCAACTCCCTTTAACCCATTAACAACACTTTACGGATGTTAAGGAATGTTATTTCGGGGGGGTAAAAACGAAAATTATATAAAATTATTATCTTTGCAATTAGGGAAAGACATAACTTGTAATTTTTACCTTATCTAATAAGGCATAGTGTGAGATGTTGAACCTTAATTGAAATGTTTATTTATAAATTTTGTTTTATGCATATAGGAAATAGGATAAAGGAAGTGCTTGCGGAAAAGGGACGCTCCGCCATTTGGCTGGCCGCCCAGATACCATGTGAGCGTTCGAATGTGTACCATATATTCAGGCGTGAGGATATAAATCTGAATCTGCTTTGCCGCATTTCAATAATACTCGGACACAACTTTCTTGCAGAACTGTCAGAAGAAATGCAGAACGAGCTTGACAGCATGAAGTGACACGCAGGGAATCATTTTCCAGACTCTTTTTACGCATAAGGAATATTTTTTCTGCCACTGGTTTAAACCTTCCACCGCGACAAACGTCATAACATTCGTTATGAATCGATTGTTAATGACATGTTTCGCCCTGATAAGTGTCGTTGCGGCACTGGCTCAGGGTACGGTAAAAGGAAGAGTTTTGGATAAGCAGACCAACGAGGTCTTGCAGTTTGTAAATGTTCGTGTGTCACAGGCCGCCACAGGCAAGATGGTGAAAGGAGCCATAACCGACACAAAAGGTACGTTTTCCGTCAGCGGACTGGCCGACGGAAAATATGTCATGACCGTGTCGTTCATGGGGTATAAGGACGTGACCCGCAACTTTGAAATAACGAAAGCCCACCGCTCCGTGTCGTACGCCGCCATCTATATGGCGGGCGACCAGAAGATGCTCAAGGAGGTGCAGGTGACGGGACAACGCTCGCAGATGAAGCTGGAGGTTGACCGCAAGACGTTCTCCGTCGATCAGGTGCTTGCCGCGGCGGGCGGTTCGGCAAGCGACTTGCTTGAGAACATACCCTCGGTGGAGGTCACAACCGACGGCGAGATATCCTTGCGCGGCAACTCGAGCGTGGAGGTGTGGATAAACGGCAAGGCCAGCGGACTGACGAGTGACAACCGTGCCGAAATTCTACAGCAGATACCGGCAGAGAGCATCGAGAGGATAGAGGTGATAGACAACCCGAGCGCAAAGTTCAGTCCGGAAGGCTCGGCGGGAATAATCAACATAATACTCAAGCGCGACCGCCGTGCCGGATATTACGGCTCGGTGCGTGCCGGTGCGGCCACGAGCGGCGGAATGAACACCGGTGGAAGCATCAACTATTCGAGCGGAGCGCTCGAGGCCTTCGCCAATATCGGTTACCGCAAGCGGAAGAACGGCGGCGGCTCTCTCAGCGAACAGATATACAAGGGCAGCAACACATATCAGAACTATGAAAGTGAGAACGACCGCGGCGGGCGAAACCTCTTCGCGCGTGCCGGACTGACGTGGCACTTCACCGGCAAGGATGACTTGTCGTTCTCGGGAATGACCATGCAGGGCAAGCGTGACAACGAGAGCCTCATTCCTTATCATTATGGCACTGTGGGGGCTGCTGCCGATTCGCGACTGATGTTCCGCCGCAACACATCCGACGGCGACATGCGCATGTATCACGGCGAGATGGACTACACACATAATTTCAGCGACAAGCACAAGCTGGATCTCAACGTGTCGTTTGACAAGTGGAAGAGTGACGACAACAGCTATTATCAGGACAGCACGACGTATTTCGACCCCGTGGCCCCCACGGAATACTCATATCAGTACCGCCCGATGTTCATCAACAACCGTTCGTGGGAGGTCAAGCTGGACTATGAGAACCAGATAATGGAGAACCTGAAACTGGAGGCGGGGTACAACGGACGCTTCTCTCACGAGAACACGCCGCAGGAGTCGTGGATGGACGGCAGCTCGTGGGACGGCCTGAACCTGACGGAGGACAAGGAATACTTCAACCGGTTCATCTACGACATGGATGTGCACGCCCTTTATGCCACGCTTACCACAAAGGTGGGCAAGCTCGGCGTTATGGCCGGACTGCGCGGCGAATACTGGACGGTGAACACCGAGAGCTACACCTACGACCAGGAGCATGACCCGTCGCTGCGCGACGCTCCGTTCAAGAAGGATTATCTGCAGCTCTTCCCGAGCCTCTTCCTCAACTATCCGCTCACGGAGACATCGCAGCTGCAGCTCAACTATACGCGCCGCCTGCGCCGTCCGTGGGGCGGACAGCTCAACAGTTTCAAGAACACGAGCGACGCGTCGATGGTGTCGTTCGGTAATCCCGAACTTACACCGGAGTACACCAACTCGTTCTCGCTCAACTATCTGAAGACGTGGCAGAACCACACGCTTTCCGTGGGCACGTACTATCGTCCCACGACCGATGTTATACAGTCGGTGAGGTATAACGTGGATGACGTGGTGTACTCCACCAACGAGAACGTGGCGAAGAGCCAGAGCGCGGGTGTGGAACTGATATTGAAGGACAAGCTCTTCCGCATACTCGACCTCACCACCACCGTAAACGCCTATTACTACAAGCTCGACGGTTTCAGCTATGTCATAAACGACCAGACCGTAACGGGCCGCTCTGACGAGAATTTCTCATGGGACGCCCGCCTGCTGGCAAGTGTCATACTGCCTTACGACATCTCGCTTCAGGCAACGGGCAACTACCGTTCGCGCACGGTCATAACGCAGGGTTACCGCAAGCCGAGTGCCAGTCTCGACCTCGGCCTGCGCAAGTCGTTCTTCAACAAGCAGTTTGCGCTGTCGGTCAACTGGCGCGACGTGTTCAACAGCCGCCGCTGGAAGACATATACAGACACCGACAGCTTCAACCGTTATCAGGAGAACTGGCGCGACCCGCGTGCCAACATCACCCTGACATGGAACTTCGGCAACATGACCTCGAAGAAGAAACAGCGTGAGGAGATGAACGGCGGCATGGATGACGAGAACCAGAGTTTCGGGGGATATGAGTAGTTGTTTTCTTTTTAAGGCCTCTGAACAAACGGGTTTTGACAATATGTAAATACAACAGAAAAGTGGGGGTACACCGCGGGGTATCCCCACTTTTCTGTTGTGTGGCAAAATAATTGCGATATTTGAAAAAATGTTTGAAAAAAAGTTGCTATTCTGAAAATATTCGTATCTTTGCAGAGGATAAGTATATCTGAACAGGGTTCGTAATACATTATTATAAACTAACTTTAATGATATAAGGCAATGAGATGTAAAAATTGTGGTTGGCCTAATAAGCCAGGTGAAACGACTTGTGTGAAATGCCACTCCCCTTTGTCTCCGAATGACGATGATAGGGATGATGTTGTGTATTCTGATAATTCGCAGCCCTCCCGGCCTCTGAACAAGACCGTTCGTGAGGATGATGTTTTCGGAGGTGGACAGGGAAATACATCTCAAAATTCCGGATATTCTGAGCAAGGGTGCGGGGACGCAGGTGAGCCTTTAAAACAATGCCCAAAATGTGGTTATCCACTTCGTGTAGGAGCAGAGAAGTGTCCTAACTGTAATTTCCAGATTAATGGCGCACGTCCGCAGTGGGGTGGCCGGCAACAGAGTGGCCAGCAGGATTGGGACCGT
This sequence comes from uncultured Prevotella sp., assembly GCF_900549175.1. Taxonomy (GTDB): domain Bacteria; phylum Bacteroidota; class Bacteroidia; order Bacteroidales; family Bacteroidaceae; genus Prevotella. The sequence continues at coordinate 23,603 of NZ_URNN01000029.1, read as the reverse complement.
CCTCAGGATCCATACCGTGACCCGGTTCGTCCTACGCGTATGCCGTCATCATCCGATGCTCCCAAGAACAATTTCAGGGGCACCGTCAATCCGTATATGATGAATATGACGGCCGATCCCACCTTCATTCTCAAGCCATTGAAGCGGATGGAGGAGCGCCATGACTTCAACGAACAGGAGTACGAAGGAAAAGAGGTGGTGCTCAACCGCGACAACACCGAGCCCAACAATCCCTCGATAACGTCAAGGACACAGGCCGTGATAAGCAATGTCGACGGACATTGGTACATAGAGGACAAGAGCGACCAGAAGACAACATTCGTTCAGGCAGCGCAGAAGATCGAATTGCACGATGGCGACATCATCCTCTTGGGCAACCGCTTGTTTGAATTTCATAAGTAATCACGGATTATTATGGAAGTCGCACAGAGATGTAGTTTCTCAATAGGAGATATTGTCGACGGACACTACCAGGTGACCAAGATACTTGGTGAGGGCTCTTTCGGCAAGGTGTATGCTGTGCGGAACTCTCAGGGTGGCACTTTCGCTCTGAAGCTGCTCAAATTATGGGAAGTGCCTTCAGAGATACGTGAGTCCTTGGTTGTGCGTTTCGACATGGAGTTTGAGACGGGACGCATTGACAGTAATTATCTGGTGCACTCATTGTCTCACGGCCTTGTGGCGGGCAATCCCTATATCGTGATGGAGTTTTGTCCCAATGGCGACCTGCTCTCTCTCGCAGGTAGGGAGAATGTCGACTTGCCAAAAGCGGCCACTCATGTGCTGCTCGGCCTGAAGGCGCTGCATGCCAGAGGTAAGGTGCATAGGGACTTGAAGCCTGAGAATGTGCTTGTAAAAAGTGACGGAAGTTTTGCCCTGACCGACTTCGGTATTTCCGGTGACAGAAACAAGCGTATGACCGAACGTAACATTTTGGGCAAACCAAAACAGATTTTTGGCACCTACGCTTATATGCCGCCCGAGCAGCTGAAACCCAACAAGGAGGCCACCGTACTCCCCACGACCGACATCTTCTCGTTTGGCGTGATGATGTTCCAGTTGTTGACAGGAGATTTGCCTTTCGGCCCGCTCGAATCGGAGCGTGACCTCGTGCAGTATATGCGCCGGGGAAAAAACGGTGAGTGGGACAAGCAGCTGCTTTATAAGGTGCACTACGGCAACGAGTGGATAGAGTTGATAGACGGCTGCCTAATGCCCAACTATCAGCACCGTCTTCAGACAGCCGACGATGTGCTTCAACTTGTGCCACGCGGACGTCAGGTCAACGTGGTGTACGAAGACATAAAGGATTATCAGACGAGGATTGTCAATGGTGTGCTCCTGCGTATCATGCAGGGAGAAGATTACGGGCGTATATACCGTCTTGATGACATGTTGCGCGGCGATTCGGCCATACTTAGCATGGGCCGTAAGGACGAGGGTACCTACAATGATATTGCCATCACCGAAAACGACAGTTGCTATATCTCCCGCAAGCACTGCACGTTGGAGCTGGATTACGAAATCGGCTCATGGATAATACGTGACGGTCAGTGGGATAGATATGACACAGGCGGATGGCGTCGCTCAACAAACGGGACATACGTAAACTCGAAAGAAGTGCCTGTCGGTGGTATGGTGTTCAATCCCGGCGACATTATATCAATCGGTGATACTAAACTTAGGGCAGAAGCTTATTAACAATAATAAAAACAGAAAAGAACATGGGAAGTCAAACAACAAAAACATACAAACAGACCTTTTCCGGCTCTATCGGAGCGGGAATGGGGTCGATTTTTTCTCCCGGTGGGAAAAAGTATTATATTCTTGAACATAAAGTTTCAAGCAAATACCATAGGGCAGGAGAGTCGCAGGAGATAATTGTCGACAATGTAGAATTGGGCCGCGACTCGCATTGTCAGGTGCGTTTCGACGAGAGTTTCAAGACTGTTTCGCGCCGTCATGCCGCCATTATGAAGGATGGCGACATGTGGAAGCTCGTACAGCTGTCGAAGACCAATACAACCTTCCTCAACGGCCGTCCGGTAAAGGACGAATGGTATCTGCAGAACGGTGACGAGATACAGTTGGCCGTCAACGGTCCTAAGATAGGTTTTATCACTCCGACAGGAAAGAAATCTACAGTAGGGTCAATCGGCTTGACCCGCCGATTGAGCTTGTTCCGTCAGCAGGCACTGCGCCCGTATAAGAATGCCATAGCGGCATTGTCGGTCATTCTGGTAGTTTCATTATGTTCACTTGGATATTGGAATTTCGCTTTGCGTGGCGATCTTACCGAGCAGGGACAGATGTTGGCTAAACAGATTGATGCCAACAAAGCCAACAAGGCCACAGCTGATTCGCTTGCAAACGAATTGGTGGCAAACAACAAGAAGTTGAAAGACTACGAGGTACGAATTGCCGACATGACCCAAAAGGTGGCCTCCGCCAATGCGAGGGCTGCCGCTGCGTGGAAAAAAGTCCAAAATATTGGGACTCCGTCTCCAACCCCTGGCGATATGTCAGAAGCTTCAAAAAACACATATTTCTGTTTTATGGGTTTATATGTCAATGATAAATATATAACAGGAGCAACAGGAACAGCCTTTCTTCTCAATGACGGGAGGTTGATAACAGCCCAGCATTGTGTCAATCCATACTTTTTTGTTGACACAAATGACGAGACAAGCCTTCAGCTCAATGCGATTATGGTTCAGAATCCTAAGGCTGTGACTTGTCGATTCTTAGCTGTTTCTCCCATGGGGCATAAGATAGAGAAAACATTCGCTCCTGATGCTTCTCCTTTTAGGATGAGGTATTCTTTGGAAACGTTTGGAACTATTGAAGCTGAAGGTCAGAAATATGCTATAAAAATGGCTAAATTCTCATCACAGAATGACTGGGCTACAATAAATGTAGGAAAATCAGGCGGACTGGATTTTGATAATGCCAGATCGACCTCATTGCCTATAAATACTCATCTCAATATTCTTGGCTACCCCCAAGGTGTGGGGGCGGAAGACCTTAGCAAGGTGACCCCTATAAACTCTGAGTCTTCTGTAGCTCGAGAGGGATTGGATGTTGATGGTTGCATACTGCTCTCCAATAGCGAGACCGACCATGGAAATTCCGGTGGTCCAGTATTTGCCAAGTTTGATGGTAAGCTTGTTGTTGTTGGTATTCTGACCGGTGCAAATCCGCTTAGTGGAAAGACAAGAAGAATGACAGAAGAAGAGGCTAAAAAAAAGAAGTGGAAAGACAGAGTCGTTCCTATTGCTAATGCCCGTTAAACGATACAATAAAACATATAGATATGACAAAGAAACTTATATTAGTCTGTTTTTTGACTCTTGCATTTTATACCAATGATATAAATGCCCAGTTGCTAAATATACGGATAGGTTCCGAAGCACTCGTTGAAGAGGCTGTCAAGGAAGCTATGTTTGTAGTTGAGTCAACGTATTATATAGAGAATCAGGAGACCGGCCAGAAATACGGTCGAGGAGGAAAACCATATTTCAACTTGCAAAAGACACTCGCCTGTAAGGGCGGCAACGGGTTCATCATGGATTCTTCCATCTTGAAGCCGTGGGCAAATGACCCGCAGTTCGACAAGTATCGCAACGACAAGAAATACAAACCGGTGTTGAATGATACATTGGTTGTGAAGAGCATCTCCGGCTCGTCTTGTCAGAAATTACCTGTCGACGGTAAGCGTATCTTCGTCTCCGACAGTGCTTTGGTAAGCATAGAGCCTGCCGAGAAATCTGACGGTCTGTCTTTCTCGGCCGATTCTACAGGACTTAATTGGATTGTTTGGATAAAGGCTGACAACAATGGTTCTGACAATGAAAACTATTCTTATTCAGTGGTGAAGAAAGCTATAGATTTTTGGAAAAAGCCAAGGGCTATTGTTGAATGTCCTGATTCTAAATCAGAATATCTGGGCGGAATTTATGTGACGGCCAAAGCGATAAGTGTTGGTGTCGTTGATTTCTCACTTACCGGTTTCCTGTTTAAGGATAATAGAATCTGGTTTGTTGCACCTATCGGCGACAATACATTCGAAAGCCGGCCGGCACAGGAAGAGTCCAAGGCTCCGGTGGTGGAAGAAGGTACAGACGGGACTGATGACACATTGACTCCGCTTACTGATAAGAAATCTAAATCTAAAAAGAAAAAGAAGAGATGAATACAATAAAATTCAGACTTGCTGCTAAAACGGATGTTGGCCTCGTCAGGACAAACAACGAGGACAATTTTCAGGCATCTTCGGATTTGTCCGGCGGGCAGATGCGATGGGTGAACAATGAGATATGCTCCTTGGGTGACAAAGGAGCTCTTATTGTTGTTGCCGATGGAATGGGAGGAATGAATGCCGGTGAGGTTGCATCTGAATTGGCAATAGAGACAGTGCGGGAGTATTTCTCCCCCGACAGGCTCACTCCCGACGTGCTTCAGACACGTTTTACCATCGAAAAATATATGAACGATGTGGTTGTGGCTGCCGATGCACGTATCAAGGCCGAGGCGAAGGCAAATCCTGAAACCAAAGGCATGGGCACCACGATTGTCATAGGATGGTTGTTGGACGGCAAGTTGTATGTATCATGGTGTGGCGACAGCCGTGCTTATGTGTACAATCCTCAAGCCGGCCTCCATCAGATTTCCAAGGATCACTCTTATGTGCAGGGGCTGGTGGACAAAGGTTCCATAACCCGTGAAGAAGCATTCGACTTCCCTGACAGCAACATCATCACCCGTTGCTTGAGCGACGGCTCGACAAAGGCTAAGCCGGAGTCGCTGCTGCGGCCATACGAGGTTTGCGACAACGATATAATCTTGTTGTGCACCGACGGTCTTAGCGGAATGATACGCGATGTAGAGATGGAGTCGGTAATCAGAGCCAATGAACACAATATGGGCGATTTGGCCGACGAGCTGATTAAGGCAGCTTGCGATGCCGAAGGCTCCGACAATATAACGTTGTGCTTGTGCCAGATTCTGCAAGGTGGCAAGGTGTGTGACCCGGCTGTTTTTGCAGAATATGACAAAAGGCTCAGCGGGAAAAACGCGGGTAGTGGCAATTTTGTCAAAACGGTGATAGGTGGTGGCTCTGATGACGATACTTCCTCGAAAAGGAAACTGTATCTGAACATAGGATTGGCTTGCCTGTTTCTCTGTCTGATAGGCGGTGCCGTTTGGTGGTTTGGCTTTAGGGACAATAAGCCAACAGGTGAAAACGATGATAAAGCTGCCGTTGTAGATTCTACGGAACAACAAAACAAGAAAGATTCAACGGATACTGTAGCAGGTGATAATGAGGAGGTAGAATCTGGCACAACCTCCGGGGACGGTCATGGCGTTTCGGACGATTCTCCAAAAGAAAAAAATCAGAGAGAAGCCCCAGATCTTCAAAGTATCTTTGATGAAACTACGAAAGGTAAACCTGCCAGTACCGGCAATGAACCTAATGACAATGCGGATGGTAATGCAGGAAGCGGTGAAAAGAAGCCTAATGATAATGGTTCCGATCCTGGTTTGACTCCTATTGTCAATGGTAATTCCGGTAAAGGTATTGAGCAAGATTCAGAATTGCAGGAAATCAACTCCGACTTCTATGTAATCAAGAAAGGAGACACATACGATGGGCTTGCAAAAAAATTCCATACCACAGTCGGTAAATTGCAGAAGTTGAATGGTGAAAAAAAACTCAAAGAAGGTGAAAAAATAAAAGTACCCAAGCAGAATGACCATGGCAACAAATAGAATAACCATCGGAAGAGACCCCCACAGCGATATCCGCATAGATGAGCGTTGGGACACTGTCAGCAACAGACATTGTGAAATAACATGCGTTGATGGCAATTTGACATTCATTGACCACAGTTCTAATGGAACAGTCATCAATGGACAAAAGATACAGAACATGTCGGTGGGCATTTACCCGGGTGACACAATACTGCTTGCCAATGTCTTCAATTTGGAGTGGAATGTGATAGAACGTTACTTCCCTGAGGTGCGTCACCGTCCCACAGTGACAAGGAATGTGCGTACAGAGGGACAACAGCAGGAACAGCAAGGCCGTCAGCAGCCGACAGGAAGACGTACAGTCCAAATGAATGTGGGTGAGTCTCAAGGGCAGCATGGACGAAAGACCGAGCGTTTTGACTCCAATTCAAGAACAGCCAAAAATGACAGGACTTCATCGGTATATGATTTCAATGACAGTAAAGGCGTTTTCGGTCAGGCCAACGAATATTCCCAGTCGGAAATTGACGCGGAAATAGAGCGTTGGAATTGGGGTGCCTTCCTTTGCAGTTGGTTGTGGGCTGTTTGCCACGGCTTTTACTGGCCTTTATGTATTATTCTTTTAGCCGGAATACCATATATAGGACAGGTCTGCAGTCTGTGCCTAAGTGTTTATCTTGGCCTTAACGGTTCGAAGATGGCATGGCGTTCGGGTAGAACTAAGAGTTTCGAACAGTTCAAGAAAAACCAGAAGATATGGGCCATCGGCGGAATCATCTGGTTTGTCTTGGTTATTCTCGGAAATATCTACGCTTTAAATTACACGCTGACACTCTTTTAAAATCGAAATATTATGGCAGGATTAGATAAAGGTCAACTGTTCCATAACAGATATGTCTTGGTGAAAGCTTTGGGGCAAGGGGCTTCTGCCGAGGTATGGATGGCCAAGGACACACGTGCCAACAACTTGCTTGTGGCACTGAAAATATTCTCCCAACATTCAGAGATGGACTCTTATGGTCTGCAGAATTTCGAGAGGGAGTTTACCACTGTGTATAACATGAACCATTCCAATCTGTTGCCGCCCACCGGATACGACATCTGCGACGGGCAGCCCTACCTGGTAATGCAGTATTGTGAGAATGGTTCATGCAGCAGTATGGCCGGAAGGATGGAAGAAGATGACATTATCAAATTTTTGCATGACGTTTCGGCCGGTTTGGAATATCTCCACGACCACAATATCATACATCAGGACATCAAACCCGACAATATCCTTGTTGACGACAACCTCAATTTTATCGTCACCGACTTCGGTATCAGTGTCAATTCGGAGGGTGGCATTTTCGATTCCAACGGCATGTCGGGCGGCACACGCGCATATATGGGACCTGAGCGCTTTGAGGGAGTCACCAACAGCGCTTCCGACATGTGGTCGCTGGGAGCCACGGCTGTGGAGTTGCTTACAGGCAACCCGCCATACGGAGAACACGGCGGTTTGCTCCAGACGGAAGGCGAGCCTCTGCCAGAGTTGCCCAAGTTGCAGCCGGAAGTCAGAGACATGATTATGGGCTGTTTGGCACAAGACCCTGCCAAGCGTATCAAGGCCAACGAGATACGCCAGAAGATAGACCTTTATTGGGAAACCGGCTCGTGGAAAATCCATTCACAGAAAAAACTCATAGCTATGGTGGCCACTGGTGTGGCCTGCCTGTTGATGTGTTTGGGCATATTCATCTGGGACTACACCCGTACCAAAACCTATTATTACAAAGATTATGCCGAATATTGGGGAGTGCCAAAGGGTATCGGACGCCTCAGTGCCAAGGATGTAGCCCATCGTGAACAGAGCTATAAACTCGAATACCGCAAACACAAGCTCAGACGTATGACCCTTGTCAATGCCAAAGGTAAGGTTATACGTCACAGCGATACGGAACACATGGCCAGCCGTTATTCTGATGTGCAGTATTTCTATACCGATGACAAGAAAGTTGACTACACCATCATTTCCGACCAAAACGGCCGTGTCCTCTTCAAGATGGACTATGATGACAATCTCAAGACTGCTACCTTCCGGCAGAACGATGAGTATGGCACAGAGATGAACCTGTATGCCAATACAAACGTATTGTATAAGAATATGGATTCCGATCAGGGAGAGAAGAGCCGTATCTCACGCTATCTGTTGTCTTATGATGATGATGGACTATTGGTGGAAAAACGCTATGTGGGTCTTCAGAATGTGCCGGCAGGAGACAAGGACAATATCTACGGCTCCCGTTACAAATACGATGAAAAGGGGCGTAAGATAGAAGAAGCCTTCATCGGTGCCGATGGCAACATCACCAGCAATGGCGATGGTATGGCCATCCGCCGGTATACATACGATGAGAACAATGACTGGGCAACGGTGACCTATCTCAATGCCAATGGCGAAGGCTCGCACGACGGTAACAACTGCAGTCTGGTGAAACTGGCTTACGATGAATATGGCAACCGCATATCCGAGATGTATTACACGCTTGACGGGCAGCCTTCTATCCGTACAGATGAGAATGTAGCCGGTTTCCGTTATGAGATTGATGATCAGGGAAACCGTGTGTCACAGATTTGTATCGGTTTGGACGGCAATCCGGCATACAGTAATGGCGGTATTGTGAAATCACGTGACGTTTGCAATGAGGATGGATTTATCATCGAGCGCTCTTTCTTGGATGAAAATGACAAGCCGACTACCTATTCCAAAAACGGGGAGGCTTATAGTAAGTTAAAAATAAAACAAAGCCCGACAGGACAGCCGCTCGAAATCACCTATTATGATGAGAATGGCACCCCTGTAGAACAGGCCAACGGAGTTGCCCGCTATGTATATACTTATGATGATCAGGGAAATGTAATAAGTGTAAAGTTCTTTAATAAGGACAACGAACCTACTTTGTCTGACGGATTCTTCCATGAGAAGAAATCGGAATACGACCAGTTCAACAACTTGGTCAAGGAAACTTATTTCGATGTTTCCGGAAACCCAACTACCTGTGACGGCATAGTGTCTGTATTGCTTGTTGAATACAACAGACAGGGTGCCCTCACTAAGATGAGTTTTTTTGATGCAGCCAACAAACCGGTGCTTAATTCCAATTTGTATGCAGGTTATTCTGTGGAATACGATGAGCTTGGCAATCAAAAGTGTCTCCAATATTTTGACAGGGAAGGAAAGCCGGTGATGTCTGATTTCGGATATTCCAAGGTGGAATACTTCTATGATTCCAAGACAAACTTCCTTATAGAGATTAAGGATTACAACACCTCGGGCAAGCTTGTCTTTGACATCAACTACAGGTACGATGCCCGTGGCAATATCATACGGAAATTCACCCTTGTTGACGGCAAGCTCCAGTCGGGTACCGCTGTCGAGCATAGTGAGTACGATGTCAACAACCGTCTCGTGTCGCAATGGACAACCGACTTGAGCGGCAAGAAGATTAATCAGCCGTCATTAGCTTTCTGCATGGTGAAGAATGAATACGACTCGATGGGTAACTGTGTTGTCAGTACCAACTGGAAGCCCGATGGCACACCTGGTACAGATGTTCAAAAGGCACACAAGCGTGTGCGCGAATATGATGCGATGAACCGTGTGGTGGCCGAATTTAATTATGGCATCGACGGCAAACCGCTGCAGGGCAGTGATGTCAACCCCGAAGGGCGGGTGAAGTACGACCAGTGGGGCAACATTGCGGAGATATCATGTTACAACGGTTATGGAAAGCCACGCCTGTCATCCGAAGGCTTCTTCATGTCGAAATCGAAATATGATCGTCGCGGTAAGATACTTGTTCAGGAATACTACGGCACCGATGGCAAGCTGATTATGAACAAGAGTAATGGTTATGCCAAGGTGGAAAACAAGTACGACAGTCATGGCAATATGCTTGAAGCCAAGTATTATGACACTTCTAAATGTTTCAAGATAGAGCGGTTTGCCTATAATGACAAAAACCGTATGACAGAGCAGAGGGTATGCGATGCCGGCGGCAAGCTTTCCGACCAATTCTATGGCGTCTCCAGAGTGACGATAGAATACGACAAGTCGGGTGTGACACCCAAGAAGAGAAACTATTACAACCAGTCGGGTACTCTGCTCGGCTCACAGACATGGAACGTGCAAAAAGGCGACTGGAACAACCTGACGGCCACCGGCAAGTATACCGCCCCAACCGCCGGCTATACCAACCCATCCTGGCAGGATGTCGTGCGCAATGATGCCAAGGCGTGTCCGCAGAAGATAGAAAATGGCGTCTATGTACAGTCGATATCGTGTACAAGCTCTTCAATTACCGTGGTGATTAAGTTTAGTGAAGTGTCCAAATATGACATGGGCGATTTCAATGAGGATGCCGCCCGTCAGACCGTAGTCACAATGAAGACTCAGTTCCGTAAAGTATGGGGGTTGCCCTCCAATGTGTCTGTGTCGGTTGTGCTTCAGGACAAGGCCGGCAGGACTATATGTACAATATAAATAATAAAGACTGTGATTATGAACAGATATTTTGCAACGTTTGCATTGTTGTTTGCTGTCGTCATCTCGGCTTTTGCCGCAGGGTTGACTGGTGAGCAGTTGAAGTTCAGGAATTCCATATTGCAATTTCTGAAAGAGGAAGGTTTTATGCCTACAATAGATGACGAGGACAACAGTCTCAACTTCAAGAAGGAAGGTACGCTGTATTGGCTGGGCTTTGGCGACTCGGGACCCATCTATGTGGAGTTCCACCGCTCCGGCCTGAAAACTGAAGATGCCGCCCGTGACTTGTTGCTCAAATCTGTGAACGCGGCCAATCAGAAAGTGAGATGTGCAAAGGCCTTGCTTAATGATAATTCTGTTTCTTACGCCATCGAGATGTATTGTCATTCGGCTGAAGAGTTCAAGTATGTCTTTTATAAATGTATAAACGAACTTGACAATATCAACAACGAAGTGGTTAACAATTATAATGGCAGCGGCTCCACGTCGGCGTCCACTACCACTTCCTCCGGCAGTCAGGGTGGTGGTTCGTCAGTCATGGACAAATTTTTTCCTGTCTATGGGGTGACCATCGGCAAGACCACAGTCAATGACCTTAAGGCGAGGGGATTCTCTATTGATAAGGTGGAGTCGGGATCGCAGAACTGTGATGTCAAGGATTTCACGTTTTGGGATCATGACCAGGACAACATCTTTGAAGATATATACATAACCCATTCAGATGTCCTCCCTGACTTTTGGGAAGATAGATTGGGCATCAGCTGGCGGCTTAGCTACAATGAGATAATTGCCAAATTCAAGTCGTTGGGATTTTCCATAACAGTTGATAAAGCTCCTGTTGTCAAGGACTATTCTGGAAGGAAGACCCTCTCGGCTGATATCACGGCAACGTCTTTTGACGGACATCTTGAGGTTGATTTCGACTTTGATTACGGAAACTATAAGGGTGAAGGCTATTCCACCGACTCTAAAAATTCATTATATAGCATGACTTTCAGTTACAAGAAATAATTTATGGAAGAAAACAAACTTTTTAATGATCGTTATTTTTTGGAGAGATTGCTCGGAAGGGGTAATTTCTCAGAAGTATGGTTGGCAAAGGATAGTAAGACTGATATTAAAGTAGCATTAAAGATATACGCGCCGGCCACTGGACTCGATGATGCAGGACTGAACGTGTTCGCGCGTGAATTTTCATTGGTGGTCAATGCAAATCACAAGAATTTGCTCAAGCCCCTCTATTACGATTCGTGCGATCGCAAACCATTCCTCGTGCTGCCCTTTTGCGAGCAGGGAAGCATAATGAAGTATGTAGGCAAAATGTCCGAGAACGACGCTTGGCGGCTGCTCCGCGATGTGGCGAGTGGTTTGGCTTGGCTGCACGGCATGAATCCGCCGGTCATTCATCAGGACATCAAGCCCGACAATGTGATGATAGGTGAGAATGGTGATTTTATGATTACCGATTTTGGCGTGAGCACGCATGTCAAGTCTACTCTGCGCAAGAGCATGAGCGCCGCCTTTAGTTCTGCCGGCACTATTGCTTACATGGCTCCCGAACGCTTCAGCAAAGACAATACACCGATAATGGCCAACGATGTCTATTCTCTTGGCGCAACGGTATATGAGATGCTTACCGGAGACACTCCTTTTGGCGATGACGGCGGTCTTATTCAGATGAAGGGTGCCGAAGTTCCTGAGTTGAAAGGCGATTTCTCGCCACAACTAAAGGAAGTGGTTGCTCGTTGTTTAAGGACGAACCCATGGGAAAGGCCGACAGCGGAACAGTTGGAAAAATATGCTGATGATGGGTTGAATGGCCGGAAGATCGTCTTTGCCGGCGACAAGACTTTTTGGCAGAAATACAAGTTGGCTGTCGTTGTAGCCGTTCTGCTGATGGTTGTAGGAGGTTTCGTGACTTCTGTTCTTGTTAAGAATCACAACGAAACCGTTGCGGCAATAGAATTGGCCAAGCAGATAGAAGCATACAATGATTCTATCGAGTCGAAGGTGGCTGCAGATGTACGTGTGGCTGATAGCCTTGCTCAAATAGGTTTTTTGCATGACGAAGGTTTCGAGGTTGCCCTAATCGAAGCATATCAGAAATATGATGAAGCATTGTCATGCAAATTAAAAGACGGCGGAATGCCCAGGAATGTTGCTGCTGTCAAGGGTAAAATAAAGAGTATTGGCCAACAGCTGTACGAAGCTCATACTTTATTCGAAGAGAAAGCAGTGATTTTCGCTGATGAGAAAGAGATTGCTGATGAGTTTTTGTCAAGAGCTAAGGCCATCGAAGATGTTATTGACATTGAAACATATAAAAAATAATAATCAACCAATTTTTAATATGAAATCATTACGATTTATTATCATTTTCTTTATTTGGGTGGTATCATTGCCACTGTGTGCTCAGACAGCATGTGACAAACTTTTTGCCAGTGGAGTAAAGCTGCAGCAAACAATGACAGTTGCATCTCAACATAAGGCAATATCATATTTTGAGAAAGCCAAAGTTTGTTATGACTCACAGACTAAAAAGAATTTGTGTGACCAGCAGATTAAGGCATGTAAAAATATCATTTCCCAATTGTCGAAAAAGGCAAAATCGACCGCTCCAGTATCACCAAAAGAGAATGTAGACAACCTTACGCCCCACTCACCTGTTGCAAAAAACAGTGGGCTGAAAAGAGATGTGAAACTCTCGATAGAGAGTACATATTTGAAGTTCAAGGGAAAAGGTGGAGAGTTTAAAAAAACTAAGGTGAACTGTAATTATGCTGATTGGGTTATTGCTGAAAAGCCCGATTGGGTAAATTGTTCTAGAAATGAAGATGGTGAGATTGTTGTTGAGGCAGAAAAAAATCCTAATAAGGAAGAGCGTTCCGGCACAATAGTAATTGAATGTGGCGGTAAATCAGTATCTCTTACGATAATACAGGAAAAATTTAAAAAGTTTGGTATTATTTGATATAGTTGTCAATATTCAAACAACCAAAAGAAGATTGTTTGTGAAAAGTCCCGTCAGTATATCTGTAACGGGACCTTTTTTCTTTCATCAGCTTCTCCTCCTTTCCATTGAACAATCAAGGGTTGATGCAGATTGCATGTATTAGTATTGTTGGCTAACTTACAAATCGGAAGTTGAAAAATTTGGAAAATGGAGTTTTGGAACAGCTAAGATAGTGCAGATGAAGACCATGAATATGAGCATTTAATGTTTTTTTTCATTTTCTCATGCAAGATTCTTAATTAACCGGATTTAATGGGTCGAGAGCTCTCAAAAAAGTAATTAAGAATAATGCAATTAAAAAAATGAAGATGAATCAAATTAAATTCCTTAAATTTGCAGCCGCAATACTGTGCTGCATGTTTGCAATGACCGTTGTGTCGTGTGACGATGATGACGAAGTGGTACCGCCGTTTACATTCAGTCCCGCCAAGGCAGAAGTGACTGTGGGCGCAAGTACGGATATAACCGTGAGCGGTGGCGCAGCACCCTATACCGTTACGTCAGGTGACGAGGAGATAGCTACTGTAGAGGTGGATGAAGACATCATTACCGTGACGGGAGTGAAAGAAGGTAATGTGATTGTCAGAGTATCCGACAAGAACAACAAGGTTGGTATGCTGGCCGTTACAGTAAACAAGGTCGCTGCGCTGGAGTTTGACAAGGCGGATGTCAGTGTGGCTGTGGGTAATGAAGAGACGGTTGCTGTGGCAAACGGAACAGCTCCTTACACGGTTACGGTAGATGACGAGTCGGTAGCTACGGCAAGTGTTGAAGACGGTGTAATAACGGTGACAGGTGTGAAAGCCGGTAAAACCACGGTTACAGTGGCTGACAAAGACGAGCTGAAAGGCACGATTTCTGTTACGGTAGAGTAAGCCTCTCTGCACAGGATAGTTTTTTGGACGGATGAGGCTGTGTCAAGATTAAACTCTTCCAACCTGTAGGGACAATTCTTGTATTTGTCCGCCAAACAGCCATTGAATATCAGGATGTTACAAACGGACAAATACAAGAATATGTCCCTACAATGTGCATGAACCTTATTTTGACACACCATCATTGCCAATATGATAGGAAACCAACGATAGTATCAATGTCTAAAAACGCGAGGGATAGCGAGGAAGTGCTGGTTCACCTTATAAAGGAAGGTGACGAGCGGGCAATGCATGTTGTGTATTGCCGGTACGTCCGTTATCTCTCGGCAGTATGTTCCCGATATATTTATGATGAGGAAGATATAAAAGACGTGTTGCAGAACGCGTTCTTGAAGATATTTTCTTCGACAGACACCTTTGAATACCGCGGAGACGGCTCGTTGAAAGGTTGGATGACAAGAATTGTGTTGAACGAAACGATGAAGTTCGTGAGACAAAACGGGCGGATGAATTTCGTGGAACTGAAACAGGAAACTATGGACATGCCGGATGAAGAGCCTGATACCGAGGGTATTCCTCCCGCGGTCATTCATTCCATGATACGTGAACTGCCCGACGGTTACCGCACAGTGTTCAATCTGTACGTTATAGAAGAGAAAAGCCATAAGGAGATAGCAGAATTGCTCGGCATCAGGGAAAACTCTTCCGCCTCTCAATTACACAGGGCCAAAGCCATGCTGGCCGCGAAAATCAAACAGTATAACAAGCTTTATCCTATATCAAAATGAAAGAAGATTGGTTGAAAGACATACACGACAAGATGGCCGACTATGAGGCGGACGAACCTTGTGGCTTGTGGGACGACATTTGCCGTGCAAGACAGCAGGCGGAACAGGCTGGGCATGCCGGTGGCAAAGCATCTGTGGTTTGGTTGTGGGCAAGGCGGGCAGCGGCTGTGGCCGCAATGGTGGCAATAGTTTTTTCGGCGGGTTATTTCCTGAGCGATGACATTGTGCAGCAGTCGGCATCATTGGCTCCGGAAGAGATTGGGATGACGGCGGCTGGCAAGGCTTCTTCCGTAGTGTCTTCTTCTGTTGGGCATGACAAGAACCCTTCTACGGCAGAGGCGGAACAGGTGTCTTCTTCTGCTGAATATGACAAGAAGCTGTTGGCAGAAACCATTCCTGATGTACATACCGCAACGCCTGATGTGCGTTCCGCGATGGACAAGAATGTTGGGGCCGTATCTGCGGCAGACATTGAAGAGCAGGAAACGGAACGGAATATATCCGGAGAAACATCCGACACTCACGGCCAAACCCCTAATCAGCGTAATGACGAGAATAATCGAAACGATAGTCGAGACCCCAAGCGTAGCCATTATAATGACAATTACCGGAATAATCATATAGCCCAAGCCAATGTGGGGAGAAGCAGGTCAGGACGACTTTCGATGGGTGTGTTCATGGCCGGCGGGACGCGTTCGGCTTTCGACAGTCAATCCGTCGAAGCGGTTTCTATGGGCATAGGGTCGGACAAATCAGATTGGAAAGACAGCCCTTTGCTCGGAATACTTCTTTATAACGACGGCAAGGAAGTGAAAAACGACATCAAGCACCATCTGCCTGTCAGAGCCGGCCTCTCGTTTGCCTATAAAGTCAATGAGCGGTTTGCTTTGGAGAGTGGCGTCAGCTATACCCGTCTCACGTCAGATATGCGCAACGGCAGCGACAGACATTATATCACGGGCAGACAGACTTTGCATTATGTAGGTGTTCCGCTAAATGTGAAATGTCAGATAGTATCGTGGAAGGGTTTTGAACTGTATGCTTCATCCGGTGTACTTGCAGAAAAGTGTGTGTCGGGCAAACAAGAAAAGGAATATGTAATCAACAATCGGGTAGAGAAGAAAGAGTCGGGCGACATCGGTGAGAAACCGTTCCAGTGGTCCGTCAATGCTTCTGCAGGCTTGCAGTATAATGTATTGCCGTCGGCGGGTATTTATGTTGAACCCGGTGTCAGTTACTATTTTGATGATGGCTCTTCGTTAAATACCATTTATAAAGACAAGCAGTTCAATTTCAATTTGAATCTCGGATTGCGATTCACCTTTGGACGTAAATAGTTGACAGACTGTCGGATAAGAAATGAGCGGGACAGAAGAAAAAAGCGACGGAACACTTCACAGTGTCCGTCGCTGCAAACTTCAAACAACCAAAAAAGAAATAGATAGTCTGTGAAATGTCCCGTCGGTATATCAGTAACGGGACCTTTTTCTTTCAGTCTCCTCTTTCCGGTATGCGGTACCACCTCCATTCCCCTTCCCTTTGGGGAGGTTGGGTGGGGCTTCCCCCTTTGGGTAGGTGGTGTTTTTTTATCTGATAAACAACAGTTCGCGATACTTGGGCAGTGTCCAGAGCTGGTCTTCAACAATCAGTTCGAGCTTGTCTATCTGATAGCGTATCAGTTCCATCTTCGGGGCCACGGTGTCGTGGTAGGCGATGGCTTTCGTATGCTCGCTCTCAATCTTGTTTGCCACCTTGCGTGCAGCAACGAGTTCTTCCACGCCCTTTTCTATGACGGTTGTCCGTTCGGCAATCTCTTCTATCAGCTTGATGTTGCGTGCCGATAGCTTGTCGGCCTTGTCAGCCGGGAATATGCGGCGCATGTTCTCCACGTTCTTCAGCAGCTTGCTCTGATAGTGTGTGGCCACGGGGATGATGTGGTTCATTGACAGGTCGCCTATCACGCGGGCCTCTATCTGTATCTTCTTCGTATACGTCTCCCATTTCACCTCGTTGCGCGCTTCCAGCTCTTTTCTCGACATCACTCCGAGACTCTCGAACATGGCTATGCTCTCGGGGTCGAGATAGCGCTCGAAGATTACGGGACAGCTTGTCTCGCAGTCCAAGCCGCGCTTTTTGGCCTCGGCTACCCATTCGTCGCTGTAGCCGTTGCCGTCGAAACGTATGGGCTTGCAGGTCTTGATGTCTTCGCGGATTACCTCTATGATGGCGCGTGTCTTGTCCTCGCCCTTGGCGATGAGTGTGTCTACACGGCGTTTGAAGTCGGCCAGTGCCTCGGCCACGGCCGAGTTGAGGGCTATCATGGCCGATGCACAGTTGGCCTCGCTGCCCACGGCACGGAATTCGAAGCGGTTGCCGGTGAAGGCGAAGGGGCTTGTGCGGTTGCGGTCGGTGTTGTCGATGAGCAGTTCCGGTATCTCCGGTATCTCGAGTTTCATGCTCTGTTTGCCGACGATGTTGAACAGTTCGTCCTTGTCCGATTTCTCGATATGGTCGAGCAGTTCGCTGAGCTGCTTGCCGAGGAATGACGAGATGATGGCGGGGGGTGCTTCGTTGGCTCCCAGACGGTGGGCGTTGGTTGCGCTCATTA
Source organism: uncultured Prevotella sp. (assembly GCF_900549175.1). Classification (GTDB taxonomy): domain Bacteria; phylum Bacteroidota; class Bacteroidia; order Bacteroidales; family Bacteroidaceae; genus Prevotella. The sequence continues at coordinate 6,043 of NZ_URNN01000029.1, read as the reverse complement.
TGCTTGCCTTGAGCAGTCCGTTGTGACGGTACACACCCATGAGTGTCTCGACGATGAATGTCACGAAGCGCAGGTTGTCCATAGGTGTCTTTCCCGGGCCGTGCAGCAGTATGCCGGTGTCGGTGCTGAGGCTCCAGTTGTTGTGTTTGCCGGAGCCGTTGATGCCGGCAAAGGGTTTTTCGTGCAGCAGCACGCGGAATCCGTGCTTGCGTGCCACGCGCTTCATGAGCGACATCAGGAGCATGTTGTGGTCGACGGCCAGATTACATTCCTCGTATATCGGGGCCAGCTCAAACTGGTTGGGCGCCACCTCGTTGTGGCGTGTCTTGCACGGTATGGCCAGTTCGAGAGCGCGTATCTCAAGGTCTTTCATGAAAGCCTGCACACGGTCGGGGATGGTTCCGAAGTAGTGGTCGTCCATCTGCTGGTTCTTGGCCGAATCGTGTCCCATCAGTGTGCGTCCGGTGAGCAGCAGGTCGGGGCGCGCCGAATACAGTCCCTCGTCGACGAGGAAATACTCCTGCTCCCATCCCAGATTACTCTGCACCTTCTTTACGTCGGGATAGAAATAGCGGCACACGTCGGTGGCGGCCACGTTCACGGCATGCAGCGTGCGCAGCAGCGGGGCCTTGTAGTCGAGTGCCTCGCCGGTGTACGATATGAATATGGTGGGTATACACAGTGTGTCGTCGATGATGAATACGGGCGATGTAGGGTCCCATGCCGAATATCCGCGCGCCTCGAAAGTGTTGCGTATGCCGCCGTTGGGGAATGACGATGCGTCGGGTTCCTGCTGTACGAGCAGCTTGCCGCTGAACTCCTCCACCATGCCGCCCTTGTGGTCGTGCTCGATGAACGAGTCGTGCTTTTCGGCGGTGCCTTCCGTCAGCGGCTGGAACCAGTGCGTGTAGTGTGTCACGCCGTTCTCCACGGCCCATTGCTTGATGCCTGCCGCCACGGCGTCGGCTATCGAGCGGTCGAGTCGCGTGCCGTTGTCAATCACGTCCACGAGCTTGTCATAGATGTCTTTGGGAAGATATTTGTACATCTTCTCACGTGTGAAGACATTTTTACCGAAGAACTCGCATGGACGCTCTGCCGGAGTTTTCACCTCGAGAGGCTTCTTCTTGAAAGCCTCTGCAACAACCTGGAATCTCAAGTTTGTCATTGTCATTTTGTATTTGTGGGTTATGTTTTTTGTCAATAACCGTGTTTTATTTTGTGTTTGTGTGTGTATTGTTTCCCGGAGTTATTTGTTTCCGCAGCTTTCTCAGAGCCATTTTTTCAGCCGTTCCATGGCTTGCTCGCAGTATTCGCGCATGCCGAAAGCCGTCAGTCTGACATATCCCTCGCCACTCGGACCGAACCCCACGCCCGGCGTACATACCACGCGTGCCTCGTAAAGCATCTGTTCGAAAAAGCGCCAGCTGCTTTCACCTTTCGGCGTTTTCACCCACAGGTAGGGGGCGTTTTCTCCGCCGAACACCTGCAGGCCGTAGCCGGTGAGTGCCTCGCGCATTATCCGGGCGTTGGTCATGTAGTATTGTATGGTCTTTTTCACCTGCTCTTTGCCTTCGGGCGTGTATATGGCCTCCGCCGCCCGCTGGCTCACATAGCTTGTGCCGTTGAATTTTGTGCATTGGCGGCGGTACCACAACTGGTGCAGCGATATGCGTTCGCGTCCGTCGATGGTGCCTGCCGTTATTTCTTTCGGCACGACGGTATATCCGCAGCGCAGGCCGGTGAATCCGGCTGTCTTTGAATAACTGTGAAATTCTATCGCCACCTTGCGCGCTCCCTTTATCTCGTAGATGGAGTGGGGTATGTCCTTGTCCTGTATATATGCTTCGTAGGCCGCATCGTAGAATATCAGCGTGTCGTTTTTCAGCGCGTAATTGACCCATTTGCGCAGTTCTTCTCTCGATATCACCGTACCGGTCGGGTTGTTGGGGTAGCACAGATAGATGATGTCAACCCGTCGGTCGGGAATCTGCGGCACAAAGTTGTTTTCGGCCGTGCAGGGCATGTATATCACGTTGCTCCACTTGCCGTTGTTCACCGTTCCGGCGCGTCCTATCATCACGTTTGAGTCTATGTATACGGGATATATGGGGTCGGTCACGCCGATGCTGTTGTCCCAGCGCACGAGTTCCTGTATATTGCCGGTGTCGCTTTTTGCACCGTCGTTGATGAATATTTCGTTGGGGTCGAGGTGTATGCCGCGGGGCAGAAAGTCGTTTTTCACTATTGCCTCGCGCAGAAACGGGTACCCCTGTTCGGGGCCGTAGCCGCGGAATGTATCTTTGGTGGCCATCTCGCCCACAGCCTTGTGCATGGCTTCGATCACAGCCGGACAAATGGGCTGCGTCACGTCACCTATGCCGAGGCTTATCACGTCGGCGTTGGGGTGGGAGACCTTGAAGGCATTTACTTTCTTTGCGATGTCTGCGAACAGATAGTTGTCCGGCAGCTTGAGGAAATGTTCGTTTACTAATGCCATGATATGATTCTTTTTATGTTGTTGTTTTGAAGTTTCAATTCCTGATATCCGGTTTCCTAATATTCAATTTTCAATTTTCAACGTTCTCCGCCTCTCCGTCGAAAACAAATTCGGCGGGGCCGGTCTTGTAAACATGTCCGTCGGTCTCGTTCCAGTGAATGTCCAGCTCGCCTCCGTCCATCACTATTGTACAGTGTCGTGGGGCGCGTCCGGTCATTGCGGCGGCCACGGCGGTGGCACAGGCACCGGTGCCGCAGGCCATTGTGATACCGCTGCCGCGTTCCCACACACGACAGCGTATGCGGCCGGTGCCGGTAATGCGGGCAAACTCGATATTGCAACGTTCGGGGAAGAGCGGGTTGTGCTCCAGCAATGCCCCATAACGTGCAATGTCGATATCGTCGATGTTATCCGTGAATATTACAAAATGAGGGTTGCCCATAGATACGAATGTACCTTTGAACACCCGGCCGCCGGCTTCCACCTCACCGTCGGTCATTGTACCGTCGGGTGTGGCCAGCTGGCTGGGTGAGGCCAATCTCGGGGCGAGCATGTCCACTGTCACGCTTTCTGTCGTGTTGTTTGCTCCCAAGTGCAGGCTGAGTGTCTTTATGCCTGACAGTGTGAGCAGGCGTATTTCTGTCTTGTCCGTCAGTCCCCTGTCGTGCACGTATTTGCCTATGCAGCGCGAGGCATTCCCGCACATTATGGCTTCCGAACCGTCGGCATTGAAGATGCGCATGGAAAAGTCAGCTTCGGGTATGTCCGGTTTGCCTATAAGCACCAGCCCGTCACTGCCGATGCCCTTGTGGCGGTCGCTCCATTTTATGGCGACAGCCTCCGGATTGGCAATGTCGTATAACGAGGTGTCTACGTATATATAGTCGTTGCCGGCTCCGTGCATCTTGGTGAACTTGATGGTCTTGCTCATATTGTCAATCCTTTACTTTTAGTATCTTCTTCTCGCTTGAAATTGCTGAGGTGCAGCTTATCGTGTGCAAGGATAATGCAAACCGAACGCAATCAAGCTTGCTTGAAATTGCTGAGGTGCAGCTTATCGTGTGCAAAGATACAACGAATTGGAAAAAACACCGGCGGATATTTTATCGTTTTTATCTACTAATCCTTCTTTTGTTACGATTTGAAACAGAAACAAGCCAGAAGACTTACAAATTGAAATTAAACAATATGTAAATAAGCATATATATAAACAGAATCGGGCAAATGATAACATAATGCTTGTGCTGTACTTGTTTTAAATGTCATAATGTCGTAATTTTGCACCGTCATTGCGACATAACGTAAGATTGTACATATTGGGATAGTGCCACATGACAGGAAATATAAATCAAACAACACAATAATAGTTATGAAGAAAAGATGGATTATACTTATGACGTCTATGGTGATAATAGCCATAGCGGGTTTGTTCTCAAAGGAGCCTTCGTTCGAATGTGATTTCTCAACGGTCAGCGCAGCCGATGTGGCATGGCTTATTACCGCCACAATCTTTGTACTGATGATGACTCCGGGACTGTCGTTCTTTTACGGTGGCATGGTGGGAGCCAAAAACGTGATATCAACCATGCTCCAGAGTTTCATAGCCATGGGGTTGATATCGGTGCTGTGGGTTGTGTTCGGCTTCAGCCTCTGTTTTGGCGATGACATAGGCGGGGTGATTGGCAACCCGTTGACATTCCTTATGTTTGACAATGTGGGAGCCGCCGTATATACCACACCCACAGGTAAGATTCTCGGCGGAGCCACCATACCATTGGCGCTTTACGCCCTGTTTCAGATGAAATTCGCCATTATTACCCCCTCGCTTATCACAGGCTCTTTTGCCGAACGTGTCAGGTTTTCCGCCTACATGTTTTTCATGATATTCTTCTTCGTCACCATCTATTGTCCATTGGCTCATATGACATGGCATCCGGACGGACTGTTCCAGCGTTGGGGCGTGGTGGATTTTGCCGGTGGTATCGTCGTTCATGCCTCATCGGGTGTCGCAGCACTGGCGGGAGCCATCTTTTTAGGGCGGAGACGTACGGCCACGCGGCGTTCCGAGCCGGCCAACATACCTTTCGTGTTGCTTGGTGCGGCCATGCTCTGGCTCGGGTGGTTCGGTTTCAATGCCGGTTCGTCGCTTATGGCCGACGGTATGGCCGTGAAGGCATTTCTCAATACGAATACCGCTTCGGCCACGGCCATGATGACATGGATATTCTTCGACTGTCTGCGTGGACGCAAACCGTCGGCCATGGGGGCGGCTGTGGGCTGCGTTGTGGGACTGGTGGCCATCACCCCCTCGGCGGGCTATGTTACAGTAGGCCAAAGCATCTTCATATCCTTTGTCATAACCATAATCTGCAATGTCGCCGTATATTGGCGCAGTCATACACGCATTGACGATGCGCTCGATGTGTTTCCAACCCATGGCACCGGCGGTATCTTCGGCACCGTGCTCACCGGCATTTTCATTCAGGAGGGGCTTATCGCCGGCTCGTGGGACGGTTTCGTCATCTTCCTCTACCATCTGCTGGCTGTTGTGATGGTTGTGGTATACACGTTTCTTGTGAGCTATTTTGGTTATTGGCTTATCGACCGTACCATCCCCATGCGTGTGTCGGCCAAAAGCGAGCGTATAGGCCTTGATCTGAGCCAACACGACGAGCACTACGGCTTTGCCCACTCCGGTGAGCGCGAGATAGCCGAGTACGGACAGCAGCAGTAAGCGACAGGAAACAACTGGGAGACTGTGCCAAAATAAGAGTGTGTCAAAATGCAAAGGAAACAACTTGTAGGGACATATTCTTGTATTTGTCCGCCAAACATCCATTGAATATCAGGATGTTACAGACGGACAAATACAAGAATATGTCCCTACAATGCGCATGAACCTTATTTTGACACAGCCTCATATTGACACAGTCTCATAGTCAGATAAAACCGAACACCTCCTTTCAATCTTTTTTGAACAATGATGCAACAGATAGAATAACCACAGCGCCGACAACAGCCGTACACAACTGCCCGAGCGTTCCGCTCCATGACAATCCGATGAGGTCAAACAGCCATCCGCCGAGTGCGCCGCCCACTATACCGAGGACGAGGTTGATGAGGCAGCCGTAACCGCCGCCGCGCATTATTTTGCCGGCAGCGAATCCGGCCAAAATACCGATGATGATAGAACCAATCATTCCCATAACTACTAACTTTTTTAAGCATTAAACAATCTTTTTACAATTCTCTTTCTCTCTCTATCTCTTTCTTTTCCGTCTTGTGTGCAAAGACAGTGCAGGCGGGCGCAATGGAAACTTGTTTTCAAATTGCCGGGTGCTGCTTGTTTTATGCAAAGATAGTAAATGGGAATGGCGCTGCAAAAAACAGGAGGATAAGAATAATCAAAAAAGGTTTATCTTTGATTATCTGAACATATATTAACTCAAGTTTCACTTGGCATGGAGTTAAGGAGTTAAAGGGAGTTATGGAGTTAAGCCAAATGTCCCGGCAATAATTTATGCTCATAATGCTATTGGCTTA
>NZ_URNN01000028.1 GCF_900549175.1 uncultured Prevotella sp. | reverse complement strand
ATATATTAATCTGTTATATATAATATATATATTATATATAACAGATTAATATATAGTTTTCTCACATGGTTCAGCGGCATAGTTGTCGTATGCCCTTTTTGTGAGATTCTCACTTCTCACTTTTAGAAAAACACACCAATCTTTCATACACCGATAATGTTGGTGCGGTGTATAACTTTTTGTATATCAATATATATAATGATGCTGTAATGATGATAAATCTGTACACGGGTTTGAAGAAAAGTGAGAATTCATTGTCATATATCCCCGTTTAACATATGTTAAATGACCAAACCGGAGAATAATTTCCGCATTTCTTGTCCCGATTTCACCGTTTCGGAGAATGTTTTTTGTGAAATATACACCGGCTTCAGGATGACAGAATGTGGACGGATTGTGGTCTGTTTTCAAATTGTAAGTAAAATGAGACTGCATTATGGGTATGCCGAATATAGGGGTCTGAAAGGTTTTTAAGATTCTTTTACATAATATATTATAAAGAAATCGTTGCAGTGTCGATTTTTTTTGCTAAATTTGCAGCATCAATAATTTTTAAAAGTTCAATAGGTTATGGCAAAGTATAATATTACCGAGAGAAAAGAGAAGGAGGCTGCCTACAGAAGTCTGGTCAGCCCCAAGTTGATGGACGAGATGAAGGAGAAGATTCTCAACATCATTGTAATGGAGAAGAAGTATAAGGACAAGGAGTATTCGGCCAAGAAGCTCGCTGAGGACCTGGGCACCAACACACGGTACATATCGGCCGTGGTCAATGTCCGTTTCCACATGAACTATACCTCTTTCGTAAACAAGTTCCGCATTGAGGAGGCGATGACCATCCTTGTTGACAAGCGCTACCAGAACCTGAAGATGGAAGAGGTGAGCGACATGGTGGGCTTCTCAAACCGACAGTCGTTCTACGCATCCTTCTACAAGCTCCTGCGCATGACACCGCGTGAGTACCGTCTGCTGCACCAGACATACCGTCCCGCCGTCATGGCCCAGAAGGCAAAGATAGAAGAAGAGGAGAAGAACGACCCGCAACTCTGATGATGGGACACTCAGACTTCAACTGTCTTGACATCCGGTTCGCCGACATACAGATGGTCCGCTACCGGCTGCCGGACTTTGACGCCCTGCCGCCGGAGAAGAAGAAACTGATATATTTCCTCTCCGAAGCGACACTGTGGGGGCGCGACATCACATTCTGCCAGTTCGGCAGGTACAACCTCAAGATACGCAAGACACTGGAGGCCGTGATATCGGGCGGAAACATCGTCCGCACCACGGTCGACTACCGCGCCCTTGAGGAGTATCTGCGGCGTGTGTGGTTCTCCAGCGGCATATACCACCACTACGGTTGCGAGAAGTTCGTGCCGGGCTTCAGCGAGGCCTGGTTCCGCGCCGCCGTGGCACAGACCGACGGGGCGCTGCTGCCGCTTGGCGGGATGACGCGCGACGAACTGTGCGACGAACTGGTGCCCGTGATGTTCGACCCCGACGTACTTCCCACACGTTTCAACAAGAAAGCCGGAGACGACCTTGTGGTCACTTCGGCCTGTACCTATTATGATAATGTGACACAGGCCGAGGCCGAGGCTTTCTATGAAGCGCTGAAGCGCGACACCGAGCGCGCGGGGCGCATCACCTACGGCCTGAACACCACGCTCGTGAGGCATGCCGACGGCACCCTCGGCGAGCGCGCTTGGTATGCCGGCGGCGAATATGGTGCGGCCATACGCCACATAGTATACTGGCTCGGCCGTGCGGCCGAAGTGGCGGAGAACGAGGCGCAGCGCGACGTGATACGCACGCTGATAGACTACTACGAAACGGGCTGCCTCGACACCTTCGACGAATACTCCATAAAGTGGGTCAAGGCACTCGACGGAACGGTGGACTTCGTCAACGGATTCATCGAGGTGTACAGCGACCCGCTGGGCCTGAAAGGCTCGTGGGAGGGCATAGTGGAGTACAAGGACACGGAGGCCACGCGGCGCACGCGCACGGTGAGCGACAACGCGCAGTGGTTTGAAGACCACTCGCCCGTAGACGCGCGCTTCCGCAAGCCCGTGGTGCGCGGTGTCACGGCCAATGTGGTGTCGGCGGCCATGCTCGGCGGCGACGAATACCCCTCGACGGCCATAGGCATCAACCTGCCCAACGCCGACCGCATACGCCTGGAGCACGGCAGCAAGAGCGTGACCATAGGCAACCTCATCAGCGCCTATAACATGGCGTCGCGCGAGAGCGGCATGAAGGACGAGTTTGTCGTCGACGATGATACACGCCGTCTGGTGGAACGCTACGGCGAGATGTGCGACGAGCTGCACACCGACCTGCACGAGTGCCTGGGCCACGGCTCGGGACAACTGCTGCCTGGCGTGGGCGGCGACGAGCTGAAGTCGTACGGCAACACGATAGAGGAGGCCCGTGCCGACCTGTTCGGACTGTACTTCATGGCCGACGCAAAGATGGTGGAGCTCGGGCTGCTGCCCGACATGGAGGCGTACAAGTCACATTATTATACATATATAATGAACGGACTCATGACGCAGCTCGTGCGCATACAGCCCGGCCGCGATATCGAGGAGGCGCACATGCGCAACCGCGCTCTCGTGGCACGGTGGTGCCTGGACCAGGGAGACACGGTGGAGCTGGTGAAGGACGACGGCGGACGCACATTTGTGCGCATTGCCGACTACGGCCGTCTGCGGACCCTCTTCGCCCGTCTGCTGGCCGAGGTGCAGCGCATAAAGAGCGAGGGTGACTACGAGGCCGCCCGCCGTCTGGTGGAGACGTATGGCGTGAAGGTGGACGCAGAGCTGCACGCCGAGATACTCGAACGCTACCGCCGGCTCGACATAGCGCCGTACAAGGGCTTCATCAACCCCGTACTGGTGCCGGTGACGGACAGTGCCAGCGGCGAGATAGTTGACGTGAAGGTGGACTACACCGAGGGCTACGACGAGCAGATGATGCGTTACGGCCGCGACTATTCGGCGCTCTGACGCACCGCGGCACCGGGTGACAAAAAACAAGAAAACGAATGACGACAGAAGAAAAGGTTAAGGAGATAAAGCGGTCGTTCCGCCTGATGATGGACGGACAGACGGCACAGTCGATGCGTGACAAGGGTGTGGCCTACAGGATAAACTGGGGCGCACCCCTGCCCATGCTCAAGGAGAAGGCGCGCGAGACGGGCAAGGACTACGACCTGGCCATCGCCCTGTGGAAGGAGGATGTGCGAGAGTGCAAGATACTGGCCGTTTACGTGATGCCTGCCGAGAGGATGCTGCCCGAGGTGGCCGACATCTGGATGGAGCAGACGAGGGAGTGGGAGATAGCAGAGATAGCCTCGTCGGGGCTGTACTGCCATCTGCCGTTCGCGGCCGAGAAGGCTTACCGCTGGATAGCGTCCGACAACGAGATGTACCGCATGTGCGGCTTCAATGTGCTCTCGCGGCTGTTCATGAACGGCCGGACACCCGACACGCGGGGCATAAACGAGTACATAGACCAGCTGACCACGGTGATGCGCGAAGACTCGCTCAGGGTGAAGAAGGCGGCTGCGGCCAGTGCGGTGCGTTTCGCCGACCTCGGGATAGTGTACAGGCGCATGGCTGAACACGCCCTGAAGAGCGTCGGCATCGAACTTTTTTAACCACATGGCTGTTATTTGGCGAAATTATAGTAATTTTGTACGGTTGATGAAGTGTAGTCGCAAATGAAAGATGAAGTAAAGGCTTCCGTAAGGCAGATACTGGACGGCTATCTCGACATGAACGGCCACCGCAAGACCCCCGAGCGCTATGCCATACTCGATGCCGTTTACGGTATGGACGGGCATTTCACCCTCGACGAGCTCGGCGGGAAGCTCAGGCGCGACCTGCGGTTCCCCGTGAGCCGCGCCACACTGTATAACACGATGCGGCTGTTCATGGAACTGAGGCTCGTCATACGCCACCGCTTTCAGGGTAACACGAAGTATGAGGCCTGCTACGACGGCGGCAGCCACTGCCATCAGATATGCACGGTGTGCGGCAAGGTGACGGAGTTCAGGTCGGCAGAGATAGACGAGGCCGTGGCCGCAGTGCACCTGAAGCGGTTCCGCAAAGACGGCTTCTCGCTGTATCTGTACGGAATATGCAGCACTTGTCAGACCCAGATAACAAAACAGCGCATTAGCAAGGCGAAAAAGAAACCACAAAAAGATAAAGACAATGAATAAAGGTAAGATTGACGTTCTGCTGGGACTGCAGTGGGGCGACGAAGGAAAGGGTAAGGTTGTAGACGTGCTTACACCCAACTACGATGTGGTGGCCCGTTTTCAGGGCGGTCCGAACGCCGGACACACATTGGAGTTTGAAGGCGAGAAGTACGTGCTGCGCAGCATACCGTCCGGAATTTTTCAGGGAGGAAAGATCAATGTCATAGGCAACGGCGTGGTGCTCGCCCCCGACCTGTTCATGGACGAGGCCAAGGCACTGGAGGCAAGCGGCCACGAACTGAAAAGCCGTCTGCACATATCCAGGAAGGCCCATCTCATCATGCCCACGCACCGCGTGCTCGACGCCGCCTACGAGGCCGCCAAGGGCAAGAGCAAGGTGGGCACCACGGGCAAGGGCATCGGTCCGACGTATACAGACAAGATATCGCGCAACGGTCTGCGTGTGGGCGACATCTTCGACAATTTCGAACAGAAATACCGTGAGCACAAGACGCGCCACGAGAACATACTCAAGTCGATGGGCTATACCGATTACGACATCGCCGACGTGGAGAAGAAGTGGATGGAGGGCGTGGAGTATCTGCGCGGCTTCAACATCGTTGACTCCGAGCACGAGATAAACTCTCTGCTGCGTGAGGGCAAGACCATACTCTGCGAGGGAGCACAGGGCACCATGCTCGATGTCGACTTCGGCTCGTACCCCTTCGTCACGTCGTCGAACACGATATGCGCGGGAGCCTGCACCGGTCTGGGCATCGGCCCGAACAAGATAGGCGACGTTTACGGCATCATGAAGGCTTACTGCACACGTGTGGGGGCCGGACCGTTCCCCACAGAACTCTTCGACGAGACGGGCAGGAAGATACGCGACCTCGGCCACGAGTACGGTGCCGTGACCGGACGTGAGCGCCGCTGCGGATGGATAGACCTCGTTGCGCTGAAGTATGCAATAATGGTGAACGGCGTGACCAAGCTCATCATGATGAAGAGCGACGTGCTCGACGGCTTCGACACCATCAAGGCGTGTGTGGCCTACAGGCAGAACGGCGTGGAGACCGACCGTTTCCCATTCAGCATCGAAAGCGGCATAGAGCCCGTATACAGGGAGCTGCCGGGATGGAAGACGGACATGACGCGGATGACCAGCGAGGAGCAGTTCCCCGAGGCGTTCAACAACTACGTGAAATTCCTCGAGGAGGAACTGGAGACACCCATCACCATCATCTCGATAGGTCCGGACAGGGCACAGACCATAGTGAGAAGTTAAATGGAGTTAAGGAAGTTAAGGAGTTAAATGGAGTTAAGGAGTTAAGCCAATAGCATTATGAGCACAAATCATTGCACAGGCATTTGGCTTAACTCCTTAACTCCCTAACTCTCCCCAATTAATAATTAAAAATTAATAATTAAAGAACGTGAACAAACCAAGTATACCCAAGGGAACGCGCGACTTCTCCACGGTGGAGATGGCCAAGCGCAACTATCTCTTCGACACGATACGCTCTGTATATGCGCTTTACGGCTACCAGCAGATAGAGACACCGGCAATGGAAACGCTGCACACGTTGTTGGGCAAATACGGCGAAGAGGGCGACAAGCTGCTCTTCAGAGTGCTCAACAGCGGTGACTATCTGAACAAGGTGACCGACGAAGCCCTTGCCTGCCGCGACTCGCTGTCGCTGGCATCGTGCATATGCGAGAAGGGGCTGCGCTACGACCTTACGGTGCCCTTCGCACGCTATGTGGTGATGCACCGCGACGAGCTGCAACTGCCGTTCAAGCGCTATCAGATACAGCCCGTGTGGCGTGCCGACAGACCGCAGAAGGGCCGCTACCGCGAGTTTTACCAGTGCGATGCCGACGTGGTGGGCAGCGACTCGTTGCTCAACGAGGTGGAGCTGATGCAGATTGTAGACACGGTGTTCAGCCGTCTGGGCATCCGCGTGCAGATAAAGATAAACAACCGGAAGATTCTCACCGGCATTGCCGAGGTGATAGGCGAGGCCGACAAGATAACGGTGATAACGGTGGCCATAGACAAGCTCGACAAGATAGGGCCTGACGGGGTGAACGAAGAGCTGAAGGCCAACGGGCTCGACGACGCGGCCATAGCCAAACTGCAACCCATCATATCGCTCGGCGGGACAAACGACGAGAAGCTCCAGACAATCAGCGAGGTGCTGAAAGACAGCGGGACAGGACTGAAGGGAGTGGAGGAGACACGCTTCATACTCGACACGCTGAAGGCAGTGGGGCTGAACAACGAGATACAGCTCGACCTTACGCTCGCCCGCGGCCTGAACTACTACACCGGCGCCATATTCGAGGTGAAGGCTCTCGACACGCCGATGGGCAGCATCACCGGTGGCGGACGCTACGACAACCTCACCGGCATTTTCGGTATGCCGGGACTGAGCGGCGTGGGCATCTCGTTCGGTGCCGACCGCATCTACGACGTTCTCAACACACTCGACCTCTTCCCGAAGGAAGCCGTTACGGGCACACGCCTGCTCTTCATCAACTTCGGCGGGAAGGAGACGGCCTATTGCATGCCAATAGCCCGCAGGACACGCGAGGCGGGCATCAAGACCGAGATATATCCCGATGCCGTGAAGATGAAGAAGCAGATGGCTTATGCCAACGCCAAGGCCATACCCTTTGTGGCCCTGGCCGGAGAAAACGAGATAGGCGAAGGCAAGGTGATGCTGAAGAACATGGCTACGGGCGAACAGACACTCGTTACGCCCGACGAGCTCGTGGAGAGAGTTTGTTAAGGTAAGAGTGAAGAGTTATGAGTGAAGAGGTATGATTACCTACTTCACCTACCTAACCTACTTCACCTACCCAACCTACTTCACCTCCCCCCCCAAAAAAAAAAAACTAAAAAGAAAAATATGTTGAGAAAATATAAAATACTTGTATATGCCCTTGCGGCACTGCTCGTGCTGTCGGCGTTCAAGCAGGACAAGGTGGTGACCATATTCATGATCGGCGACTCGACGATGGCCAACAAGAGCATCAAGAACGGAAACAAGGAGCGTGGATGGGGCATGGCGCTGCAGTGCTATTTCGATGACGGCATACGCATAGACAACCATGCCGTCAACGGACGCTCGTCGAAGAGCTTTATAGACGAGGGACGATGGCAGGTGGTGCTGGACAAGATACGTCCCGGCGACTATGTATTCATACAGTTCGGACACAACGACGAGAAGCCGAAGGCCGACCGCCATACAGACCCGGGTACGACGTTCGACGCCAATCTGGCAAAGTTTGTGCGTGAGACACGCGAAAAGGGAGGCATACCGGTGTTGTTAAACAGTGTGGTGCGCCGCAACTTCCTGAAGGTGGTGCCCAAGAACGATGACGACGAGGCGCTGCGCAACACGACCGGACCAACGAAGGTGGACGCCGCAGAAGAGGGTGACAGCCTTGTAGACACCCACGGCGACTACATCGTGGCACCGCGTAATGTGGCTGAACAACTCGGCGTGGCGTTCGTAGACGCCAACAGGATAACCCACGAACTGGAGCAGGGTATGGGGCGCGAGGCCTCGAAGAAACTGCACATGTGGTTCATGCCGGGTGAGGAACCGTCGGTGCCGAAGGGCCGTCAGGACAACACCCACTACAATGTGTACGGCGCCCACGTGGTGGCTTCGCTGCTTGCCGATGCCGTGGCGGCGGAGGTTCCGGCGCTGAAAAAGCATGTAGTGCATCGTGACATGTCGGTGGCGGCAAACGGTATAGGCGACTGTTTTACCGTTCAGGAGGCAGTGGACAAGGCTCCGCAGGGCAGGAAGACCACCGTACAGCTTTTCGGCGGCGAATGGGAGAGGCCCGATGTGCCCGATGGCAAGAAGATAAAGTTTGTACTGCGCGACGGGGCAAAGTGGAAAAAATAAGAATTGTGTGGAATATTTCTTATGAAATGCTTGCCAGTATGCGGGATAATGTCTAACTTTGCATGGTTATTCAACATCAATATAATAAAAGGAATACGAATATGAAGAAAAAGTTTATCTGCTCCGTATGTGGATACATATACGAAGGTGATGCCGCTCCGGAGAAATGTCCTCTCTGCAAGGCTCCGGCGTCTAAGTTTACAGAGATGACGGTTGACGGCGAAGTTGATTTTGCCACTGTACACGTACTCGGTGCAGCCAAGAACGAGGGTGCCGACGAGGAAATGATAAAGGACCTCAACGCACACTTCAACGGTGAGTGCTGCGAGGTGGGCATGTATCTTGCCATGAGCCGCCAGGCCGACCGTGAGGGATATCCCGAAATAGCAGAGGCATACAAGCGCTACGCTTTCGAGGAGGCTGAGCACGCATCGAAGTTCGCCGAGCTTCTCGGTGACGTTCTGGGAAGCACCAAGGCCAACCTTGAGGCCCGTATAGCAGCAGAGAAGGGCGCTTGCGAGGACAAGTTCCGCATTGCAAAGAACGCCAAGGCTGCCGGTATGGATGCCACACACGACACCGTTCATGAGATGGCAAAGGACGAGGCACGCCACTGCGCCGGTTTCATGGGGCTCTACAAGCGCTATTTTGGCGACAACAAGTAATCGTGATACAATAAAATAGCGGAACAGTCGTTTTATCATTAAGATGAAACGACTGTTTTTTTATATCATGGCCTTGACGGCGGCGTTGGCGTCGTGTAGTGATGACGACTCGTTCACGACGAGCCGTTCGGCCCAGCTTTCCTTTTCACGCGATACGGTCAGTCTTGACACCGTATTCAGCGCGGTGCCCACCCCGACGCAGACTTTCTGGGTGTACAACAGGAATGATGACGGACTGAGGCTGGCCCAGGTACGCCTGCTGCATGGCAACCAGAGCGGTTTCAGGGTGAACGTGGACGGAACCTACCTTGACAATACGCTCGGAAGTGTGACTGGCGGCCTCGAAATACGCAAGGGCGACAGTATCAGGGTGTTTGTAGAACTGACATCGACGGCCACAGGCACGCCGGAACCCCAACTTGTTGCCGACGACCTGGTGTTCACCCTGCAGAGCGGCGTGGAGCAGCGTGTCAATCTGCGGGCATGGTCGTGGGATGCCCTGATGGTGGACAGCATCATCGTAAGGCGTGACACGGTGATAGCGGAAAGCAAACCGGTGGTGGTGAGAAAGGGCATAAGGGTGGAAGAGGGGGCTACCCTGACCGTCAATGCCCCCACGGCGATGTTCTTTCACAGTGGGGCGGGGATTGACGTGTACGGCCGCCTGCTTGTAAACCCTGCCGGCGAAGGGCGCGACGGCGACGTGGTTTTCCGCGGCGACCGCCTTGACCGTATGTTCGACTATCTGCCTTACGACCGTGTGAGCGGGCAGTGGCGCGGCATAACCATCCATTCTTCCTCTACGGGCAACATCGTGTGCAATGCCGACATACACAGTGCGGAGTATGGCATCGTCTGCGATTCTGCGGCGTATGATGCCGACAACGTGCGCCTGGCCCTTGAAAATGTCACGATACACAACTGCAAGGGGCCGGGGCTGACGAGCTACAACTCAAACATTTCTCTGGTGAACTGTCTTATAAGCAACACTCTCGGCGACTGTCTGTCGGTATACGGGGGCAGTGCGCTGCTGGTGTACTGCACTCTGGCACAGTTCTATCCGTTCAGCGGCGACCGCGGTGTGGCCCTGCGTTTCACCAATTTCGCCGGCGGGTATGACTACCCGCTGTACATGCTGGAGTGCCATAACTCGCTGATAACGGGTTATGCCGGTGACGAGATAATGGGTGAGACGGGAGACGGGGAGACGGATGTGCCCTTTGTCTATTACTTTGAGAATGTGGTGATGCGTACTCCGGAGACGGAGGAGATGAAGGAGTCGGAGCAGTATGTGAATGTTGTTTTTGAAACTCCCGATGACTCGATACAGGGGAAAGCGCATTTCAGGACCATCGACGAGGATAATCTCTATTACGATTTCCATCTCGACTCACTGTCGACAGCCATAGGCAGGGCGCATGCAATACCCGCATTTGCCACCGACCGTGACGGGTATGACCGTGGTGACACGCCCGACGCGGGATGCTATCAGTACTTTAACAGGTAAGAGTTCAGAGTGATGAGGACAGAGGTATGATTACTCTCAGGGCGTGGCAACAGAACCATGCAACAAAGCTAATCATACCTCTGTCTTCTTCACTCTGAACTCTTACTTATAATTGGAGAACGACAGCGGCATGAGATGACGGATGCCGTCGATGACATAGATGCGGCTTGTGCCGTAGAGGATGATCCTTACCGGCCGGCCATATCTCGTTTCGGTCTCTATCAGGGCCTGACGGCAGCTGCCGCACGGAGTGATGGGCTCGGCAAGCAGTTCGTCGTGCTCGTTGCGTGCGGCGATGGCGATGGCTGTCACGGCCAGATCGGGGTATTGGGCTCCGGCAGAAAAGAGCGCCGACCGTTCGGCACAGATGGTCACGGGATAGGCTGCGTTCTCCTGATTGCATCCGATGACCTCGGTGCCGTCTTCGAGCAACAGTGCCGCCCCTACTTTGAAATGGGAATAACGGGCATAGGAACGCCGGGTGGCTTCGACGGCTTTTTCCACCAGATGTCTTTCGGCATCACTGAGTTCGTCAATGCCGCAAACACCTATAACTGATTCAATCACTTGTTTTTTCATAATAAATATAATTTTATTGCAAATTTAGTAATTTATCTGTGATAAATGGATTGTTTTCATTATTTTTGCAAATCAAATGTAATCAGGCAAACTTTATGACACGATTATCACTGACATTGCTTCTGTTCGTCCTTTCTTTGGGAATGAACGCGCAGATGAGATGGAACCAGGCATACCAACAATATATCAACCAATATAAGGATCTGGCCATAGAGCAGATGCACAAGTACCGCATACCTGCCAGCATAACGCTGGCACAGGGACTCTTTGAGTCGGGGGCGGGACGCAGCAGACTTGCCCAGCAGGGCAACAATCATTTCGGAATAAAATGTCACGGATGGACAGGCAGAAAGGTGTATTTCACCGATGATGCACCCGACGAATGTTTCAGGGCCTACCGCAGTGTGCACGACAGCTATGAGGACCATTCGCGCTTTCTCGCGGGTGGAAACCGTTACAGGAGCTTGTTCCGTCTGGATATAACGGACTATAAGGGATGGGCACGCGGCCTGAGAGCCTGCGGATATGCCACCAATCCGAAATATGCCGACAGGCTTATAGAGATAATACAGCTCTACAGACTGTACGAGTATGACCGGGCGAAAGGGTACAACAAGTTCATTGCCCGTCGCAGCAGGGATGTGTCGGTGGGCGGAAGGGAACTGCATCCCATATATCAATTCAACAACAACTATTATCTGAAAGCCCGCACGGGAGATACGTTCAAGTCGATAGCGGCGGAGGTGGGAATATCTTACCGCTCGTTGGCCCGTTACAATGAACGTGACCGCAGGGACGTGCTTGCCGAAGGAGACATCGTATATCTGAAGAAAAAGCAGACAAAGGCACCGAAAGCCTACAAGGGGCGTATGCACTATGTGCGCGAGGGGGAGTCGATGTACACCATATCGCAGCTTTACGGCATACGTCTGAAGAGTCTTTACAAGATGAACCGGCTGTCACCTTATTATCAGATAAAAGTGGGTGACAGGCTGAGGATAAGATAAGGAGTTCTTTTAGGAGCTTTTTAGGAGTTAAGGAGTTAAGGAGTTAAAGGGAGTTAAGGAGTTAAGGAGTTAAGCCAAATGCCCAAGCAATGATTCATGTTCATAGTGCTATTGGCTTAACTCCTTAGCTCCCTTTAACTCCTTAACTACTAAAAATCTCCTTAACTCCTAAAACTCTCCTTAACTCCCCTCAGTCCATGTGGAAGAGTTCTTCCAAAGGTATGGAAACGGGAGAGTTGTCGGGGTTCACCTCCATTATGTCTGCCATCATGTCCCACCATTTCTGCGTGATGGGGTCGACGTTGGTCGTGTCCTGACTGTTTGTGTCCTTGTCACACTTCTGCACGGCGAAGAGCAGATTGGTCTCCTTGTCCCAGAATATACTGTAATCACTCACTCCCTGATCCTTTATCATCTGTTTCAGTTCGGGCCAGATGGCTGCGTGACGCTTGGCGTATTTGGCCTCGCATCCTTTTTTCAAAATCATTTTGAATGCAAATCTTTTCATTGTTTCAGTCTTTTTTAAGTTATGGTTTATTATAGATGATTGGTAATGGTTGCTTATGGGTTGTCTTCGTGGTTGTCATCCAGTGACAGATAGTAGCCGAGTCTGTAGATATTGAACACGAAAAGACGCGGATGGTTGCCTTTAAGGTTTGCCAGTTCCCACTTTCCGAACAGTCTGTGCCATATCCGGAATATGGACATAGGCATGAACCTGCTCGTGTTGCCGACGCGTTCCAACATACTGGAGTAACCGGCAAGGTCGTTGCGGAAACGGTGCAGCGTGCGCAAGGCCTCTTCGGTCTTGGCCACGAACACGTGGTTGGGCTCGTAATCCGCTATCAGTACGGGATTGTCGATATGATTTATCGCGATGCCATTGTGCTTGAGTGACTTGCCGAAAAAGACATCTTCGTAGCCGTAATGTCTGAAACGCTCGTCGAAAGGGCAGTCGAGCATGATGTCGCGGCGTATCAGGAAATTGGTCGTTCTGAAACTCTTGTATGGCCGTTTGCTCCGTTCTCGGGCCGTATGGTGCGGTTCGGCCGCCCGTTCGTACACATATCTTATATTGCCTCTGCCGGGTGATGATGCCGTATCCACCGTCCGCACGCCTCCGTATACAACCGTCACGTTACCGCATTGGGCATATCTTAGCAGGAATTTGTCATCGGGCAACTTGATGTCGCAGTCGAGGAACAGCAGGTGTTCGAAGCGGCTTTGTGCGGCAAGGAAGTTCCGGATGGCCGCCCGCCCGGTGTTGTCTCTTCCCGAAATGTATCTGCAGTGCGTCAGACAACCTATGCTACTGTTGGCTTCTTTTACGTCATTGTTGTCCGAACCGTCATCGGCCACTATTATCTCATACTCCAACCCGGAGGCTTCTGCCTGCCGGTGGAGGCAGTCAACGAGATTGGTACACACGTAGTTGTATACGGGTATCAGTATCGACAAACGATATTTTTTCTGGTTGTTCACGCCTTGTCTGTATAATAGATTAATCGGTACAAATATAATCAAAAAATGTTATATGGGGAAGTTTTATCTATTTTATTTGGACATATTCAATTAAAATATTACTTTTGTCGGTGAATTTTATGGTAATATAATTTATGAAAAAGTCTATTTTGAAATTCGCATTGCTGGGTGTCTTCGCAATGTATGGCAATGTCGGCGCAAATGCACAGATTAATTTGGGTGACATTTTGGGTGCCGTTGCAGGCAACCAGACATCGGGTGACGATTTGATTTCCAATCTGACATCGGTCTTTTCCAAAGACAAGCAGGCCACAAAGAATCAGATTGTTGGCACATGGGAATACAGGGAGCCTGCCATCGTTTTTGAATCGGATAATTTTTTGGCCAAGGCCGGAGCGAGTTTGGCTGCCAAGAAGATGGAGAACAAGATACAGGAGCATCTGACAAAGTTCGGTATTACTCCCGGCGCAGTCAGCATCACGTTTGCCGAAGACGGAACGTTCACCGAGATGTTGAAGGGAAAGCAGGTGAAGGGAAAGTGGAAGATGGAAGACTCGAAGCTGATTCTTACGTACGGAACGATCAAGCCCGTGTCGATAACCACTCAGGTTGATGGAAAGACACTCATGATTGTGACCGACACAAGCCAGTTGCTCAACATGTTCAAGACACTGGGAAGCAAGTCAACCAACTCCAGCATAAAGACTGTCACTGCGCTCATGAGCAGTGTAAAGGGGATGAAGGCCGGTCTTGCTCTTGTTAAAAAACAATAATAACAAGGCTGCAGTGAACGTTTTTCTGTAAAAAAGCACTAATTTTGCACACGCTGTCACGAGATGGCAGCATAAATTCAAACCTAACAAACAAATAAAACAAAATGGCAACAAAAATCAGATTGCAGCGCGGCGGTCGTAAGAGCTATGCCTTTTACAGCATCGTAATCGCTGATTCAAGAGCACCACGTGATGGTAAATTTACTGAGAAGATTGGAACTTACAACCCCAACACCAATCCTGCCACAGTAGATTTGAATTTTGACCGCGCCCTTTATTGGGTGGAGGTTGGCGCACAGCCCACAGACACTGTACGTAACATCCTCAGCCGTGAGGGCGTTTACCTGATGAAGCACCTCCGTGGCGGTGTGAAGAAGGGCGCTTTCGACGAGGCTGCCGCACAGAAGAAATTCGATGCCTGGAAGGCCGACAAGACCAAAGGCGCCGATGCCGTACGCGAGAAGGAGGCACAGGCAAAGAAGGCCGCTTATGCAAAAGAGCTGGAGGCTGAGAAGAAAATCAACGAGGCTATAGCCAAGAAGGTGGCCGAGAAGAAGGCTGCACAGGCAGAGGCTGCCGCTCAGGCAGAAGCTCCCGCTGCAGAGACCGAGGCTCCCGCAGAGGCATAACCGTCAGGTTTCCATGAAAATAAAATGGCCGGAACGTCAAGTCCGGCCATTTTTGTTATAAAACTCTTCGTATCTGCGGGCCACTTTCATATAGTCGTGGTGCCGCCTGACATATTCTATGCTTTGTCTTTTGAGTGTCACGATCCGCTCCGGATGGGTTACAAGACGTTCCAATTCGTCGTAAACGCTTTCGTAACACGGCTGCACGTTAACTATGGGGCGCAGCTCGTGCTCGCCGATAATCTCATAGTTTTCTTCTTCTCCGCCGCCCACGCATATTATTCCCTTTGACATGGCAAGCAGCGGATTCATCGACGGGGTGTAACTGTACAGTTGGTCAAGAATGACGTCGCTGTCATCCATCATCCTTCCGTATTCGGCGAAAGGCACCGATTCGGCTTTCTTCAGCTCCACCTTCTCCTTGTATTTGTGCGCTATGTCGATGGCTGCACGCAGCATTATGTCAGTTCCCTTATACTCGCTGCGTGTCTTGTTTATTCCGATGAAGATTTTCAAAGTGCCGTCGAACAACGGTTCACGCACCGGTTCGGGGATGCGTATGGGGAAGGGGATGAACGTGGTCTTTTCGGGAAACGCCGGCTTGTAGCATACCCAGTATTCGTAAAGACCTGTTATTATGCCGTCGCAGTCGTCGGCAATATACTTGTTAAGCCGTTCCTTTGCCGTGCCCGTCCAGTCGCGTCGTTCCTTCAGTGCGTCTTTGTTGGTGCGCAGCGTTTTGCCTATGTTGAAGTCGCTGTACCTCAGCGGCATCTTGTTTACGCAGGTGTCCACCCAATACCAGTCCATGCCGAATCCGCCCAGAAAGACTTTCCTGTTGTACCTGCGCAGGTATCTGTATATGCGGAACAGCCGTTCGGCTTTCAGTTCAACAAACATCGGGTTGATCAACTGTACGACATCATATCCTCTCAACCGTGGCAGGATGGCGTACAGCTTTGCCATCAGCAGCACGCCTCCGAGCCGTCCCTCACGCCGCACCAGCGATATGTCGCGCGGATAGTCCTTCCAGAAATCGCCGTTGGACACCACCGTGACACTGTGTCCCAAAGCCCTGAGGCCTTCGGCCAGCGTGGCGTGCACGTTACTGTATTCTCCTAAAAGCAGTATCTTCATCTTTCTTTCTTCAGAAATGGCAGTGTGCGCATGAGAACGGTAAGGCCCATGCTGCTGTTTGTCATGCGCCGGAACCATTTGTACTTTCTTGTATAGTCCTTGTCAGACAGCGGGAAGAGGCCCTTGGAGTGCAGTGAGGCCAGTTGCTTGTCAAGATATTGGCGGCTGCGTGTCTGTATGATGATGTTGTAGATATAGTCCATGGTCAGTTGGGCCACACGTCTCTGCATGGCTATGCGGTCGTTGTGTGGCAGACGGTCGGCCATGTCGTTAAGCCGTATGATGACATCTCTCTTGTCGTTGAGCCGTTTGAGTATGCTGCGTTTGTTTACGGCGGTCATAATGGAGCCGCTGCGCTGTCTGTACATATATGCCGTGGCATGTGTGGGATATACCGTTTCAGCCTTCAGCAGCAGCTGCGGCGTGAACTCCTCGTCTTCATGGTATATGCCGGGTGTGAAGCGCAGGTCGCCGAGTGTGGTGCGTTTCACGATGTAACCGCATGATGACGGATGTATGTTGTTGTGCTGCATGTATTCCGCTCCGCAGACAGGTTTCACCCCGGTGAATGTCATCCGGTCTGTAATCTTGTCAGAGAAGTCGAAGAGCACCATGTCAGGCATATTGTTGTATCTCACGATGTCGAGACAATGTTCGTAGCCGGCTTGAAGCAACTTGTCATCTCCGTCGATGAACTGCAGATACTGTCCGGTGGAGATTCGTATGCCGGTGTTGCGTGCTTCGCTCAGTCCCTTGTTCTTCTGTCTTACATAGATGATGTCGTTCAGATAATCGTCCAGGTCGTTTACAGGACTGATGTCGGAACCGTCGTCCACCAGTATTATCTCTCTTTCAAACGGGCGCAACGACAGCGACAGTATGCTCTTGATACATTCTTCAATCATCCATACCGGCAGGTTGTAGCAGGTGATGATGAATGTCACTAACGGTGTCTTGATATTCTGTTTGTCTGTTTTATCAGTTTGCATAATACTCTTATTCCGAAGATGTTTATTGTTATTGCCTTCAGCTTGGCTTTCATGTCGAGTCCCTTGAAGCTTTTTATCCAAACGTTTTTCAGCCGTGGCTTGTTGCCGGTAAGCTCGTATTCGGATATCTGTATGTTTGCCACGTGCATGTAGTAATGGTGGAACGTGGGGTAATCCTTATACCAGAACATCACGTTCAGATGGGCGTCGAGCAGCATGGTGAGGTCGCTTCCCTTTGCGCATGCGGTGATTCCGTTGTCGTTGTGGCAATAATAGTACAGCCCCTTTGACGTTGTTGCCACTACTTTGGCGCCCCGGAGCAGACGGGGCAGGGTGTAAATGTCTTCAAAGACGCGCCCTGCGGGAAACTGCACGCCGTAAAACAGCCGGCGCCGGTATATCTTGTTCCAGGCGTAGGCATGGCAGTATGCCTGTGACTCCATCCAATAATCGTCGGTATGCGCATACTCCCTGTCGGGCATGGAGAGCGGCTCTTGGCGGGCTGAACCGTAATGACAGATGGCGGGAAACTCCAGCATGTCGTAGTCGGGGTGCTTTATCAGGATGTCCATCACATCGCGATAGGTGTGTGGGCGGAGGTAATCGTCGGAGTCAACAAAGGTGACGTAGTCTCCGCAGGCATTGTCAATTCCGGCATTGCGGGCATCGCTGAGTCCGCCGTTGGCCTTGTGTATTACGGTTATCCTGTTGTCACGGGCTGCCCAAAAATCACATTTCTCAGGACAGTCATCCGGAGAACCGTCATCCACGAGAATTATCTGCAAATGGCTGTAATCCTGGTGGAGGACGCTTTCCACACACCTGTCTATCGTGTCACTTACTCGATATACAGGTATTATCACAGTCAACAGGAGTTCCTTTTGCTGTTCTTGCTGCCATTTGTTATATTCTTCACACATAGCTTATCATGCAAAGGTACAAACTTTTTTCATAAATGGCGGGAGCATGCGGTTCTTTTTTATAATCTTGCACATTAAAACAAAATTGTTGCATTGCTTATGTAATAAAAGCATCAAATGTCCGTTTTATAGTTTAATGAACGAAACGGAAAAGAAAGACAGCTATACCCACGTGTTGAAGTATACGGGGATATTCGGTGGTGTCCAGGGATTGAACATCATTATGGGGCTTGTCCGCAACAAGCTCATAGCCCTTCTTCTCGGTCCGGCCGGTATGGGGCTTGCCTCGCTGTTCAACACCACAATCAATTTCATATCCCAGGCAACCAACTTCGGCATATCTTTCAGTGCCGTCAAGCATCTCTCCGAGATAGCGGACAGCGGCGACGAGGCGCGCATACGCCATTTTGTGAAGGTGATACGTATATGGAGTTTCATCACGGCTCTGCTCGGCATGCTTGTGTGCATGGCTGTAGGACCGCTGCTCAGCGACTATACCTTTTCATGGGGTGACCACACCCTCCATTTCGTTCTGCTCTCGCCGGCGGTGGGCATGCTTGCCGTCACGGGTGGCGAGACGGCCATACTGAAAGCTCTCCGACGGTTGCGTGCCCTTGCGTCGATACAGATATATATGGTGTTTGCGGCGCTGCTCGTCTCCGTTCCCATATATTATTTCTTCGGCGAGTCGGGCATCGTGCCCGTCATCGTGCTCGTAACCTTTCTGAGCATGACGTTCACCATATACTATTCGTGGCGCGTATGTCCCCTGCGGTTGGGCGGCCTGACCGGCGTTCTCGGCGAGGGAATGGCGATGGTGCGCCTCGGCGTGGCCTTTGTCTTTGCCGGAATACTCGGCAGCGGCGCCGAGATGGTGATACGCTCCTACCTTAACGTGTCGGGCGGTCTTGGTGTCGTGGGACTCTACAATGCCGGCTTCATGCTCACGGTGACGTATGCCGGAATGGTGTTCTCGTCGATGGAGACCGACTATTTCCCGCGTCTGTCGGCCGTAAACCACGAAACAGCCGCCGTCAACATCACCGTCAACCGCCAGATAGAAGTGTCGCTGCTGCTGCTTTCGCCCATGCTCGTCATGCTTATGGTGGCGCTGCCTGTGCTCATGCCGCTGCTCTTTCGCAGCGACTTCATGCCGATAGTGCCCATGGCACAGGTTGCCGTGTTCTCGATGTATCTGAAAGCCATGTCGCTTCCCATCTCTTACATCACGCTGGCCAAGGGCGATTCGGCCGCCTATCTCGTTCTCGAGGTTGTATACGACATCCTTTTTGTACTGCTGATAATTGTTTTTTATGACTGGTGGGGACTGTTCGGCACCGGCATTGCCATATCGTTGTCCTATCTGCTCGACCTCTTGCTTGTATATATGTACGCACGCATACGTTACCGTTATGTGGTTTCGCTGCAGGTGCTGGCGTATGCCGGCATACAGTTGCTTTTGGGATGCATTGCCTATTCGGCCACGTTTGCGGGCCGGAGTATTGTCTATTGGCTTACCGGTATATGTATGTGCATTGCCAGTACGGCGGTGTCACTCCATGTCCTGCGTAAGAAGACATCACTGTGGGATGCCTTGTTGAAGAAACTAAACCACCGCCATGGCTAAGGTATCGGTATTGGTTGCTGTCTACAATGCAGAGAAATATCTTTGCGAATGTCTCGGGTCGCTGTTGCGCCAGACGTTGCGCGACATACAGATTATCTGTATCGACGATTGTTCGACGGACAATTCGCTTGCCGTCTTGCGCCGCTACGCGTCGTCGGATGACCGAATTGACGTGATTGCCCTGCCCGAAAACCGAGGCCAGGCCTTTGCACGCAACGAGGGGCTGAAGCGCGCACGGGGCATGTATACGTGCATGCTTGATGCCGACGACTGGTTTTCCGCCGATGCACTGGAAAGAGCGGTGGAGGTGTTTGAAGCCCATCCCGATACAGACAGCGTGCTTTTTGAGGTACAGATGATAGAGGCGGGCAAGACGCCTTACATGTATGCGATGCCGCAGTTCGACAGTATGAGCGGTGACGAGGCGTTCGAGCAGAGCCTTACATGGCGCATACACGGACTGTACATGACGCGCACGGCCCTTCACCGCCGTTATCCATACGACACGACATGCCGTCTTTTCAGCGACGACAACACCACGCGCATACACTATCTCCGTTCGCGCTCGGTGCGCCGTTGCACCGGAATCTACTGTTACCGGCAGCATCCTTCTTCGGCCACCCATGTGGTCAGCGTGCGCCGTTTCGACTATCTGCGGGCCAACGAGAGCATGCGCCGGCAGATGACGGAGGCGGGAGCCAACGTCCGTCAGCTGGCCGAATACGAGAATCACCGTTGGCTTAACCTCATAGAAATATACATGTTCTACCACTGCCACGGCCGTGAACTGTCGCCGGATGACCGCCGGTACGGGCTTGACGAGATTAAAAGGACGTGGCAGACGATAGACCGCAGCGTGCTCGACCGCCGCACCACGTCAAAGTTTGGCTACCGCCCGATGCCGTCGTGGTGGCTGTTCCGTGTGCAGGAGTGGCTTTATTTCACCCTCCGCGGCATCATCGGCAAGAACCGTTGATGTGAACGGGAATCCATGTACAAATGATTGCACAAAGTAGGGACATATTTTTGTATTTGTCCGCACGTAAGATGTTGGCATGCAACGTTTGTTTGGCGGACAAATACAAGAATATGTCCCTACAATTAAAAGTGATTAAAGGAACACGTTTGGATTTAAAAAGAAACATGTTCGTATTTTAAAATCCAAACGCATTTGCCTCATTCTTTTCTATTTAGCCTTCAGTGCGGCCAGCGACTCCTTGATGGCGGCTATCTTCTCCTCGCTGTCGCTCTGCTTCTTGCGCTCCATTGCCACCACGGCTTCAGGCGCGTTGGCCACGAACTTCTCGTTTGACAGCTTCTTGCGTATGCCGGCGAGGAATCCCTCAAGGTGCTTCAGCTGAGCCTCGAGCTTGGCCACTTCGGCCTCAACGTCTATCATGTCGCCCAGCGGAACGGCAAACTCGTCGGTGCCCACCATGAAGGCGGCGGCTGTGGTGTCCTTCTCCGTCACCACGCCGATGGCCGACAGGTTGGCCATTTTTGTTATCACGCTCGTGTAATCACCGTACTTGTTGGCACCCACGGCCTGTAGCGTGAGAGCCTCTTTCGGGGCAATGTTCTTTTGGTTGCGCACCGTGCGCACGCCGCTCACAATCTGCTTCACGCACTCGATGTCGGCCACAAGACGCTCGTCGGCCCCGGTCGGTGCGGCCACCTCCAGACGGTCGCGCATAATCGACTCGCCTTCCTTGCGGTCGCAGATGTGCTGCCACAGCTCTTCGGTGATGAAAGGCATGAACGGATGCAGCATCTTGAGCAGCGTTTCAAAGAACGATATTGTGGCATCGTACGTCGTGCGGTCGATGGGTTGGCCGTATGCCGGCTTCACCATCTCGAGATACCAGCTTGAGAACTCGTCCCAGAAGAGGCGGTAGACGGCCATGAGCGCCTCCGATATGCGGTACTTGCGGAACAGGTCGTCCACCTCGGCGTTGGTCTGTTTCAGCTTAGCCTCAAACCATTTCACCGCCGTTTCGTTTGCGGCCGGCCGCTCGCAGTCCTCCACCTGCCATCCCTTGACCAGTCGGAAGGCGTTCCATATCTTGTTGTTGAAGTTGCGTCCCTGCTCGCAGAGACTCTCGTCGAAGAGGATGTCGTTGCCTGCGGGTGCGGACAGCATCATACCCATGCGCACGCCGTCGGCTCCGTACTTGTCGATGAGCATGAGCGGGTCGGGCGAATTGCCGAGACTCTTCGACATCTTGCGGCCCAGCTTGTCGCGCACGATGCCCGTAAAGTATACATGCTTGAAGGGGAACGTGCCGCGGTATTCGTATCCGGCCATAATCATGCGGGCCACCCAGAAGAAGATGATGTCCGGTCCCGTAACGAGGTCGCTCGTGGGATAGTAGTATTTCACCTCCTCGTTGTCGGGGTTGTTCACGCCGTCGAACACCGAGATGGGCCACAGCCACGACGAGAACCACGTGTCGAGGCAGTCCTCGTCCTGCGTCAGTCCGTCGGCGGTCAGCGCCGCGTTCTTCTCCTTTGCCTTGGCCAGAGCCTCCTCTGCCGTGCGTGCCACAACGAAGTCGCGCTTGCCTTCTGCCGTGGTGAAGTAGTAGGCCGGTATGCGGTGGCCCCACCACAGCTGGCGGCTGATGCACCAGTCCTTGATGTTCTCCAGCCAGTGGCGGTATGTGTTCTTGTATTTTGCGGGGTAGAACTGTATCTCGTCCGTCATCACGGGGTCGAGCGACAGGTCGGCGAAGTGCTTCATCGAGAGGAACCACTGTGTGGAGAGCTTTGGTTCTATGGGCACACCCGTACGCTCCGAGCATCCCACCTTGTTGTTGTAGTCCTCTACCTTCTCCATCAGTCCGGCCTCCTTGAGATCTTTCTCTATCTGACGGCGCACGTCCATGCGGTCCATGCCCACGTACATGCCGGCAGCCTCGCTGATGGTTCCGTTGTCGTTGAAGATGTCTATCGTCTCCAGATTGTGCTTCAGGCCGAGCGCATGGTCGTTGATGTCGTGCGCGGGAGTAACCTTCAGACAGCCCGTACCGAACTCTATATCCACGTAGTCATCCTCTATCACCGGTATCTCGCGGCCCACCAGCGGCACTATTACGTGCTTGCCGCGCAGCCACTGGTTCTTCGGGTCGGCGGGGTTGATGCACATGGCCGTGTCGCCCATGATGGTCTCGGGGCGTGTGGTGGCCACGACGGCGTAGCGTCCCGGCTCTTCCTTCACCATGTAGCGCAGATAGTAGAGCTTCGAGTGCTCCTCCTTATATATCACTTCCTCGTCGGACAGGGCCGTCTGTGCCTGCGGGTCCCAGTTGACCATGCGCACGCCGCGGTAGATGAGTCCCTTCTCGTAGAGGTCGCAGAAAACCTTTATCACACCCTCCGAGCGCTTCTCGTCCATGGTGAAGGCTGTGCGGTCCCAGTCGCAGCTGGCTCCCAGACGGCGCAGCTGCTTGAGAATGATGCCTCCGTGCTCGCGGGTCCAGTCCCATGCGTGGCCGAGGAACTCGTCGCGCGTGAGGTCGGTTTTCTTTATACCCTGCTGCGCCAGCTTGTTCACCACTTTTGCTTCGGTGGCTATCGAGGCGTGGTCGGTGCCGGGAACCCAGCATGCGTTCTTGCCCTCCATGCGTGCACGGCGCACGAGGATGTCCTGAATGGTGTTGTTCAGCATGTGTCCCATGTGCAGCACACCTGTCACGTTTGGCGGCGGAATAACGATGGTGTAGGGTTCACGACCGTCGGGCTTGCTGCTGAACAGCTTGTTGTCAAGCCAATACTGATACCATTTCGACTCCACGGCTTGTGGGTCGTATTTGCTTGCTAATTCCATATTGTTTTGTTCTGTTAATTTGATTCCTGCATAAAAAACGTTGCAAAATTACTAAAAATCAGTGGAAAAAGGAAAGGAAAAATGAATAATGAATGACGAACGGCCAATTAAATTCTTTTATTCCGCATATTTGATGTACCTTTGCGCCCGTTAAAACATAGCAGTATGGTCAGCGAATATCAGATAAGAGTGCTGCCGCAGGTGGCCGGCAGCGATGAGGGCATAAGGCAGTTTGTGGCCCGCGAGTACGGTTTCGACGCACGCACGGTGACCGGCGTGAGGGTGCTGAAGAGGAGCATCGACGCCCGTCAGCGCACGGTTTTTGTCAACCTGAAGGTACGGGTGTACATAAACGAGCAGCCCCACGACGACATATACCGCCATACCGAATACGGCGACGTGTCGGGAGCGCGGCGCGTGGTGGTGGTGGGCGAGGGTCCCGGCGGACTCTTTGCCGCCCTGCGGCTGATAGAGCTGGGTCTGTGCCCCGTGGTGGTGGAGCGCGGAAAGGATGTGCACGAGCGCAAGAAAGACCTGTCGAAGATAACGAAGATGCAGCAGGTGGACGCCGAGAGCAACTACTGTTTCGGCGAGGGTGGGGCGGGAGCCTACTCCGACGGCAAGCTCTACACCCGCAGCAAGAAGCGCGGCAACACGGAGAAGATTCTCAATGTGTTCTGCCAGCACGGTGCCTCAACGGACATACTGGCCGACGCCCATCCGCACATAGGCACCGACCGGCTGCCGCGGGTGATAGAGAACATGCGCAACACGATACTGAAGTCGGGCGGCGAGGTGCATCACGAAACCAAGATGACGCGGCTCATCGTTGCCGGAGACGAGGTGAAAGGCATCGAGGCCGTCGACCTCCGCACGGGCCGCGAGCTCACCTTCAGGGGACCGGTGATATTGGCCACGGGCCATTCCGCCCGAGATGTCTACAGATACCTGAACGGGGCGAAGGTGGAGATGGAGGCCAAGGGCATTGCCGTGGGTGTGCGTCTCGAGCACCCCTCGGAGCTGATAGACTGTATACAGTACCACAACCGGCAGGGACGCGGCAAATATCTGCCCGCGGCCGAATACTCGTTCGTCACCCAGGTCGACGGACGCGGCGTCTATTCGTTCTGCATGTGTCCCGGCGGATTTGTCATTCCGGCGGCCACCGACAAGCGGCAGATAGTGGTGAACGGCATGAGCCCGAGCTCGCGCGGGGGGCGCTGGTCGAACAGCGGCATGGTGGTTGAGACGCGGGCCGAAGACATAGAGGGCGACAGCCCGCTGCGCATGATGGAGTGGCAGGAGCGTATAGAGCGCGACTGCTGGCAGCAGGGCAACATGAAGCAGACGGCTCCGGCGCAGCGCATGGCCGACTTCGTGAACGGTCGCCTCAGTTACGACCTTCCGGAGAGCTCGTATGCCCCCGGACTTATATCGTCGCCGCTGCACTTTTGGATGCCCCGCGCCGTGGCGTCGCGCCTGCAGCAGGGCTTCAGGCAGTTCGGCAAGACGAGCTACGGTTTTCTTACCAACGAGGCCGTAATGATGGCACTGGAGACCCGCACGTCGGCTCCGGTGCGCATACTGCGCTTTGCCGACACGCTGATGCACGTACGCCTGCGCGGCCTCTTCCCCTGCGGCGAGGGGGCGGGATACGCCGGAGGCATAGTGTCTGCCGGTGTCGACGGCGAACGTTGTGCCGAGATGTGTGCCGGATATGTGGACAGCCTGCATTGAAAGGGGCGACTGCGCATTTTCAAAAGTGCCACTTTTGACTTTCAAAACGGCCTCTTTCGGCCTTCAAAAGTGGCGCTTTCGGACCGCAAAAGTGCCACTTTCGAAACGCGAAACGGCCACTTTCGAAATTCAAAAAACGGCGGTTCCGTACATGTCTGTGAATCTAAATTTGCACCATACAGTCAATACGTTTTAAGAAAGTTTGCACAAATGGGGAAAAATTTGTAATTTTGCGCGATATTTTTCAAGTATATACTAAAGAAGCAATATAATGAATATTTCCTATAAGTGGTTAAAGGAATATGTCGACTTCGAACTCACACCGCAGGAAGTCTGCGATGCGTTGACGTCGACAGGCCTCGAAGTTGATGCTCTCGAGGAAGTGCAGAGTATAAGGGGAGGGCTGAAAGGTCTGTATGTGGGCAAGGTGCTTACCTGCGACGTACATCCCAATTCCGACCATCTTCACGTGACAACGGTCGACCTCGGCCGTGAAACCCCGTCGCAGATAGTCTGCGGCGCACCCAATGTGGCTGCCGGACAGAAGGTCATTGTGGCCGACCTCGGATGCGTGCTTTACGACGGCGACAAGGAGTTTGTGATAAAGAAGTCGAAGCTCCGCGGTGTGGAGAGCAACGGAATGATATGTGCCGAAGACGAAATAGGTGTGGGCACAAGTCACGACGGCATCATCGTGCTGCCCGAAGACGCTACCGTTGGACAGCCCGCGGCAGAGTATTACAACCTGGAGAGCGACTGGCTGATAGAGGTGGACATCACCGCCAACCGTGCCGACGCGCTGTCGCACTGGGGTGTGGCGCGCGACCTTTACGCATGGCTGAAGCAGAACGGTCATGAGACAAGCCTGCACCGTCCGGACTGCAGCGCCTTCACTGTCGACAACACCGGCATGCCGATAGACGTGGTGATAGAGAACACCGAGGCCTGCCGCCGCTATGCCTGCGTGAGCCTGACGGGATGTGAGGTGAAGGAAAGCCCCGAATGGCTGCAGAACAAGCTGAAGGCGATAGGCCTGCGCCCGATAAACAACATCGTGGACATCACCAACTATATAATGATGGCCTACGGACAGCCGCTTCACTGCTTTGACGCCGACATGGTTGCGGGGCACAAGATTGTGGTGCGCACACAGCCCGAGGGTACGAAGTTTGTCACTCTCGACGGTGTGGAGCACACGCTGGGGGCACACGACCTGAGCATCAGCAATGCCGAAGAGCCCATGTGTATAGCCGGCATCTTCGGCGGAAAGGGCAGCGGCACTTACGACACAACGACTAACGTAGTGCTGGAGAGTGCCTACTTCCACCCGACATGGATACGCAAGAGCGCACGCCGCCACGGCCTGAGCACCGACGCCTCGTTCCGTTTCGAGCGCGGCATCGATCCCGACGGAGTGATTTACGCCCTGAAGCAGGCTGCCATCATGTGCATGGAACTGGCCGGCGGAAAGGTGTCGATGGAGATACGCGACGAGTATCCCACACCGGTGTCACCCGCCAAAGTGTCACTTAAATTCGATTATGTGAACAGTCTGATAGGCAAGGAGATACCGCAGCAGGCAATAAAGAATATCTGCGAGAGCCTCGAGATGAAGGTTCTCGCAGAAGATGCCGCGGGACTGGAGATAGAGGTTCCGGCTTACAGGGTTGACGTGCAGCGTCCGTGCGACGTGGTTGAAGACATCCTGCGCATCTACGGATATAACAATGTGGAGATACCCACGCAGCTGAAGAGCTGTCTTGTGGTGAAAGGCGACGAAGACATGAAGCACCGTCTGGCCGACACTGTGAGCGAACAGCTCGTGGGATGCGGGTTCAACGAGATACTGAACAACTCGCTTACGCGCGGCGCCTACTATGACGAGCGCAACACGTTCAAGGCAGAAAACAGCGTGAAGATAATGAACCCGCTGAGCACCGACCTCAACGTAATGCGGCAGACACTGCTGTTCGGCGGACTGGAGAGCATCGAACACAACATCAAGCGCAAGAACGCCAACCTGCGTTTCTTCGAGTTCGGCAATGTCTATCACTACGCTCCCGAGCGCAAGAATGAAGACAACCCAATGGCAGCCTACAGCGAAGACAACCACATGGCACTCTGGATAACAGGCAAGCGCGTTGAGGGCAGCTGGGCGCATCCGGACGAAGACAGCACGTTCTACGAACTGGAGGCATACGTGGAGAACATAATGCGCCGCATAGGCGTGCAGCCCGGAATGACCGTGCGCAAGAAGAGCGACAACGATATCTTCTCGGCCGGACTGACGATAGAGAACCGCGGAGGCAAGAAACTCGTGGAGATGGGTGTGCTGAGCAAGAAGATTCTGAAGGCCGCCGACATCGACGTGCCCGTGTACTACGCCGAACTGAGCTGGACCGCGCTGATGAAGGTGATACGCAAGAACAAGGTGCTTTACACGGAAATAAGCAAATATCCGGCGGTGAGCCGCGACCTGGCGTTGCTTATCGACAACAGTGTCGAGTTTGCGGCAATAGAGGAGACGGCACGCCAGACGGAGAAAAAGCTGCTTAAGAAGGTTGAGCTGTTTGACGTTTATGAAGGCAAGAATCTGCCGGAAGGCAAGAAGAGCTATGCCGTTAACTT
>NZ_URNN01000027.1 GCF_900549175.1 uncultured Prevotella sp. | reverse complement strand
AAATCATGAAAGCACGGTCAAAGACAAGACTATGACCCTACCATTTATATTGTGGTCAAAGACAAGACTATGACCCTACATTGATACGATATCGGGGGGCACGTATTCCTTATCCATCACTCCAAATGTCGGATGATCCCTTTTTAACTCCCCGAGTTGCAGTAAGGCAAATCCACATGAAAAATTGATTTTT
Source organism: uncultured Prevotella sp. (assembly GCF_900549175.1). Taxonomy (GTDB): domain Bacteria; phylum Bacteroidota; class Bacteroidia; order Bacteroidales; family Bacteroidaceae; genus Prevotella. Next base: position 27,570 of record NZ_URNN01000027.1, on the reverse strand, counting down.
ATCTAAAAAAATTTGATTTATCATTAATTTATAGTAATTTTGCAATCTAAATGTTTAATAAACATACCTATTATCAAAGTAGTGATACTCATTCCTTGGGAGGCTATCCTTCCGCTCGCGACTGTGACACAATTTAAGTTTAACAGTTAAATATTTTAATTTCAATCATTTATGTGGTTATTTAATTCATCTATTGGTCGAAAGGTTGTGATGTCGGTTACCGGTATCGCGCTCATCTTGTTCCTGACATTCCACATGTCTATGAACGTGGTGGCGCTCTTTTCCGGTGACGCTTACAACATGATTTGTGAATTTCTCGGTGCCAACTGGTATGCTCTTGTGGCAACACTCGGACTTGCCGCCTTGGCTGTCGTTCACATCGTTTATGCGTTCCTGCTCACGATGCAGAACCGCCGTGCCCGCGGAACGGCACGTTATGAAGTGACGGCACGTCACAGCAAGGTGGAGTGGGCGTCGCAGAACATGCTCGTGCTCGGTATCGTTGTCGTGCTCGGCTTGTTGCTCCACCTGTTCAACTTCTGGTACAACATGATGTTTGCAGAGCTCACGGGCATCTGCACGGCCTACGATCCGGCTGACGGCTATGCCTACATTCAGGAGACATTTGCCAATCCGCTGTATGTAGTGCTTTACATCGTGTGGCTGGCAGCCCTGTGGTTCCACCTCACCCACGGTTTCTGGAGCGCCATGCAGACATTGGGCTGGAACGGTAAGATCTGGTTCTGCCGTTGGAAGGTGATAGGCATTGCCTATTCAACCCTGCTCATGCTTGGCTTCCTCGTAGTGGTGTTGTTCTTCGCTTTCCAGAACTGTCTGGGATGTTGCGTCGGATAATATCAAGGTTTTACAATGCTAATCAATATTAAGAAGAAAGAATATTATTATGGCTAAGACATTAAATTCCAGAATACCCGAAGGCCCCGTGGCCGAGAAATGGACCAACTATAAAGCTCACCAGCGTCTGGTGAACCCCAAGAACAAGCTCAAGCTCGACGTCATCGTCGTTGGTACGGGTCTGGCCGGCGCTTCCGCCGCCGCTTCGCTCGGCGAGATGGGCTTCAACGTGCTCAACTTCTGCATACAGGACTCTCCCCGTCGCGCCCACTCCATCGCAGCCCAGGGAGGTATCAACGCCGCCAAGAACTATCAGAACGACGGCGACTCCGTTTACCGCCTGTTCTACGATACGGTGAAGGGTGGTGACTACCGTGCCCGCGAGGCCAACGTTTACCGTCTGGCCGAGGTGTCCAACGACATCATCGACCAGTGCGTGGCTCAGGGTGTGCCCTTCGCCCGCGAGTACGGCGGCATGCTCGCCAACCGCTCTTTCGGTGGTGCACAGGTGTCACGTACATTCTATGCCAAGGGACAGACAGGCCAGCAGCTGCTGCTCGGTGCCTACTCTTCGCTGAGCTGCCAGATCAAGGCCGGCAAGGTGAAGCTGTATGCCCGCTATGAGATGGAGGATGTGGTTATCGTCGACGGCCGCGCCCGCGGTATCATCGCCAAGAACCTCGTCACCGGCAAGCTCGAGCGTTTCAGCGCCAATGCCGTTGTTATAGCAACCGGCGGCTACGGCAACACCTACTTCCTTTCCACCAACGCTATGGGCTGCAACTGTTCTGCCGCCATGGCCTGCTACCGCAAGGGAGCTTATTTTGCCAATCCTTCTTACGTTCAGATTCACCCCACATGTATCCCCGTTCACGGCGACAAGCAGTCGAAGCTGACGCTGATGTCGGAGTCGCTGCGTAACGACGGCCGTATCTGGGTGCCCAAGAAGCTGGAGGATGCCAAGAAGTTGCAGGCAGGTGAAATAAAGGGTAGCGACATTCCCGAGGAAGACCGCGACTACTATCTGGAGCGCCGTTATCCGGCCTTCGGTAACCTCGTGCCCCGCGACGTTGCCTCACGTGCCGCCAAGGAGCGCTGTGACCACGGATATGGTGTCAACAACACCGGTCTGGCCGTGTTCCTCGACTTCTCCGAGTCTATCAACCGCCTCGGCATCGACCAGATTATGCAGCGTTACGGCAACCTCTTCGACATGTATGAGGAGATTACCGATGTCAATCCCGGTGAGCTGGCCAACGAAATCAACGGCGTGAAATACTACAACCCGATGATGATATTCCCCGCCATCCACTATACCATGGGTGGTATCTGGGTTGACTACGAGCTTCAGACAACCATCCCCGGACTCTTCGCCATCGGCGAGTGCAACTTCTCCGACCACGGAGCCAACCGTCTGGGTGCATCGGCCCTGATGCAGGGTCTGGCCGACGGCTACTTCGTTCTGCCGTACACCATACAGAATTATCTGGCCGACCAGTCCATCTGGCCGCGTCTGTCTGTCGACCTGCCTGAGTTCGCGGAGGCAGAGAAGAAGGTGAACGCCGAGATTGACCGTCTGATGAACATCAAGGGCAAGCGCTCTGTAGACTCTATCCACAAGGAGCTGGGCCACATCATGTGGGAGCACGTGGGTATGGGCCGCACCAAGGCCGGACTGGAGGAAGGCCTGAAGCTGATGAAGGAGCTGCGCAAGGAGTTCGACACCAACCTCTTCATCCCCGGAACCAAGGAAGGTCTCAACGTGGAGCTTGACAAGGCCATCCACCTGCGCGACTTCATCACCATGGGCGAGCTTGTGGCTTACGATGCCCTGCACCGTGAGGAGAGCTGTGGCGGACACTTCCGCGAGGAGCACCAGACTGAGGAGGGCGAGGCTAAGCGTAACGACGAGGATTTCTTCTACGTAGGCTGCTGGGAGTATCAGGGCAGCGACGAGAAGGCCCCCGAGCTTATCAAGGAACCGCTTGAATATGAGGCAATAAAGGTACAGACAAGAAATTATAAGAACTAATAACACGAAATAAAAATGGCAAGAAATATAAGTTTCACACTGAAGTACTGGAAGCAGAACGGCCCCAAGGACGAGGGTCACTTCGACACACGTGAGATGAAGAACATCCCCGACGATACCTCGTTCCTCGAGATGCTCGACATCCTTAACGAAGAGCTTATCAGCGAGGGTAACGAGCCGTTCGTGTTCGACCACGATTGCCGCGAGGGTATCTGCGGTATGTGCTCGCTCTACATCAACGGTCATCCCCACGGACCGGCAACGGGTGCCACCACCTGCCAGCTCTACATGCGCCGCTTCAACGATGGCGACGTCATCACCGTTGAGCCCTGGCGTTCGGCCGCTTTCCCCGTTATCAAGGACTGCATGGTTGACCGCTCTGCGTTCGACAAGATTATCCAGGCCGGCGGATACACCACCGTACGTACGGGACAGGCTCAGGACGCCAACGCCATCCTCATTCCCAAGGAGGATGCCGACGAGGCTATGGACGCCGCCACATGTATCGGTTGCGGCTGCTGCGTGGCAGCCTGCAAGAACGGTTCGGCCATGCTCTTCGTCAGCTCTAAGGTGAGCCAGCTCGCCCTGTTGCCGCAGGGCCGCCCCGAGGCTGCCAAGCGTGCCAAGGCCATGATTGCCAAGATGGACGAACTGGGCTTCGGTAACTGTACCAACACCCGTGCCTGCGAGGCCGAGTGCCCCAAGAACGAGTCGATAGCCAATATCGCCCGTCTGAACCGCGAATTTATCAAGGCCAAGTTAGCTGACTAACCGTCGGTCGATAACGTCTTAGAAGCCCCGCAAATGCCGTTTGCGGGGCTTCTTCCATGTTTGTCATGGTGTACCAGATGCTGGATGGCACCGGTAGGGACATAATTTTGATGTGCCCTTTCTTTACGTTTCTATTCCAAAACTGCTACAGAGCATAGCATTTTTTACCGTGGTCGCATAATCTGTTATTGCTCAATAAGAATGTAGAAAATAAAAAAAATTGTGCAATATGCTCGTTTGTAGACAACTTTCCGTTATAATTAAGTGATGATTAGCAAAAAAAATGTTAACTTTGCATATTAGTATATTTCACAATCTGAAACATCAAATACGGAATGGAAGACAAGTCATATATAAAGAAACTCGAAGCTGACCTGTGGGCATCGGCTGATTTGCTTCGCGCAAGTGCTAATCTAAATGCAAATCAGTATTGTATGCCCGTTCTCGGCCTGATTTTCCTCAAATATGCTTTCGGCAGATTTAAACGTGTTGAAGCTGAAATATCCAAAAATCGTCCTTCGCGTAATGGTAAAATCTTACCAATAACCGCTCAGGACTTTCAAGCTAAAAGCGCACTATATCTTCCGCAAGAGGCTCAATATGATTTTTTGCTGAATCTATCTGACAATCCGAGTGCCGCCGGCATCCACGATGCTGAGGGCCGATTGCTATCCTCACTTGGCGACATAGTAAACAATGCAATGCGTCTGATTGAGGAACAAAGCGAACTGTTACGCGGAAGCCTCCCAAAGACATACGACATATTCAATGACGCAATCCTTGCTCAACTGCTCCGCATCTTCAACAACGACAAGCTCGAACAGGTCGGCGGTGATGTTATCGGTCGCATTTACGAATACTTTACAGGCAAGTTCTCAAAGTCTATTGCCGATGACGACGGCGTTTTCTTCACCCCGAAGTCTTTGGTGCAGATGATTGTCAATATCATTGAACCAAAACGGGGCACAGTCCTTGACCCTGCTTGTGGCAGTGGTGGTATGTTCGTTCAAAGCGGTGACTTCGTGAACAACCTCGGAATGAACGCCAATTCTACACTCACTTTCTACGGTCAGGAAAAAGTGGATTTCAACGCTCGGCTATGTCTGATGAACATGGCTGTTCACGGCCTCAATGCAAAGATAAAGAGCGGAGACGATGCCAACACATATACAAAAGATGCTCATAACCTTGTCGGTTCGTGCGGCTTTGTGATGGCTAACCCACCATTTAACGTTAATGGCGTTAAGGAAGCTGATGTACAGGATTCCACCCGACTTCCATTTGGTCTGCCTACCGTGAATAAGGAAAAGGAAATCAGTAACGCCAACTACTTGTGGATTCAATATTTTTACGCTTATCTTAACGAAACCGGACGTGCCGGATTCGTTATGGCATCGTCGGCAACCGATTCGCAGAGCAAAGATAAACTTATCCGTGAACAGCTTGTGCGCTCCGGTCACGTAGATTGCCTTATCTCGGTAGCCAACAATTTTTTCTATACGCTAACTTTGCCTTGTACATTATGGTTCTTTGATAAAGCAAAGCGAGAGGAAAACCGCGATAAAATTCTATTCATTGATGCTCGAAACTACTATACTGTCGTTGAAAAAACGCTCAATGAATGGAACGAATGGCAGATGCACAACATAAATGCCATTGTATGGCTCTATCGAGGAGAAACAAACCTCTACAAGGAGCTTCTTGACACATACCACATGTGGCTCAACAATTTCTACCATCGTTATGATAATCCCGCGCTTCACCCTGCCGAGCCATCGGTAACGGCCTATCGTGACGGCATAGCTGCTACGCTTGCCACTTTTAAAGCGCATCTAAAAGAGTTGGAGACACAAGCAAAAGCCACCCGTAAGCGTAAAGATAAAGAAGAAATCAAGGCACTTGTTGAAGAAACAACCGCTCAGGTTGCAGAAATCACCGAAGCCCTCGAAGTGGCCAATCAACTTGTATGGCTTCTTGATAAGTTCGGTGAGGACGGCACATACCGCGATATTCCCGGTCTGTGCCGCATCGCTACCATCGACGATGTAGAGGCCAAGAATTTCTCGCTTACGCCCGGAGCATACACAGGAGCACAAGAAGTAGAAGACGATGGCATCGACTTTGCCACACGCATGAAAGAAATCCATGCAGAACTCGAAACGCTGCAAAATCGCTCCGCTGAAATTTTCGCAACCATCAAAGCAAACGAATCGCTGCTATGGAAATGAAAACAGTAAAAATTAGAGACCTCGGTAATATCATTACCGGCAGCACTCCGTTTAAGAAAAATCCCGACAACTACGGGGGCTATGCCCTGTGGATAAAACCAACAGACATAAATCCGGAAGAAAAATACACTCGCGTTGTCGAGGAAATGTTCTCTGAGAAAGCCGCCCATGATTGCCGTTCTCGCCTCATTCCTGCTAAGTCAATCTGTGTTCCTTGTATCGGCACGGTTGGAACAAAGCTGACTATGACCCCATGCGATTGTTTTGTTAATCAATCTATAAACGCTGTTATTCCCAACGACGATTACGATAATGACTACGTCTATTATCTTCTTCTCAATTTTTTACCGAACCTAAAAAGCATAAATAAAGGAACCGCATCCGGGCGAGAATACATAGCAAAATCTGCTTTTGAGAATATTGAATTGTCAGTTCATTCCAATATCACAGTTCAGAGGAAAATAGGAAAGATACTATCTGCCTACGATGATATGATTGACAACTGCAAGCGACAGATTGCGCTACTTGAAGAAGCTGCGCAACGACTTTATAACAAGTGGTTTGTTGACCTCCGTTTCCCCAATCACGAAACCGAACCCATTGAGGATAATGGTTTGCCGCAGGAGTGGATTTTAACTTCAGTCGGTTCTGAATGCACTATCGTAACAGGCAAGAAAGATGCTAATTTTGGAGGCAAAAACGGATTGTTTCCATTTTTTACCTGTGCCCAAGAACCGATATGTGCCAATTCATATTCATTCGACCAACTGGCTATTATATTAGCTGGGAATGGAGATTTTAACGTAAAAGTTTATCGAGGTAAGTTTGAGGCATACCAAAGGACATATGTCATTTCGACTCATATTGAAACAAATTTTTGGTTAGCTTACTTTGCCATCAAGAAAAGTATGAATACACTTGCTGTAGGTGCGAGTGGCTCAACCATCAAATTTCTAACTAAGGGTATGATTGAAAATATTCCTTTTCATATACCTCCGATAGAAGTATTATCGAAATTCAATAGGCTTTGTACTTCATATTATAATCAGATTGAGAATGTAAAATCGCGTTTGGCAAGATCAATAGAAAGCAGGCAATTTCTTCTTTCACGACTCATTTCAGGACAAATAGAAATACAGGCATAGCTATGGAACAGATTGTACAGCATAATAATTCAGAACAATCCATCGTTTCTGACATCCGCACTATGATTGCTGATGCCAGGCAGCACGTGGCGGTTTCTGCCAATGCGACAATAACTTTGTTGTATTGGAATATTGGAGAGCGCATCAACCGTGATGTACTCGGCTACCAACGTGCTGAATACGGTCAGCGTATTGTAGAGAATGTGGCACGTCAGCTTCAATTAGAGTTTGGCGGTCGGGAGTTCTCAACACGCAACCTGCGCCGTATGATGCAGTTTGCACAAGCTCTGCCCGATCAGCAAATTGTGTCGACACTGTCGACACAATTGTCGTGGTCCCATTTTCAGGAGGTTCTGCCGATGAAAGATTGCTTACAGCGCGAGTTTTATCTTACAATGGCAGCCGAAGAAAATTGGTCTATCCGTACCCTCCGAGCAAAAATAGACGGTATGCTTTTTGAGCGCACAGCCATTGCCTCAAAACCAAAGGAATTGATTAAGGCTGAACTCGCCACCCTCCGCAATGAACATTCCATTTCTCCCGAATTGGTGTTCAAAAGCCCGTACTTTCTTAATTTTACTGGACTGAAAGGAAACTACTCGGAAAGTGAACTTGAAGACAGTCTTATTGCGCATATAGAAAGCTTTCTGCTTGAACTTGGCAACGGCTTCACGTTTGTAGCCCGATAGAAACGCATGATTATTGACGGCGAGGATTTTAAGGTAGACCTTTTGTTCTATCATCGAAGATTGCGCCGTATGATTGCAGTAGACCTCAAACTTGGCAAGTTCAAGGCTTATTATAAAGGACAGATGGAGCTATATCTACGCTACCTCGACCGCTACGAGAAAGAACCCGGCGAGGAATCGCCTCTTGGACTTATACTCTGCACCGAGGGCAACAACGAGCGGATAGAGTTGCTGCAATTGGATGCCGCAGGTATAAAAGTCGCCAACTATCTTACGGAATTGCCGCCCAAAGATATTCTCATTAAGCAACTTCAAATGTCGCTTGATGAAGTACGTGCATTAAGGGAACAAAACAACCATTGAATGTTATGTCACACGAATACTCGGAAAATATACTCGTTCAAGAAAGTGCCGGAAACCTTCTACATGATGAACTCGGTTGGGATGTCGTGATGGCATATAATCAGGAAGTATTGGGCGCTGACGGCACACTCGGCCGCCGTTCGTATTGCGATGTGGTGCTTACTCGCGAACTGATTGCCGCTCTCAAACGTCTTAACCCGTGGATGAGCGAAAATCAAATTGATGAGGCATTAACGCAGTTTTTGTCATATTCTACAACAAACACCTTAATGCAAATAAACGAGGAAAAGTTTGCCATGATTCATGACGGCATCAAGGTGACAGATCCACGCCCCGGAAGCGAAACAGGAACTATCACAGCGCGTCTTGTTGACTTCGAGAATAAACCGGGCAACAATCATTTCCTCGCCGTTAAGGAAATGAAGATACACGGCTCTTATTATCGCCGTCGCACTGACATTGTCGGTTTTGTAAATGGTATACCGTTGCTGTTTATCGAGCTGAAAGCCAATTCCGTAGATGTGAAAAACGCCTACGATAATAACTATCTCGATTATCTCGACACTATTCCGCAATTATTCCACTATAACGCCTTCTTGATGCTTAGTAACGGATATGAGGCAAAGATTGGTACACTCGGCAGCAAGTATGAGTTTTTCCATGAGTGGAAACGACTTCAAGAGGAAGACGAGGGCAATGTCGAACTCGAAACCATGTTGCGAGGCGTTTGCAACAAGCGCATCTTCATCGACTTGCTCGAAAACTTCATCATTTACGACCATTCAGACGGTCGCACTGTCAAGATTCTGTCGCGCAACCACCAGTACCTCGGAGTTAACCATGCAATCGAGGCTTACCGCGACCGTAAATTCAAGGACGGTAAACTCGGAGTGTTTTGGCATACACAAGGTAGCGGCAAGAGTTACTCAATGGTATTCTTCGCACGAAAAATCAACCGCAAATTCGAGGGTACACCAACCTTTGTGGTAATTACTGACCGCGAAGAACTAAACACACAAATTTCCGAATTGTTCGTCAACTGCGGTCTGCTAAAAGGTGAGGCGAAGAACTTTGTGGCTTCGAGTGGTAAAAATCTGATTGACCGTATCAAGGAGAACCCGCCGTTCGTGTTTACGCTAATTCACAAATTCAATAAGTCCGACGAAACGCCCTATACTCCGGACTTCGATATAATACTGATGAGCGATGAAGCCCACCGCACTCAAAACGGCATCTATGCTGAGAACATGATGCGACTGCTCCCTACCGCCCATCGCATAGGATTTACCGGGACTCCGATTTTCAAGGACGACAACATCACTACCCGTACTTTCGGTGACTACATCTCTATCTACGACTTCAAACGAGCCGTTGATGACCACGCCACCGTGCCACTTTTTTACGAGAACCGTGGCGAGAAATTGAAAGAATTGAAATCGGATGCCATCAACGAAAAAATCCGAAAAGCTATTGAGGCAGCCGATCTTGACCCATCGCAAGAAGAAAAGGTTGAGCGCGAATTTGCCAAAGAAATCCACCTGCTTTTATCAGAGAAGCGTCTGCGTATGATTGCATGCGACTTTGTGCGGCATTACACCGACCTTTGGACGAGTGGAAAGGCAATGTTCGTATGTCTGAGCCGCATCGCTTGCGTTTTAATGTATGATTATGTGCAGGAATACTGGCAAGAGGCAATTGCCAAACTTGAAACTCAGATTGCTAATAACCCCAACCAACAGGAGGTTATGGAGCTAAACCGCAAGTTGGCATGGATGAAAGAGACAGAAATGGCAGTCGTCATATCACAAGAGCAAAACGAAATTGCCTATTTCCAAAAGTGGGGAAAGAACATATTTCCTCACCGCGAGAAAATGGAAACCCGTAAACTGGACGCGGAATATAAAGACAGCGACAATCCGTTGCGAGTGGTATTCGTTTGTGCCATGTGGCTCACCGGTTTTGATGTTAAGTCATTGTCGTGCCTTTACCTTGACAAACCGTTGAAAGCCCATACACTTATGCAAACAATCGCTCGTGCCAACCGAGTATGTGCGGGGAAACCAAATGGTCTTATCATCGACTATATTGGCATAGTCAAGGCCCTGCGTAAAGCATTGGCAGACTATACCGTACGTTCAGACGCAGGTGAGAGTGGCAACGACCCAATTGTTGACAAAGCAGAACTTCTGCGGCATCTGCTTGAAGCTATTGTCGGTGCAAAATCGTTCCTTGCTGAGCATGGATTTGAGTTGCAAAAATTGGTCGACGCAAGAGATTTTACAAAAATGGCTTTGTTAAAAGATGCCGCAGACGCGATGTGTAGGTCTGTGGAAATAAGAAAGACCTATTGCACATACGGTGGTACAATAAAACGTCTGATGAAATTCGTGTCGCGAGACGACATCACCGACCAAGCTATAATTGCTGACAAGAATGCGATTATAGCCATCTTTGACCTTTTGCAGAAAAGACGTAAATCGGCAGACACTACCGATTTGTCAGTAGCTATCCATGAAATTATCAGCGAAGAAATCGGTACACAGCCTGACGCGAACCTCACCGGCACACGTCAGTTTGATATTAGCTCCATTGATTTCGACCTGTTGCGCAAGGAATTTGCTAAAATGCGACACCAAAACCTTATGCTTGAAGATATTGACGAACTTATCAAAAAGCGCATAGATGCAATGCTGCGCAACAACCCCTCTCGAATCAATTTCTACGAGGAATATCAGCGCATCATTCAGGAATATAATGCCGAGCAAGACAGGGCTTCAATAGAGAAGACCTTTATGGCTCTTATCGATCTGAGCAAACGCCTCGACAACGAGGAAAGACGATATGTGCGCGAGGGTTTCTCTAATGATGAACAGCTCACATTTTTTGATCTGCTTTTCAAAGAAGATCTCTCGAAACCTGACATAGACAAACTTAAAAAACTGTCAGCCGAGCTGCTCGATATTGTCAAGACTCGCATTAGCGAAATACACTTATGGAGAGAGGATCCAAATAATTGCGCTCAGATAAAGCAACTTGTACTCGAAACGCTTTGGAGCAATATGCCTGAAACATATTCCGAAGAAGCAATTATCGAATACACGGAGAAAGTATATAACTATGTTTATGAACGCTATCCCGTAGTGGCAGCATAAAAATATTACTAAGATGTTTATTGACAGAATGAGAATATCAAATTTAGAAAAATCTGCTATTTTAGAAAAAGCAGATGGCACTCGTATTCCTATTAAGGCTGAAATTCAATCTAAAGTCGCCTTCATGTCAGACACCAATATACCAATAGAGGTAGGCGATGTAATCGAAAGACAAAGAGGCTCTATTACTGACCGATTTATCGTTACATTCGTAGATGTTTGCGATGATGTCGAGCCATATTCTCTTATTAAACCTCATATTCAAGCCAAGATTATACCTGAAAGAAAGGTTCCTACAGAACAAAATGCTATAAAGGTTCAATCTATTTCAGCGCAGAGAGTCTATATTAACTCAACAGACAATTCCTCGAATGTTTCCATGATTTCTTCCGAGGATAGACAAAAGTTTGAAGAACTTAAATCTATCGTGGCAAAACTGTCAGACAATAACGTTCAGCTATTGCAGTTGGTTGAAGAAATGGAAACTACCGCAGGTTCAAGCTCCTACAACTCAAAATATCAGGAATTTATGGCAAATGTAGCAAATCATGTTACCGTTTTACAAGGAGTAGCACCTTTGTTGGGGTGGCTTGCTGATCTTGTGATTGCTTAAATTTGTGCCGACACTTACTATTATTGATTTAGTATATTTGTCGCACATAATATATTAAGCCGTAGGATTATTGCATTGGTTTTATCCCGATAGCGGGCGAAAGTTGATGTTTTTATATGTGTTTTCACCCATTATCGGAGGTTTCGTAAAGAAAGTGACACACCAAAAATGCGTAATGATAAAAATTTTATTATATGAATACAAAAACAATCATGACGTTGGCGTTTGCCGCGTTGTTATCACAATCAATCATGGCACAGACAGAATATCCGAAGACGGCGAAAGACGGTACCGTAGACGAATATTTCGGAACACGTGTGCCCGACCCTTACCGTTGGCTGGAGAACGACACCAGTGAGGCCACGGCCCGTTGGGTGGAGGCCGAGAACAAGGTTACAAACGCCTATTTCGCGAAGATACCGTTTCGCGAAAAGCTGCTCAAACGGCTTAAGCAGGTGGCCGACTACGAGAAGATAGGCACGCCCTTCAAGCGTCACGGCCGCTACTACATCTACCGCAACGACGGACTGCAAAACCAGTCGGTGCTCTACACTATGGACCGGCTCGACGGCGAGCAGCGCGTGTTTCTCGACCCCAACAAGCTCTCCGATGACGGCACGGTGGCTCTCAAAGGCGTATATTTCTCGCATAACGGCAAGTACGCCGCCTATTCCATCTCGCGCAGCGGCAGCGACTGGGAAGAATTTTTCGTCATCGACGTTGCCACCGGCCGCCTGCTCGACGACCATATAGAGTGGGCAAAGTTCTCCGGCGCGGCATGGCATGGCGACGGCTTCTATTACAGTGCCTACGACGCCCCGCTGGCCAAGGGCACGGAGTTCTCCGGCGTGAACGAGGGTCACAAGATATACTATCACAAGATAGGCACGCCGCAGAGTGCCGACGTGCTATTCTATCAGAACCCCGCATATCCCAAGCGTTTCTATGACATATCCGTCAATGAGGAGGAGACGATGGCGTTTCTGTCCGAAAGCGGCGAGGGTGCCGGCAACAATCTCTATGTGCGCAACTTGAAACAGCCCGAGTCGCAGTTCATCCAGATGACCTCCGACATGAACTATTATTATTATCCGATAGAGAACATCGGCAATCAGATTATCATAATGACCAACGCGGGCGCACCACGCAGCCGCCTCATGTCTGCCTCGCTGGCCGCTCCGGGCATCAACAGCTGGATAGAGATGGTGCCTGAGAGCGAGAGCGTACTGGAGAGTGCCGACGTCATTGGCGACCGCCTGCTGCTCACCTATTCCAAGGACGCCTCGTCGCATGCCTACGTCTGCGACCTTTACGGCCGCCGTCTGCATGAGGTGACGCTGCCGATGATAGGTTCTGTGGGGTTCAGCGGAAAGAAGGGCGACAAGGAATGTTTCTACGGTTTCGGCTCATACACCGTGCCTACAACCATCTACAGCTATGACATGGAGACCGACAAGAGCACTCTTTTCGCCGCACCCAAGGTGTCGTTCCGGCTTTCCGATTATGTCAGCGAACAGATATTCTACACCAGCAAGGACGGCACCCGTGTACCTATGAGCATCACCTACAAGAAGGGCATGAAGCGCAACGGCCGCAATCCCGTCTTCCTTTACGGTTATGGCGGCTTTAATATAAGCCTTACTCCTTACTTCTCTTCATCACGCATACCGTTCCTTGAGAGTGGCGGAATATATGCCGTGGCCAATCTGCGCGGCGGCAGCGAATATGGTGAGGAGTGGCATCTGGCCGGAACGAAGATGCAGAAGCAGAACGTTTTTGACGATTTCATCGCCGCAGCCGAATACCTTATAGCCAACCGCTACACCTCTTCCGACCGTCTGGCCATAGTCGGCGGCAGCAACGGCGGACTGCTTGTCGGTGCCTGCATGACACAGCGTCCCGACCTTTTCCGTGTGGCAGTGCCTCAGGTGGGCGTGATGGACATGCTGCGCTACCACAAGTTCACCATCGGCTGGAACTGGGCCAGCGACTACGGCACGAGCGAAGACAGCAAGGAGATGTTCGAGTATCTCTATAAGTATTCGCCACTGCACAACCTCCGTCCCGGCACCGCCTATCCCGCCACGCTCGTCACCACGGCCGATCACGACGACCGCGTCGTTCCCGCCCATTCGTTCAAGTTTGCCGCCACGCTTCAGGAGTGTCACGCCGGAACGTCGCCCGTGCTAATCCGCATCGACACCAAAGCCGGCCACGGCGGTGGCAAGCCGTTGGCAAAGGTGCTCGAAGAGCAGGCCGACATCTACAGCTTCATACTCTACAACATGGGATTGAAGTATTAACAAGCAAATAGGGTGTGCCAAAAGCAACTGACACACCCTATTTGCTGTTTTATGAATTATAATTCTCCCCATTTACAGTAGGGGCTCCGTTCTTACTGTTGGCATATCTTCATCACCTTCACGCTGCCGTCAGAATATACATTCCTCTCGATTACTATGCCCTTCGGCGTGCTGATACGGCGGCCGGAGAGGTCGTAGAGCGTCGTGGAGACAATCTTTGCGCCGTTGTCCGGCTTTTCCGGAGAAACGATACCGTCAGCGGCCTTCTCTGCGGCCTTGCGGAGCTGCGCGTGAACGTTGTAGTAGGCGGGCTTCGGTTTCAGACTGCTGTCGAAGAGCAGCGGACTATTCTGGCGCCATGAATGGTTGTCGGAGATACCCCAGACGAGCATCGACGGACAGTTGTCGTTGCGCAGGAACACACGGGTTATGGCTCCATACTCCTTTGCCTGAATGTCGAGGGCGTCATCGGCGTAGGGGTTGGCCAGCGCAATGTCAAGCTCGGTGATGATGCAGTCCATGTCCATTTCCGCATAGCGGCGTATGTTCTTCTCCAGTTTCAGCGTGTCGAGCTGTCCCGTGGTGAGGTGGCACTGCAGTCCGCAACCGTCGATGGGCAGTCCGTCCTTTTTCAGCCGCTTTATCAGGTTGTAGTAGGCCTCCGTCTTCGTGTCACCCATGAACTCCGTGCCATAATCGTTGATGAACAGACGTGCGTCCGGGTCGGCCTGGTGAGCCCATACGAAAGCCGAGTCGATGAATTCCTCGCCGATATATGTCGACCATATCGACGGGCGCAGCTTGTAGGCAGTCGGGTCTGTGCGCACGATGCTTTGGTCGTCGTCGAGCACCTCGTTGCACACATCCCATTCGCGTATGCGTCCCTTGTAGTTTCCTACAACGTTGAAGATGTGGTTCTTTAATATGTCGAGCAGCTCGCGGCGGGTGAAGTTGTTATTGTTCTTCTTGCCGTCCTGGCTAACCCATGCGGGCACCTGCGAGTGCCATGCCAGCGTGTGGCCGCGCACCTCCTGACTGTTTCTGTCGGCCACCCACATTACGGCGTCGGCACCGCCGTAGTTGAACGTGCCCTGTGACGGTTCCGTGGCGTCGAATTTCATCTCGTTCTCGCCCACCAGCAGGTCGAACTCGCGTCCCACAAGGCCCGTTTCGCCGTCATCACGGCTGCAGTCGTAGCGGTAGCTTGCCACAGCCACGCCGATGTTTTTGCCCAGTTGGGCAGCGTATGTGCGCAGCGGAGTGGTGTCGGTCATATCCGCCGTCCAGTCATCATCGGGATACTCACCCTTGTTCCCCGGGTCATCATCATCATCGCTGACGTCACCCTGTCCACTGTAGTCGAGCGACGTCACCTTGGCCACGACGCTGAATGAGCCGTCGGTGCCCTCGCGCTGCTCCACAACCCACGTGTAAGCCTTGGGATAGCGCATCCGGAAGCCCCAGTCGCTGCCTTCCTTCCGCGTTGTAGTAAGCAGCGTTATCTCGTCGTTCACCTGCAGCGATGCACCGTCTGTGAGAGCTATTGTCAGCCGCGGCGTCTTCTCGGAGTCCTCAAACGTCTCGGTCTTGCTGTTGTATGCCATCGTTCCGCGTATGTCAAGACGTGAATATTCTTCAGCGCTCTTCACACGGCATACGATGTTGGCCTCCGGGTGGAGCGTCACGTTCACGCCGGCTGATGTGGTGTAGTCGGCAAAGGTCAGTGTACCTGTACCCGTCATGCCCGGTCTTACCGTTCCGTAAACCTCCGTCCGTGCGCCTATGCTGCCGTTGCCGCCCAGCGTCGTGCCGTTGAAGACAAACACGGTTCCGCCGTTGCCCGTCGCGCCGCTCTTCTTGTCCGTCTCGGCCGCCGTCGCATTGTTGGCGATGAGGAGCGTTCCGCCGAGCAGACGGATGCCGGCACTGATGTTGTTGTCGTTGCCGGTGATGGTGTACGCACCGGCTCCCTCCTTGATGAGACCTATGCTGTTGCCCGAATTTGAGGCATGAATCTTTCCTGCCAATACGGCGTCGGCACCGTTCGCCCCGACGATGTAGTAGGAGTTGGCCGTACTCTTCTTGTAATATCCGTCGAGCGTGCTGCCCGCTTCGGTGCTCAGTTGTCCGAACCTGATGCCGCGCGTGCCCGACTCGACGGCTATCGTTGCCCCGTCGTGCAGCACAACCCTGCTGTTCATGAACACCTCGTTGCAGCGCGATGCGTCGATATTGTCGGGCTGGAATGTGCCGCTGTTCATCAGCAGGCCGTAGAAACCGCAGCCCGAGGCCACCTCCTTATACGGGTAGATGTCCACCTCGCCCCTCATCGCGCTCCAGTCGGGGGCGGTGGCTCCCTTGCTCGACTGCGTGCCTATGTACGACCGTTCGCCTCCGGCGTAGATGTTGAGCGTGCCTTCGCCTGCCACCTTTCCCGTCCATTCCGAATAGCGCGATGTCCGCACGTTGGTTGTCGTGCCTGCCGGAATGAAGATGTTGTCGCCGATGGTGCGGTAAGAGCTTGACGTGTTGGCCGAGCAGTAGTCGAGCGTTCCGCCGTCTTCTGTGGTCAGGTAGTCATCGTACTCTCCCGTCAGACGTATGTTGTCGATGTAGTAGTCGGTGTTGTTGTGGTGCAGTCCCAGTCTTATCACACCTGCCGTGTTGTTTTCTTCGGCTGCCTTCATTGTGTATTTCCTGTTCTGCCATACGCCCTTGTCGCCCTGATAAGGATATCCCTCGTCGCGGTATACCTCCTGCGTGCCCAAGAATACGGCAAACTGCTTCCAGTCGTCGGCATCGTTCCCGCTGCGGTAGATGTCGCATGTCACCATCGGATAGCGGTCGGTCAGAGCCTTTCCGCGCAGTTCCGTGGGCAGTTCAAACTCGGGGTGGCACCCCCATTCCTTCAATACGATGTGCAGCACCTTGTTGCCTGCATTGGCGGGGTCGGCCTCGACGGTTGCCGTCGAGGCTATATCTCCGCTTCCGTTGTGCCACATGGTCCATGTTGTGCCTATGGGATAATTCTCAAAGTCACATACTGTCAGTGGTGTGGCGTTTGCGGCGGCAGCAGTCACGGCCGCGGCTACAAATCCTAAAAATCTTTTCTTCATCCGTTTTGTTATGCTTTTTAATTTGTTTATTTAGTGATTACCTTGATTTTCCGTCAGAAGTCTCATAAACTATAATTCCATTTCTCCATTTTTAAGCAGTTTGCAAATTTAATCATTTCAAGAAACATTTTTTATCACTGATATAAAAAAAGAAGTATCTTTGTACGTAAATACAATAATTTGAGACATATCATATAACCGGCAATGAAAAAGTTGGACATACCTCTGAAGGCGGCTTTGGGCTATGCTTTCGTTATAGCAATGTTTGGTGTGGCAGTGATTGTCATCTACAGATACACACGTTCGGCTGTACGTTTGTCTGACGTTGAACGTGGCATGACTGCCAGATGGGATGCGGCGGGCAACCTTGTGCATGGTATCTTTGAGGTTGAGAATACGGAACGTGCCGTCTGTATGGGTGACGTGAATCGTTGGGATGACTACATGCGGGCCATAGCCCGTACACGGGCATGTGCCGACAGCTTGTCCGTGATGCTCGACGATACTGTTCAGCGTGCCCGTATCGACTCGTTGCAACAGTTGCTGGAAAGCAAGCGTGAGAACACCCGCCGTCTCGTCTCCATACTTGGTGCGGATGTGGCGGGGCTGGTGTCTGAACGTCGTGCAGAGCGTCTGCGCAATGGCAGTGATTCTGTTGTTGTACATTCGGATGTAAGTCGTGGCAGGGACGAGAAGCAGGTGACGTATGTGGTCAATCGTACCGGCAAGACCTTTTTCCGCCGTTTGGCCGATGTCTTTCGCCGTTCACGGTCAGACACCACCATTGTTTCTGTGTCGGACCGGCAAGCCGGTACCGATACCGTAAGGCAGGCTATCGACGTCAGTGACACTTTGGCCGAAGTTCTTACCGGAGTGGGACGTGAGGAAAAGCGCCGGCTCCGTTCCCGTAACATGCGTATAATGGAGAGTGCCCGTACGCTGCAGGCCACAGGCATAGAGCTTGCCCGCCGTACCGAGCAACTGATGGAGAGCATCAGCCGTGCGGAGCGTGATTGGCTCCATCGTGCGGGTGAGGCTGACATGGCCCGCCGCGCGGCTACGGTGGAACGGATGGGCATGCTGGCCGTTGCCGCCGTGCTGTTGTCCGTGGTTTCACTGTTTTTCATCTGGCGTGACAACCGCCGTGCCGATTCATACCGCCGGCGTCTCGAAGAGGCAAGGGCGCATGCGGAAAACCTGCTCGGGCAGCGCGAGCGTCTGCTGCTCACCATCACGCACGACATCAAGTCGCCTGTGGCTTCCATTTCCGGATTCATCGAACTTCTGCGCCCCTGCGTCTCCGGTTCCAAAGCAGTGGGATGGCTTGCCGTCATGCGTTCGTCGGCAGACCATCTGTTGCAGCTTGTGGGTGCGCTGCTCGACTACCGTCGGCTGGAGAAGGGCGGTGTCAGTGTGCGCAGTGTCAGTTTTTCGCCGGAGGTTCTCTTTGCCGACTGTGTTGAAAGTTTCCGGACGAGAGCTGAGGCCAAGGGGCTTGCGCTTGTTTTTAATGCCGGTAACGGACTTGACGGTGTGTGTCGTGGCGATGCTTTCAGAATACGTCAGATAGCCGAGAATCTTATAAGCAACGCACTGAAATACACCGCTGGAGGCAGTGTCACCGTGACGGTGGATGTGACGGAAGGTGTGTTGAGGCTGTCGGTGGCCGATACCGGTCCGGGAATGACCGAAGAGGATGCCCGCCGCATTTTCCGCGCTTTCACACGCTTGTCGGGTGCACAGGGAATTGAGGGTGTCGGTCTCGGACTGTCCATCACCCGCGAACTTGTAAACTTACTCGGCGGCGAGATTACGCTCGACACCGCACCCGGCCGTGGCAGTACATTCACCGTATGTCTGCCCGTTGAGGCTGTTGCGCCATCCGGCGCTGTTCCGGTCCGGTCTTCCCAGCCGCCATCTTCCTCCTGCGATGCCGCATTGCCGCGTGACCTCAGCATAGCCGTCATCGACGACGATCCGTTCCAACTTCAGCTTGCCTGCGAAATGCTGCACAACATGTCGGGCGGGCACTGGCAGGTGTGTGCCTGCAGTCATACCGAAGAGCTTATGGTTCTTCTCGGCGAGCGGCGTTTCGACATCATGTTTACCGATATAGAAATGCCCGGAGTCAACGGGTTCGACCTTGTGCGCAGGTTGGAGCGTTACCGGTTGCCCGTTGTGGCCATGACAGCCCACGATGCCATCGGCGACGAAGAATTTCTTAAGGCCGGTTTTGCCGCACGCCTGTCCAAGCCGTTTACCCCGGAAAGCCTTTCTGCCGTCATCGTGCGTTTGTCCGGATGTGGCGGTAAGGCTGGGGCTGCTGCGGCAGATACTGCCGTCACTGTTCCCGCTTATGGGCGGTTTGCACCGCTTGTAGAGTTTGCCGACGGCGACCGTGAGTCAGAACTTGCCATACTTAGGCAGTACCATGCCTCTACGGCCGAACATCTGGAGGTTTTCCGCCAGGCATCGGATAATGTATCAGAGGAAGTATATGACAGTGAAGGTTTGGCTTCGGAATCTGTTTCCGCCGTTGCGGCCTTGGGACATAAGCTGATACCCGTGTCGGTCATGATACAGTCACCCGTGGTGCCGCAACTCAGAGCTTTGGCTGCCATGCGCGGCGTGTCCGGTTCTGCTGCTGTACCCGTTCCCAAGGTTCCGTTCCGCGATTTCCTGAGCATGTGTGGTGACATCGTGCGCGAGCTTGAGGCTGTTCTGAAAGAATTGGATGCCATTCTGAAAGAACCGGAAAACGTGTATGTAGACTGACTCTCTGATGGGTTGCAGTCAGCGGGGCGGAGTGTTATATAAATACAAAAAACGTAAATATATCTGCTGCGGCTCTCTAAAAAGTCTTATATTTGCAAAGTATTTGCGTTAAGACTGCATGACAAAGAACAATCACATACTCATAGTAGAGGATGACCTTACGTTTGCCGTGATGTTGCGGACGTGGCTCGGAAAGAAAGGATTTCGTGTTGATACGGTCGGCCGTGTCGGTGACGCGGTGAAACTGCTGTCCGGAGACGGCGGCAGTAGTGTCGGTCTGGTTCTGTCCGACATGCGCCTTCCCGACCGCGACGGCCTGTTTCTGCTCCAATGGCTCAGGAAAAGCCGTAGCGGAGTGCCGTTCATCGTCATGACAAGCTATGCCGAAGTGCAGAACGCAGTGCTGGCCATGAAGTCGGGTGCCACCGACTATATCTCCAAGCCTGTACAGCCGGATGTTCTGTTGCAGAAGATTAATGACGCACTGGCCGAAGCCGGCCGCGATGCTGCCGTGTCCGTGCGTGAGGAAGAAGCCGCCCCGCCGCGTTATCTCCGTGGTACGAGCGAGGCTGCCCGCCAGCTTTACAGTTACGTCGACCTTGTGGCACCCACACCCATGTCGGTGCTCATACTGGGTGCCAGTGGCACAGGCAAGGAGTATGTGGCCCGCAGCATACACGATCAGAGCCGCCGCGCCGACCGTCCGTTTGTGGCCATCGATTGCGGAGCCATACCCAAAGACGTGGCCGCCTCAGAGTTTTTCGGGCATGTGAAGGGGGCTTTCACCGGTGCCGTGGCCGACAAGCGTGGGGCGTTTGTCGAGGCTGCCGGAGGCACCTTGTTCCTCGACGAGGTGGGCAATCTGGGTTACGATGTGCAGGTGCAGTTGTTGCGTGCCATACAGGAACACCGTGTAAGGCCGGTAGGGTCGGCCCGTGAAGTTGAGGTTGACTTCCGGCTGGTGTGTGCCACCAACGAAAATCTGTCGGAGGCTGTGGCCCGCGGTACGTTTCGTGAAGACCTTTACCACCGCATCAACGAGTTCACCATACAGATGCCCGAGTTGAAGGACCGTGGCGCCGACCTGTTTCTTTTTGCCGATCTCTTTCTCCGTCAGGCCAACAGTGAGCTTGACCGTGACATAGCGGGATTCGATGCCAAGGCCTCCGAGATGCTTGCCGCATACAGTTGGCCGGGCAATCTGCGCGAACTTAAAAATGTTGTAAAACGTTCGGTCCTGCTTGCACGTTCCCGATATATCACCGTTGCCGATGTGGCTCCGTCGCTTTCTGCCGCAACAACGCAGCAAGTGGTGCAGCCGTTGTACGATGCCAATGACGAGCAGAGCAGGATTGTTGCCGCATTGCGGTCTTCCGGAGGCAACAAGAGCCGTGCCGCGCAGTTGCTTGGTATCGACCGCAAGACGCTTTACAACAAGATTGACAAATACGGCATATCCTGTTGATGACTTGATGGAACTGTGGAAGGAAACTGTAGAAAATATCCACACTCCTCCACACTGTTCCACAATTCCTCTGAATTCCTTGTTTTTCTGTACTTTTCTGTCAGTCAATATGTTATGCTCTGTCGGGCGTTTTTGGCATGCCTGTTGCACTACGTATGGCAGACACATTTATTGATTTACTAATTAAAAAAGAAGGAGAAAAGATTATGAAAAAGTTTTCAGTAATGGCAGTTATTGCTTTGGCAATGGTATCGGTTAGTGGCGTATTCGCAAATGGTGGACAGAACACGGCAGATGTAAACAGCATCGTTCAGAATGACACTGTCAAGACTCAGGCCGCCGGTGCATGTTGTGACAGTGCCTCGTGTGACTCTGTGGCCTGCGACACATCTGCTGTAGCCAAGTAAGAGCACGTTAGTATTGTATCAACATAATAACATGTCTAAGATTCAGTTGACGGGGGTGTGCCGTGATGGCATGCCCCTCTTTTTATATATTTTTTCATTAAATGAGACGGATGTAAGAAATGGAATTATTAACTTTGCCGGCATAAATCAGTAAACGGTATAAGATAATGAATATTTGGTCGGTTTCGTGTGCATGCGTCACCCTGTCGTTGGCATTGCTGCCGTGTTTCTGCGCACCGTGCAGTGCCCAAAAACCTTATGAAGGCCGGCATGTGCCCAATATAGGCATCGGCGTAAACCGTCATACGGCCGATTCGTTGCTGTTCAGCAGTTTAAACGTCGGTCTGTTTGCCAATGTCGATACCTTGCGCGGCATGCAGCTGTCACTGCTCACGGGCACCACACGTCGTGAGATGCGCGGCGTCAACGTGTCTGCCCTGGCCGCCCTGAGCCACGGCCGTGCCTATGGCGTGCAGTTGGCCGGACTGCTCAATGCCGGCAGTGACGACATGCGCGGTGTTCAGATAGCCGGTATCGCCAATGTCGCCTCGCGTTTCAACGGTGTTCAGCTGGCCGGTCTCACCAACGCCTGTACCACGCCCATGCGCGGCTTGCAACTGAGTGCCGTCACCAACATAGCGATGGGCGTGAAGCGTGGCGTGCAGCTCTCCGGTGCGGCCAACGTCTGTTCGTCGTACATGCGCGGTGTGCAGTTGGCGGCATACAACTACGCCGACACGCTCAACGGCTCGCAGATAGGTCTGTTCAACGTGTGCATAGCCCATCCGCGCGGCGTGCAGGTGGGGCTTATCAATTACAGCCGCGACACCGTCGCCCACAAGATAGGACTTGTCAATGTCAATCCCAAGACCCGGATAGACATGATGGTCTACGGCGGTTCGTCCACGAAGCTCAATCTTGCAGTGCGTTTCCGCAATCGCAGCACATACAGCATCATCGGCTTCGGCTCGCATTATATGGGTTTCGACGAAGATTTTTCAGGAGCCTTGTTCTACCGTATCGGACAGTATTTCCGTCTGTCGCGCCGTCTCACGGTGAGCGGCGATGTGGGCTACTATCACGTGGAGACCTTTGCGCGTAACTCCGCCGACAAGCCCGAGCGCCTCTACTCGTTGCAGACCCGCGTCAACCTCGATTATCAATGGCATATTCTCGGAGCTTTCGTAACCGTGGGATATGGCGACACGCGGTATTACCATCATTCGCGGCACTACCGTGACAGGATGATAGCCGAGGCCGGACTGACGTTCCGTCTGCCCTCCGGCGGCAGGTACTGATTTACATCACACATAACAACGACTGATTATGATGCACACTTTCGCCCTTACGTATATCTTCCGCCGTCTCAGCTTTTTTGCAGGTCACGGCCGGATGGCTGCCGTTCCCATTCTTCTTGTGGTTTCGCTGTTGCCCTGCCATGGTGGGGCGGACACGCTTCTTACGGATTCTGTCATGGTTTCTGCCGTTGATGCTTCCGCTGATTCGGTCGTGGAACCTACGGCTGCCGAGACCGACAGCATGGCCGCCCGCTATCTGCGCATGGTGGTCGACATGCCGGCCGACGCGGAGTGCAGCCTCCCCGTGCAGCCACTGCTCCTGACCGGTACGTCCGATACGGCTTATGTTTCGGGTATGCCTGACATGTCTGTCCGCCCGTCGGGCAGGCATCCGTGGATAGCGGCAGCCGAGGTTGTGGGTATCAATGCCTTTGTGCTCGGTTTCGACCGTTTTGTGCTTGATGCCGACTTTGCAAAGGTTTCTCCGCGTACGGTACGCCACAACATAAAGACCGGTTTTGTGTGGGACAACGACCAGTTCTCAACCAATCTGTTTGCCCATCCCTACCATGGCGGACTTTATTTCAACGCCGCCCGCAGCAACGGCATGAACTTCTGGGAGTCGGTGCCGTACGCCTTTGGCGGCAGTCTGATGTGGGAGACCATGTGCGAAACGGAACCGCCGGCCATCAACGACCTTATGGCAACCACCGTGGGCGGTGTCTGTCTGGGTGAAATAACCTACCGTATCAGTGATTTGATTTACGATGACAGCAAGCGCGGCCTGGCCCGTTTCTGGCGTGAGTTTCTCAGCACGGTGGTGTGCCCCATACGCGGGCTCAACCGCATTGTCCGCGGCGAGGCATGGCGTGTGAGGCACACCGACGCCAAATACCATGACTACGACCGCCTGCCGGTGTCATTCTGCGTGTCGGCCGGCTTGCGGTATCTGGCCGACAACAATTCGCTGTTCCGCGGCGAGACCAATCCGTACATCAACGTCGGCCTCTCTTACGGCGACCCGTTCGACGAGTCGGTCAACCGGCCTTACGACTATTTCACGGCCGATGTAACCATGGGGCTTAGCTCCAACCAGCCGCTCTTCAGCGGCATACATCTGCTCGGACAGCTATGGAGCGCTCCGGTATATTCTTCCAACGGCATGCAGGCTGAGTTCGGCTTTTTCCAGCATTTCAACTACTACGACTCGCAGCCCGTAAAGGACGGCAGCAGTCAGGTGCCTTTCCGTATATCGGAGGCAGCGGCGGTGGGACCGGGCATCATCTACAAGTTCCCCGGCGTGGGCAATCTCACCCGTCTGGAGCAGCGCATCTTTGTCAGCGGCATACTTCTTGGCGGCTCGCTCAGCGACTACTACAACGTGATTGACCGCGACTACAACATGGGCAGCGGCTACAGTGCCAAGGTGCACACGATGATGGAGTTCGGACGTTACGGACGCTTTTTCATCAATGCCGATCTCTACAGCATTTACACGTGGAAGGGTTACGAGAACAAGGACCTAAGCACCACCGACCCGCTCTATCTCAACGCCCAGGGCGACAAGGGCAGTGCGCAGCTGCTTGTGGTCAATCCGCGTCTGCAACTGTCTCTCTCGGAAAAATTGTCTCTCGACCTGTCGGCTTCCTACTATATCCGCAACACCCACTATTCGTATCACGACGACGTGTCTGCCCGAACGTTCACCGCGCGTCTCGGGCTGGTGTATGGGATGTAGGGAGAGAATGGAGAAAAGACCTCATGCAAGAGGGCCTTTCTCCGAACTCACGTTAATTATTGGAAGTTTACATATAGCCACTGCCATGACATTTTGGACATTTTCCAGATGTACATACAGGACAAGGGCTACCATCACCTTTGCACATCCGGCATACTCCTGTACCATAGCATCTATCACAGATTTTTGATTCACTTGGCTTGAATATGTTGTTTCCGGGACTTTCAGAATCTGAGCCTCCTAATATCAAATTTAAAATACCCAATGATGTTTGCATAGCATCAGCACAGACTGCTCGCTTAAGATCTGAATATGGGAATGAAAACAAACCTTCAAGGGAAAAATCATCATCATTTTCAGACCATAGTCGTAACGACCAATAATCTAACCATTGTTTTTTTAATCTTTTTCATTTTAATTCATTTTAAAGGGTTTGTATTATATAGAATCTTAATTCCGCAGCACAAAATATTGTAATAAATCCAAGTGTTTGAGAAACAAAGCTCTCAAAACACGTGGTCATGTCAGAAATTTTACCTATCTTGGTGCTGCAAAACTAACAAAACAAGCAAAGCATCTGACATGGCAAAGTTAGTAATAAAAAATGAAAGTATCACCTCTTTCGGTGGAATTTATCACGTAATGGATGTTTTTTCCCAAATTGGGCTTTGAAAAACGGCTGTAGTGGTAAGGCATACAGCTATGGCTGCATTTTCGTCTCCCTGTTCTTCAGCTACCTTTGTGGCGAGGACATAAATGCACTTGTCGGGCATTTCAGACAAAGGCTCAACTTCGGATGGGCGCATCTGTCTTTTTCCTTCATGGTAGGGCACATTGTGTTCATGCTCGTCACTATTATGCTGAAGAACTTCTACCTGTATCTGATCCGCCATATCAGCGAAAATGTAAAGCCGTAGAGGAAGGTAGAATGTACTGAACCTATATACGCAAAGCATATAGGCATAGTCGCACCTTAAAACTATACATGAAGCAAAAATTATCAACTTAGCTGGTCAAATATTCTCACAAGGAAAAACGCTGCGGAATAAAGGAATCAGATAAGAAACACAAGGAAAGTGGAAAATTCTTCAGTGTCATTGAAGAAATTTCCAGTAAATTCTTCAATGACACTGAAGAATTTCCCACTTTTTCTTTTTTCTCTTGGGTATTTGTATTATCTTTGCCACATATAGGAACAAAAGAGACAGATATGGGAGCTATAAAAAGAACCATGCAATCTGAAATAGAGAAACGCATCAGGTCGCAGAAGGTAATGTTACTCTTTGGAGCACGAAGAGTAGGGAAAACCGTTTTGCTCAGGCAAATAGTCGATGGATGGCAAAAGGGAAAGACGCTCTTGCTCAACGGAGAAAGCATGGATACAACAAGAATCCTTGAAAACAAAACGACAGCCAACTACTGGCGTATGTTTAGCGGAATATCTCTGCTTGCCATTGATGAGGCTCAGCACATACCAGACATAGGCATGAAATTGAAATTCATTGTTGATGAACTGTCCGACATCGCCGTCATAGCCACCGGCTCCTCGTCGTTCGAGCTGCACAATCAGGCCGGCGAACCACTTGTGGGGCGAAGCACACAATTCATGCTTACGCCCCTGTCTGAGAAAGAAATATCGTCAGAAGAGAATAATTTTGAGATAATGGCCAATACTGATCACCGGCTGATTTACGGGCATTATCCCGAACTGCTGTCTCTCGATTCAGACCAGGAAAAGAAAGAATATCTTGAAGACGTGGTTGATGCCTACCTGCTGCGCGACATACTTATGGTGGACGGCGTTAAACATTCTCAAAAGATTCACGACCTGCTGCGGCTTATAGCATGGCAAGTGGGCAGCGAGGTGTCACTCGACGAACTCGGCAGACAGCTGTCGCTCAGCCGCAACACTGTGGAGCGGTATCTTGACCTGCTACAAAAGGTATTCGTGATATACAGGCTGGGAGGATTTTCACGCAATCTGCGCAAGGAGGTGTCAAAAGCGTCGAAATGGTATTTTCAAGACAACGGCATACGTAATGCCGTGTTGCGCGACTTCCGCCCTTACAACGAACGTACGGAGGTGGAGCGGGGTGCCTTGTGGGAGAACTTTATCATAAGTGAACGGATGAAAAGAAGTCTGAACCACCGCATGGGACTCAATTTCTATTTTTGGCGTACATACGGCAATCAGGAAATAGACCTCATAGAGGAGAACGGACAAGATATTGAAGCCTTCGAGATTAAGGCAGGAAGGAAGACTCCAAAGGCGCCGCGCCCTTTCGCCGAAGGTTATCCCGATGCTCTTTTCTCTTACATCAATCGTGAGAACTACCTTGATTTCATCTTGTAGCTTAACACTGTTTTTTCGCTGCCACGATGGCTGGCAGACGTAATCATTTGTATCATAGTCTCAATTTAACAATCTATGAAATAACATTACTTTAACGTATGTTAAACGGCACCCTGACCACGATTTCCGCACTACGATGCGAAATACGCGATTTTTCGTTCAAAAGGGAGACGCTGACAGTCAGCAGGTTACGCGAATGTTAATTTGTCAATATAGCAGAGAGGCCCTCCTCTTACTCCGTTTAGGCCGTACTTGCATCACGGTTAG
>NZ_URNN01000026.1 GCF_900549175.1 uncultured Prevotella sp. | reverse complement strand
CCGATACTTGGTATGTAACATGTCACTCCAAATGTCGGATGAACCTGAGTTTTTTGATATGAGGTAGAATACATTTATTCAGATATGCCCTTTCACGTAAAAAGCACCGCGTAGCTATATGTCTTTATGTCAAAAGAAACACAGCGCAGCTATATGTCTTTATGTCAAAGCGATTCTGTCTTTATGTCAAAAGAAACATGTCTTTAAGCCAAAAAAGTTATGTCTTTAAGTCAAAAACAAAACATGTTTTTCTGTCAATACCCATGCAGGGGTGTGTCTTTTTCGTCAAAAAACCAAAAATTATTCCCGAAAAAATCTTCAAATACGGAAAAAAACTATATTTTTGCAGGATAAAACTACTTGATATCCCTAAATAATAAGGTGTAGAATCAGTTTGTATTGGAACTTACTAAAAGAAACAATAACTAAAAGAATCACTTGATATGAAGAAAAAACTATTATTGTTGCTGTTTCTCGGCATGACGGCAGTGGGCGGTTTCGCGCAGCGCACCACCGATGCTGTCGACCGTGGACTTGTGGCTGTAAAGACCGGCAGCGGCGTGTATTGCAGTTGGCGAATCACCGCCGACGAATACTACGATGTGACCTACAACATCTACCGTGACGGAACGAAAATCAACACAGAACCCCTGTCGGTGTCAAATTTCACCGACAGGAGCGGCACCGTGACGAGCAAGTATACCGTAGAGGCCGTAGTGCGCGGCAAGGCACAGGCAAAGAGCAAGGAGGCCACCCCCTGGGCAAGAAATTACAAGGAGGTGAAGATGAACCATGGTGCGCTCACCAGCACCTACATCCCCAACGACGCTTGTGTGGCCGATGTCGACGGTGACGGCGAACTGGAGATTCTGTTGAAGTTTGACAATGCCAGTGATGCTGCCAACGGTTACAAACCGGCCGGGAACAATGGCGAATATGCCATCATCGAGGTGTACAAGATGGACGGAACCAGACTCTGGTGGATAGACCTCGGACCCAACATGGCCGACTTCCAAAACAACGAGAACAACATCGTGGCATACGACTGGGACGGTGATGGACGCGCCGAGGCCGTGATGCGCGCCGCCGACGGCACCACCATACACACTGCCACGGGACAGACCATCGTCATCGGCAATAAGTCGAAGAACTACCGTCCGTCGGGTGGCATGTCGGGGCAGTGGTTCATACATGAAGGCTCAGAGTTCCTGCTCTATCTCAACGGACAGACCGGAGAGGTGTATCAGCAGATGGAATATCCCCTGAAGCGTCTTGAAGCCGGCGAGACCGACCTCAGCAAGGCCTGGGGCGACGGTTACGGCCACCGCTCGACAAAGCACTTCTTCGGTGCTCCCTATCTCGACGGACGCAAGCCGAGCATCTTCCTCGCACGCGGCATCTACACCCGCCACAAGATGATAGCCTTTGATGTAGACCCCGCCACACACAAGCTCACCGAGCGCTGGCGCTGGAACTGCAACACGGGCGGTGCCTGGTACGGGCAGGGCTATCATAACTTCGGCATAGCCGATGTAGACTGGGACGGCCGTGACGAAATCGTTTTCGGCTCGATGGTAATCGACGACAACGGCAAGGGACTTTCCACCACCGGACTCGGACACGGCGACTCGCAGCATTGCAGCGACTTCGACCCGTACAGCCACGGACAGGAGATTTTCGCCTGCAACGAAGACAGCCCCAACAACAATTTCCGCGATGCCACCACATCGAAGATATACTACCGCACCACGGGCGGAAATGATGACGGACGTGCCATTATGGGCAATTTCTGCAATGAATACCCCGGAGCGCAGGGCTCTTCCACACGAGACGGCAGTCTGATAAGCTCTGTTACGCATGCTGCCATACCGGGCGGGTCGAAAGCCAATATAGCACAGAACTTCCGCATATATTGGGACGGCGACCTCTGCTCGGAGACATTCAACTATGCCAACGGCAAGAACACTGCCGGTACCATATATAAGGCTGGCCGCGGCGCCATAGCCACGCTCGAGGGCAGCATGACCAACAACGACACCAAGGGCACACCCTGCTATCAGGGTGACATTCTCGGCGACTGGCGCGAGGAGGTGATCATGCGCACTGCCGACAACAACATACGCATCTACACCACCAATGTGTCGACAAAGTGGCGCAACTACACCTTGTGGCACGACCACCAGTACCGTCAGGCCATGGTATGGCAGATGTGCGGATACAACCAGACACCCCACACGAGTTACTTCCTCGGCGAACTGGAGGGCATAACCAAGGCACCGGCACCTCTCACCATGACGGGACGTACCGAAATTGCCGACGGTGCCACCATAGGTTCGACCGAAAACGACAAGCATATAATAATGTGCGAGACGGGCGACATGACAGTGGGTGTGGCCGACGGCGCAGCCCCGTACATCCTCACCGTCAATGCCCCGACATGGGTGCAGGGACACGACAACAACAACAATATCACCACCGAGACGTTCACACACACCATCACGGGCGGGGCCTTCACCGGCTCCATGCGTCTGGTGAAGCAGGGCGACGGTGTGCTCAACCTGCCTGCCGTAGTGCAGACCTACACCGGCCCCACCGATGTGTGGGCCGGAACGCTGAACTTCGACGGCACGCTGCAGTCGAGCCGCCTGTGGCTGAACCGTTTCGCGGTGCTGAACAGTGCGGGAACATTTGCCAAGGGCATTGAAATGGAATACGCCTCCGTGCTCCGTCCGGGCGGAAAGGACGCCAAGGGTGTCATCACCACCGATTCGTTGATACTGAATTATGGCGCCATGGTGGAATTGGACCTTTATGGCGGAAGTTTCGAGGCAGACAAGATAAATATGAACACGCTGAAAATAGACAAGAAGAACTGGAGCAACGGTCCGGCATATCTGTCTCCCGTGTTCAAGATTGTGCGCCATCCTGCCGCAGGCGAGGACAAGCTTACTCCCGGACGTTATCATATTGCCGACGTGAAAGCGGTGGACGGCAATGTGGATGATATCGTTGTAGAGGGACTGGCCGGGGTGAAGGCCGTCGTTGTGTATGAGGATGGCAAGCTGTATGTCGAAGTGCAGGACATGCGTGATGCCATGGAGATAATATGGACGGGTGAGAACGGCTCTGTATGGGATTTTGCGGAGACAAGCAATTTCAAGACCCACGGCGGTTCGGAAGAGGTTTTTGTTGACGGTGACGTTGTCTTGTTCAACGACGATGCAAAAACCGGAGAGGTAGTGCTGGCGCAGAATCTCACGCCCTCGTCTGTAGTGTTCAACAACAACGAACTTGAGTATAATATCACCGGCAAGGCCATTTCAGGCGGAGCCACGCTGATAAAGAACGGTGCGGCCGGCACAACAATATCCAATGCCAACGAATATACCGGCGGAACCGTTATTGATGGAGGAAAACTTACCGTCGGGTCGCTGGCCAATGACGAGGGTACAGACTTCGGTGCGTTGGGCGGCGCAGATGCTGCCATAACCATCAACAACGGTGCGTCACTCTCCGTTACGGGCGATGTCAAGACTGTCCAGACGATAAATGTAGGCGAGGGCGGCGCCACGTTCGACGTTCCGCAGAACGCCACGCTCAACCTTGCCGCGCCGGTGAAGTCGGCGGTAAAGGCTCCTGTATATAAAAGAGGTGCCGGAACGTTGCGCATATCAAAGGGCAATTCGTTCGGAAAAATGTATCTCGAACAGGGTACCATAGCTTCGCTTACGGCCAACAGCGCAAGTGACAAGTATTTCCCCGACACACTCGTGTTTAATGGCAACAATGTCACGCTGAACCACGACAACACGGAGTACAGCATGACAGAAAACATACATGACTATACCAACTTCAGCGTGCCTGCGGGCAAGTCGGGCAACATTTATTTGGACGGCAGATGTGTATATCACGGCGGACTGGCCGGCGAAGGCACGTTCAGGGTTTATCCGCGCTATGTGCGCAGTTACCTTTCAGGCGACTGGAGCAAATTTACCGGTACATTGCAGATTTGCTACAATGGAACAAACTCTTATGGCGTAAATGCGGTGACGCTTCAGGAAAACAGCGGCGCACGCTTCCCCAATGCGAAGGTTGTGGTTGATGACAACGCAATTCTCGACAACAATGGTGTGTCTCTCTCTTTAGCCTCGGTAAGCGGAAAGGGAACGTTGAGCGGAACGGGAACGTATACCATCGGCTCTGACGGTTCCGACCAGAATTTCACTGTCAAGTTCACCTCTCCCGTGAAGAAGGAAGGCGAGGGTATGTGGACAATAGGCACTTCCAATGCGCAGTCTTCAATCGGCAATGTTACGATTAATGGCGGTACGCTTTATCTGGCAACGTTCAATTCGTCGACATCTGTCATCGGAGGCTCGGTTACGGTGAACAGTGGCGCGTCGGTTATAGGACTCGGCACAGTAAAGTCCATGACGCTGAACGCCGGGGCTACGCTGACCCCCGGACAGATAAGTGCGACAGACCCAACGGGGCTCTTTGCCGTTACCTCGACGCTGAACATCAAGTCGGGAGCGGTTGTCAATCTCAATGTGAAGAGTGCTTCAAACACCAACTACTCGCGCACTTACCTCAAGTCCGACCAGTACCTTATGCTCAGCGGAACGGTTAATGTAACATTGAGCGATGCCTACACTCCGAAACTTGGCGATGAGATAATCCTCTGGCAGGCGAAGTCGTTTACAGGCAAGCCGACGGTCAATCTTCCGGCTCTGCCCGACGGTCTCGGTTGGGACACCACCGGACTTCTCGCTCCTACAGGAGTGTTGCGCGTGGTTACTTTTGCCGATGGCATAGGTGCGGTTTCCGGAAATGCTGAAGTTCGTTGCGGCGTGTATACGCTGAGCGGATTGCAGGTGGCCGGATTCGTTTCCACTGAATCGGAAGCTGCCGCTCATGCCGGCACCCTCGGACTGGTATCCGGCACGTACATACTGCGTGTCAACGGTCAGGGAGTGGCCAAGAGCGTCAAGCTGGTTATCAAATAACAGAGAACAGAGAGATTGTTTTAAACGCAAAGACGCGGAGACGCAAAGATTTTTATTGGAACACAGAGACACGGAGACACAGAGGAACATAATGAATCTGTGTCTCCGTTCTCAAAAAAATCCAAAAGAAATCTTTGCGTCTTCGCGTCTTTGCGTTTAAAATAATCTCTGCGTTTAAAACAACCTCCGTGTCTTTGTGACCCCGTGGTGTCACTCCAAACATCGGAAGAACCGTTTCTTTTCAATGATTTGCTTTGTTTTTTGACAATAATCACGGTGTTAATGTTAATATTTAAAAAAACGCATATTAAAACTTGTTTGTATTATTTATAATGTCTATATTTGCAGGACAGAATTTACTATTAACAAATTAAATAATTAGACAAGATGAAAAAACGTTTACTTACAGCACTTATTGTTGCTTTGGGCGTGTCTTCTGCGTTTGCTTATAACGTGGGCGACTACATCTATACGCGCAATGGTAAGTTTAAGGTTGTCGGACAAAACCTTATCGGATCCGACGCCATCACTACAATGGGAGGCACTCCGCTTAATCCCGATTCTATCAAGACCATAACCGACGGCGACCCCGATTTCGTGGACAGCCCGAACGGACAGCCGTATCTGATGGTGGCTGCGGGAAACATCAAGGTGAACTGTACAGCCTTAAGTGAGATTCCCAACAAGGTTACCGCCAATTTCAAGGCTGTGGTGCCGGTGTCAGGCAGCACGCAATATGTGGCCATGTACAAGGTAAAGTCGATTGACTGGAGCTCTTCGTCAACACAGTATTATACAGGCCGTAATGCCAACTACCAGAACATAGCTTTCCGTACGGATACCGAACTTGATGTTACGGGTATTACGAGCTATTCTAACTGGGCTACCTATACAGGTAATGACGGATGGGTTGAGTTGGCTTATGACTTGATTACTCCCGAGGACGGTTTCCTTAACTTCTGGTTCTTCAATCTCGCAAGCGGTGACTGCTTCGGCGATTTCGGAGTCTATGAAGTAACCCCGGTGGGAGATGATCGTATGGTTAACGATTTCATAAACGAAATAAACACTTATCTTTCGCTGATACCTTCTGTAGAGGGTGATGAGACACGTGCTGTGCTTGAAGGAGACATTCTGCCGATGCTCAACGCCTATCTGGAGAATCCGGATGCATCAGCGTCAGAAGTGGAGGAGACTATTGCAGGACTTGCCGCCGAGGACGGGCCGCTGGCTGATTTCATCAATGCCAACACGCTCGACATCTCTTCTTACTTCACCAACTTCACCTTTAATGACGTAGCCACCGGAAACAAGCGTCTGGTACCGGGATGGTCGGTAGACGCAGGTACAGGACAGTGGGGTATCGCTGCCGCTACAGGTACGTCTTACTGGAATTTCAAAACTGTTAATGTGCGTGAGGAGAATTCCGCCGACGGAAAACTCGGCGGTGGATATTACACACAGACCGTAGACTTGCCCAAGGGAAAATATCTCTACACCTTGAAAGCACAGGCCTGCAATTACTTCATGAGTGGAAAGGGAAAGAACGACAACAGGTATATTCCCGACTATTTTACTCCGGTGGAGGGTCTGAAATATTTCATAAATGACAACGAGGTGGCATTGAATGTCCCCACCGATAAGGCCGCCACATTTATAAATGTGTTTGACATGCCTGAAGACGGTGACAAGAAAATAGGATTCTATTCTCCCGGCAATGATATTACGGCAGGACTGAAAAACAATTATATGAATACTACCGGTGGAGGTGCATATCGTTTTGACAATATGCAGATTCGCGTGATAGGCGTGGAGAAAGACTATATCGACAGATATTTCTATGAGAATGCCGTAGCCGCTGCAAGGGTGGCTCTGCAGGAGGCCATCACATCGGCCGAGGCTGACGCCGCTTCTACAACTTACTGCTTCGGTAAGACCGAGATAAACGATGCCATCAACGCTGCAAAGGCCGAACTCGACGCCAACACTGCTTTCTCGCAGGAGTGCCTTACGGCTCTGAACACCGCCAAGGATGTGCTCGCCGCTGCCGTGCGCGCTTACAAGAGAGTGAATGTAGAGTATATCCAGCTGGGCAAGGACATCGACATCTGCAAGGCTGACCTCGCAGACGAGACCCGCCCGAAGGGTAAGGAGGAGTTCGGCGCTGTGATAACAATGGCCGAAAACTATTACAAGGCACAGACCGCTGATTCGCGCGACTCCCTCATGCTTGTCCAGACAGACTCCACTCTTATGGACGCACGTGTTACTTATCGTTTTGTGAACACATCGTATGCCACACCGTCTGAAGTGCCTATGGTGAACGGAACATTCTCAATGAAGAATGCTACAGGATGGGTTGTTGACGGTACCACCGGTAACGGTGCATGGAAGTTCCAGTCGAACTCAGACTTTACTGACGGATATTGCGCTTATTACAACAGAGGCTATACAGCCACAGACACCAAGTACATCTATCAGGATGTAGAACTTCCCGCAGCCGGTGTTTATGAGTTCTATGCAGAGGTTATCTGCCGCAACTGGAATATGGGCGATGCAACGGAAGAGGCTACTACAGATATGTACATCTTTGCAGGTGAAGATTCTACCGAGGTTTACACAATGTGGAATCCGGAATTCACACACTCTGAGAACCCCAGTCAGGACTATCCCGGAAATGTGAAGGCATATACCAAGGTTATCAAGGTTGAGGATTTGGCCGCACTCGAGGAAGGAAAGATTCGTGTAGGTCTGACACGCAAGAATGAGGGCGCAACAGTTTACCCCAACCTCATCTACATAGGTTCTTGCCATCTCTACTACTATGGCTCGATAGCAGACTACGAGACCGGTATCAGTGATGTCAATACAGACAAGGTGACCGTGAATAAGGGCGATATCTACAGCATCAGTGGTGCAAAGGTACGTTCCAACGCCACTTCGCTCAGCGGATTGTCTAAGGGTATATACATCATGAACGGCAAGAAGTATGTTGTAAAGTAATTCATACTTGAGTGAAAACTTAAATACAGGAGGCAGGGCGTTTTTTTCTTGCCTCCTGTTTTCTTTTGTTGCCCTGCCATGTTTTTTGCCAAACATCCATCTTTTTTGATATATATAATGATGCTTTGAACAGATTATTATAGAGCGGGGGAGTTTTTTAAAAAAAAGTGGACTTTTTACTTTTTTTATAAGTTTTTTTATGCTATCTTTGTACGCAAAACTATAAAAATGGATGCAAGATCCATTTGATGGCTACTGAAACAACTTTAAAAAAATAATAACTTAATCGGAAAATTATGAAGAGATTCATCTTTTGTTTTTCTCTGATTTGCACGGGAATGCTTACAACGTCCTGTGTGGATAAGAATGAGGAAGTGGATGAAGAATCCAGGCCGTCTTGGCTCGGAGGAAGCATCTATGACGAATTGAAGAATCCGGATCAGACAAAGTTGACCGGTACATTCTCAACCTATTTGAGGCTGGTGGATGACTTGGGCTACAGAGAAGTGTTGAGCCGGACGGGATCGAAAACCGTATTTCCTGCCAATGATGAGGCGTTTGAGCGCTTTTTCGGCAGTGACAACAGTTTCGGTGTGAAGAGTTACGGAGAACTATCTGTCTCACAGAAGAAAATGTTGCTTTATTACTCCATGCTTGACAACGCGATGCTTACCGGCATGCTGTCGGGTGTGAACAATGGTAATGACGGTGTTGACAAGGGCGTTGCAGTGAAACATTCCACTTCACTCAGTGTGATAGACTCACTGCAGGAAATGTTGCTGCCGTCGCAGGTTTACAAGAACAATCCGGAGTGGACACGTTTCGACCGCAACGGAATAACAGTAGTGGGTGATGCCACGCAACCCATGATGGTGCATTTCACACGTGACTACATGCTTACCAGCGGACTTACTACAAGCGGTGCCGAAAGCGACTTCTCCATACTCACCGGCGAGGAGTACGACGGAAAGTCCGCTTATATTTTCCGTAACAAGGTCATCAATGCCGATGTGACATGCCAGAATGGATATGTGCATCAGGTGGACAATGTGATAGACCCCCCAGGAAACATGGCACAGTTGCTGCGCAAGACTCCGGAGACGAGCATCTTCAGCCGCATGCTCGACCGCTATGCCGTTCCTGTGTATAACAGAAAGGTTACAGAGAGCTATCTTGACTGGGCGGAACAGAACAATGTGTCCTATCGTCCCGATTCCATCTTCGAGATTCGGTATATGAGCAACAACTCGCAGGGAGCCATATTCAACAACAGCAACAAGGCGGAGGCTGGAGGGCTGCTGCCTTACGATCCGGGATGGAACGGCTATTACATATCGTCTGCAACGAGCCTTTACAGTGACCGTGTGACTGACCTCGCAGCAATGTTCGTACCCGACGACGAGGCTATGAAGACGTATTTCCTTAAAGGCAGCGGCAAATCCATTCTCGATGAGTATGGAACATTGAAGACAACGGGAGTGCCCGTGTCCGAGGAAAACCTGTTGGAGAACATAGACATGATTCCTATCAGCATTGTCACCCCAATCCTTTCAAATCTTATGAAAGAGGCTTTCGTGACGAGCGTACCGAGCGTATTCTCCACCATTACCGACGATGTGGGTGACTTCATGGGCATGACACTCGACTATGTAAAGAAAACGGATGACCGTTATGATATAAAGATTGCCAACAATGGTGTGATATATGTACTTAAGGAAATGGTGGCTCCGACGAGTTATGACGCAGTGTCGGCTCCGGCAAAGTTCAAGAGCAACTTGAGCGTTGTGAACTATATCATTACCAACAGTTCGTCAGACCCTCTTACCCTGAATCTTGACTACTACGCTTATCTGCAGACAATGACGTCAAACTTCGGTCTCTTCCTGCCTACCAACGACGCTTTCCGCAAGGGATATATCGATCCCACATCGTTGAAGACAGGAACGCCGGTGGCCATACGTTATTACAGAATACCGCGTTCTCCGTATATCGCGGCTTCAAAATGGAAGTATGATGTCGAGACAAATACCATAACAGACAGTATAGGCGTATATACCACACAGGGAAATGACCTGGAGGCCATACGCGCGCAGCTCTCTGACATCATAAACTATAATACGATAGTGCTGAACTCTTCGGATAACGCGCAGAGCACTCTTGGAGAGAACAATTTCTACAAGACAAAGCATGGCGGTGTAGTGAAGATTTCAGGTGGCGATGTCGTTGGCGGAACCGTGGGAAGCGGCTTGCAGCTGAACGATGGCGTGGAGAGCCCGAAGATAATAGAGCGCTCGGACAACAAGAACGGTACATCTTATCAGATTGACGGGTTGATACAGGGTCCGGTGCGCAGTGTGTATTCTGTACTGAATGACAATCCGCAGTTCAGTGATTTCCTTAATATGTGCATCGGTTTCGATGATGCAGACCTGATGGCTTGGGCCGGAATATCTTCTGAACCGGATCCG
This sequence comes from uncultured Prevotella sp., assembly GCF_900549175.1. GTDB lineage: Bacteria > Bacteroidota > Bacteroidia > Bacteroidales > Bacteroidaceae > Prevotella. The sequence continues at coordinate 17,610 of NZ_URNN01000026.1, read as the reverse complement.
GAGACAAAAATCACTCCGATAGACGCTTACCGTGTGTTCTCAAACTTTGAAACAAAGTGCTTGGACAACAATGTAAGTTTCTTCAACACATATAACTATACTGTGTATGCCCCTAACAACGATGCCATGAAACTGGCTCATGACAACGGACTCCCGACGTGGGATGATATACGTGGTATCATGTATCCTGACGGTGAGGACGGAGAACCCTCTGACAATCCGGCAGACATTGAAAAGGCAAAGAAGATGATTGACGTTATGAAACAATTCGTACGCTATCATTTCCAGAAGAACTCGGTATATGCCGACAAGAGTGTGGAGGCCCGCGCATACAGCACATTCCTTACCGACAATCTCGGTATCAGCCTCAACATAAACGTGGCTCACGGAAGCGGTGACTGCAGCTTGGATGTTACCGACCTTGGCGGATTCGTTCACCATATAGTGGCTTCGCCTACCGGTGACCCTGTGGATGATAAGATTGTGAATTATATGACAAGAGACATGCTGTTCGGTGCCTCAAGAACGGGGGCTTCGTATGTAGAAACGTCTTCGTTTGCCGTTGTTCACGAACTTACAGAACCGTTCTATTTCAACAGTAGCCGGAATTTCTCCAATGGCTTTACGCCGAAAGCCTCATCGCCGAAGAGACATTAAACAAATACACTGACTATATAAAATTAAGATACTATGCCAAAAATAAAATTTATGCTAACGGCAATGCTGCTGCTTGTTGTGCAGGCGGTAGTGGCCCAGGGGCAACGTATTTCCGGCACGATTTCAGATGATTTTGGCCCTACGATGGGTGCCAATGTTGTGGAGCGTGACGCCAACGACCGTATTGTGACAGCGACGGTTACAGACATCAACGGTAACTTCTCCATGGTTATCAAGAACCCGAAGAATAAGCTCGTCGTGTCGTTCGTGGGTTCAAAACCGCTTGTGCTGGCAATAGGCTCGCGTACGAAGTTCAACGAAAAGCTGGGAGCCAACAAGACAACCATAAGCGAGGTGAAAGTGACGTCGAAACGTCGTTCAAACTCAGGAGGTCTGTCCATTCCCAAGCGTGAGATGGCACAGGCCCAGCAGACCATGGACATGTCGCAGGTGGAAGGTCTGTCGTTCACCAGTGCCGATGAGGCTCTGCAGGGAAAGATTGCCGGTCTCGACATCGTGGCCAATTCCGGTAACCTCGGTTCCGGAACGACAATGCGTCTGCGTGGTGTGACCTCTATCAACGGTAACAAGGAACCGCTTATAGTTGTGGACGATCAGATATTTGACACTCCGGATGATTTCAGTGCCGAGGATGCCAATGAAGAGAGCTATGCCTCACTGCTCTCAGTCAATGTTGAGGATATCCAGAGCATCAACGTTCTGAAGGACGTGGCATCAACGGCAATATGGGGTTCGAGAGGTGCCAATGGTGTTATTGAAATCAAGACAAAGCGCGGTGTGAGAGGAAAGACACGTGTGTCTTACAGTTACAAGTTCTCTGGAAACTGGCAGCCCAGCAGCTATAAGTTGCTGAATGGTGATGATTACACCATGCTTATGAAGGAGGCTCTGTACAATCCGTCGCAGTCGTCAAATGCAACGAGTGGCTATTATGAGCTTAACTACGACAAGTCGTGGGGCGACTATGAGAACTGGAATAACAATACCGACTGGGTGGACGCCGTGTCGCAGTTCGGACAGGGACATGACCACAGCATAAACCTTACCGGTGGTGGAGAGAAGGCCACTTTCCGTATCTCTGCCGGATACAAGCACCAGACCGGTACCATTATCAAGCAGACGCTGAACCAGTTTACAACCCGTCTCAATCTTGACTATATGGTGAGTGACCGCATTAAGTTTACGACAAACTTCGCTTTCACTTACACCAACAACAACAAGAACTATTATTCCGACCTGCTCGGATATGCGCAGAAGATAGCTCCTAACATGAGTATATACCGTCAGGATGCCAATGGCAACAACACAGACGAGTATTTCTCGATGGACAAGACTACAAGCCGCAACACGAACCTGTCGAAGATTTACGACTTGCACAATCCGGTGGCCATCGCCAATCTGGCTTGGTCGAAGGACAACACATACCGTATCACCCCCGACTTCATCCTTCAGTATGAACTGCTCGGAACCGAGGAGGGCAAGAGCCGCCTCACTTATAAGGGTAATGTGTATTTTGACATCTTTGCGGAAAGCAAGCCCAACTACTTCCCTGCCGAGTTGATAAAGGAGAGTTTCTCAAATGAGAACTACAACAAATCATACAATTATGAGCAGAACAAGATGGGTATAACCGTGAAGAACGAGCTCAGGTTCACTCCGTATTTCAAGAACGAAGACTGGACATCGAGCATGTTGTTCCGTTATGAGATGTATACCGGCAATGCAAGTTCACAGGAGGAAACCATCAGCCAGTTGCCTACGGGTATCACGTCACCCGTTGTGGGGGCAAGGGCACGCAAGGCGTCAAGCAGCAGCAGCAAGTCGCGTTCGCAGAGTTTCATTTATAACGGCCATGTGTCTTACAAGAGCCGTTACTCGCTTACGGCATCTCTGCGTGCGGATGGTAACTCAAAGTTCGGACCGAAGAACAAGTGGGCTTATTTCCCGAGTGCTTCGGTGCGTTGGAACATTATTGACGAGCCTTTCATGAAACCTATCACTCCCGTGGTATCCATGCTTGCCGTACGCGGCAGCTGGGGTCTGTCGGGTAACGCTCCGAAAACCGGTGCCGATTCTTTCTACGAATCGTATATCTTGGACGGTGAGTATGGTGGCGGTGTGGGCAACATGCCGGCCATGATTATGAACAACCTCAAGCTTGATGATTTGAAATGGGAGCTTACCAATGGATATAACATCGGTTTCAACCTCGGATTGCTTGACGATAAGATTGAGGCGGAGTTTGAGTATTATTACAAGACAACATCCGATCTGCTCATGAGCGGTGTGAAGATTTCGCACTCCACAGGTTATCCCACGTTGCTGTATGCAAATGTAGGTGACATGATAAACAAGGGTTGGGAGTTGAACGTGAATTTCAACAATATAGTGAAGACTGGCAAATTCTCTCTTGACGCTTATGTGAACGTGGCACAGAACTACAACGAGCTGACCTCAATGGATGACAAGGTGCTCTCGAACCTTAATAAGGATTGGACCGTTGCCAACGGTGTGTCGTCTTATCTCACTCATGTGCAGGTGGGCAATCCGCTCGGTTCCATTTACGGTCTGAAGTACAAGGGTGTTTACCAGTACACATACGACTATCTGATAAACATGAAGAAGGAGAACAACTGGTCAAACGCCGCGTTCGAGAACTTCATCAACAATGATTTCCTTGCTGCGGGAAAGACCGCTCCCGTTGCCTTGGATGCAAAGGGCAAGGTCATCATGAACAGCGACGGAACACCCAAGCGTATGGCTCTTGATTACGGTACCACCAATTACAGGTTTGAGGGTGGTGACGCCATTTATGAGGATATGAACCACGACGGCCAGATTAACGAGGAAGACCTTGTTTATCTCGGAACATCTATGCCTAAGGTCAGCGGTGGTTTCGGATTCACGTTCAAGTACAAGAACTGGAAGTTGAACACCAGCTTCAACTATCGTTTTGGTGTGAAGGTGGTGAACCAGGCCCGTATGGAACTTCAGAGTATGGCTACTGCCTACAATCAGTGCGCGTCGGTCAACTACCGCTGGCGTAAGGATGGCGATGTTACTCCGATGCCGCGTGCCATGTTCGGCAGCACGGCAGCCTACAACTATCTTGGCAGCGACCGTTATGTGGAGGATGGCTCGTATGTGCGTTTCCAGTACCTGCAGCTCTCTTATTCATTGAAGGAAAAGGCGTTGAAGCCTATCGGCCTCCGCAGGCTGTCTGTGTATGTATCGGCAAACAACCTGTATTGCTGGACAAAGTACAGCGGAAGCGACCCGGAACATTCGGTAAAGGGCTACAGCTATGCAATAGACAACGCCAACACTCCGCGCTCCAAGTCGTTCACGGTTGGTCTGAGTGTTGATTTCTAAATGTTTTCATACTAATAGCAATTAATGATTATGAAGAAATATATATTGTTTGCAATGACGGGTCTGCTGATGACATCATGTATAGACACCGAGGTGCTTCCATATAATGTTACCGTGGGTGAGGATATGTGGAAGACGAGGGAAGATGTTCAGCAGATGGTTACCGGAGCATATAAGGCAATGGTGACACATGACGCCGTGTCACGGATGATAGTGTGGGGAGACTTCCGCTCTGACGAGATGACACTCAACGAGGACTTGACTATCAATAACTCTACATATGACGATTTGATGGAGATACACCGCGGAATAATGGATGACAGAAATGTTTTCTCTGACTGGGCCGCATTGTATACCGTCATCAACCGTTGCAACCAGGTGCTGGAGAAGGCACCGGGCGTTATGAGCATTGACCCCAAGTATACGGAGTCTACATATAATACCGACAAGTCGCAGATGCTTGCTCTTCGCGCATTGGCTTACTTCTATCTTGTGAGGGCTTTCCGTGACGTTCCCTACAACATGGAGGCTTTTTACAACAGCAGCCAGAATACGGACACTCCTCCGTTGGCTCCGGGCGATGTTCTTGCACGCTGTATAGCCGACCTTGAGGAGGCTGCCGCCACACCAATCTCGCCGATGGCTTATGGCGAAGACGATTGGCGCCATGCGGGACTGATAAACAAGGATGCCATAAATGCAATATTGGCAGACATATATCTGTGGCGCGGCTCAATGAGCCAAAATGCCGGGGACTATCAGAAGTGTGCCGATTATTGCAAGGCGGTTATCGACTCAAAGATAGAGGCTTCTGCCAATAAGGGCATGACGGGCGGCAATATGACCACGACGTCGGCTTACCCCCTGTACGAGGGCGCTTCGGCTTACAGAAACATTTTCTCCGAGGGCAATTCTTTGGAGAGTATTCTGGAACTGCAGATGATGTCGGGCACTTACAATACAGCCGTGCTTGACCTTTATTACAACTATGGCGGTTCGGCAAAGAAGAACTATGGTTTCGGCTATGTCTGCGCCCCTGTAAACTTGTTCGACGAGACGGCAAGTTCTGACGGACCTTCTGCAAATGCCATATATCTGTCTGACAAGGACTATCGCAGGTATAAGACAGTTTTCAACCCCACGTCTGCTTCGTATGCCGACATAAGCAAGATTATCTACAAGGCTGAAACCGGCGGAGGCTCTTCCACGGAGTTCGTGATGAGGTCTTATTACGACTATTCCAACTTCGCCCGCAACTGGATTGTTTACCGTCTTACGGATGTCATGCTCATGAAGGCTGAAGCGCTTGTGGCCATGGCAAGTGGCGATGACGATGAAAGACTTGACGAAGCGTTTGAACTGGTGAAGGCTGTCAACGACAGATCGCTCTCTGATGCCACTGTAAGTATCAAGAAACCTTCCACCCTTACGGAAATGGAGTATCTGGTGCTTGGTGAGAGACAGCGCGAATTGTGCTATGAGGGCAAGCGTTGGTTCGACCTCATGCGCTTCAACTACAGGCACGCTTCGTCTCCTTCGGATATCGACAAACTTATGACTGAGGCAACTCCCGTTGAAACATATTCGGGCATGACAAGTTATCTGACCAGAGACCCCGGAGCTTCTGCGGTGCAGAATAAGTATATGACGAAAAAGGAGTTCTTCCTTTATCTGCCGGTATACTATGACGAGTTGAACTCAAACCGCAATTTGGTTCAGAATCCGATTTATGCCAAATAAGTGTTAATAATGATTTTTCACAGAAAGAGAATTTTTTATGAATAAGATAATATCAAACCTCACGACAAAGATTGCAGGTGCATTGTGCATCCTGTCTGGGCTTGTTTTTACGTCGTGCAGTATGGAGCCTGATGACGTACAGCCGGTGAAGGGCTTCACGATAGAAGATTATATTGTGGGCGCCGAAGATTTAAGCAGTTTCCATTATATCTTGCAGCGTTCCGGTTACGACAGGGTGATGGCCAGCTATGGCAACTATACCTGTTTCGCTCCCACGAACGAGGCGGTGGACAAATATTTGCAGGAGCTTTGGAATGACGAAGACGCAAAAATCTTGCATAATGGAATGACAGCCCCTACCTTGGAGGGACTTTCCGACAGTCTCTGCAAGGACATCTCGGAATTCCATCTTCTTGGCATAGAGATGGATGAGGCCAAGCTGGTGGTTGCCGAAGGAAAGTCTTCTACGATAACAACCATGCTCGGACGGTCGATATTGTTGTCGCAGGCCGAGACGGGTGAGCCGGTACTGAATGATTCGGCAATGGTTGTGTATACTACCACCAATGAGGAGAAGCCCAACAATGGTATCGTTCACAAGCTGAACAGAGTGATACCCCGCTCAAACAGGACGGTGCTCAACGAGATGAAGAAAGTTTGGGGTGATGACTATTCCATCTTCATTGAGGCTCTCGAACTGGCCGGATTTGACGAAGTGTTGGAGATAAGCAAGAAGGACAAGGACAAATTTGAGGACGCCGTAACATTGGGCAGCGACGAAGGTGGCTTCTATTATATGAAAGATGTTACGGAATGTAAGATTGGATATACTGTTTTTGCCGAATCAGACAAAGTGCTGAAATCGCAGGGTATAGAGAGTCTTCCCGATCTTATAGCACATGCCAATGCGGTGTACGGCAATTCTGCCGTTAGTGGCGGATGGTATGACTATTTCCGTGAAAAGGGTGTGAAAGTGACAACGCCGACATCACTTGAGGACGAGTCGGTGTACAAGGATTCGTGCAATGCGCTGAATATGTGGCTGTCTTACCATATAATAAAGGCTGCCATTTCCCCCAACTTGCTCACCTCTGATGTGAGTGTGTGGAATCAGAATGGATATAAGGGTGACTCTTATGAGTATTATGAGACCATGCTTCCAAAGACATTGATGAAGTTGTGGTATGTGAAGAGTGACAGCAAATACTACATCAACCGTTACGTACTTAACAATACGCTTACCGACGGTCTTGAGACGCTTGGAAGTGCCGCCATGCACACCGTGGTGAAGAACGGTTTGGTCGTAAACACTGCAAATGTGCTCCAGCCGTCAAACGGTTATGTATATCCGATTGACGGAACGGCCGAATCAGGCGGCCCGCAGTCTCTCGAATACAAGGAGTATGTGCCTAAGAACGTGCTTAACGAGCGTATGCGCATGGACTGCTTCTCGTTCCTTTACGAGACTATGAACAATGGTATCCGCGGCATGTATAGAGATGAGATAGAGAACACCATCGGTAATGGCAACGGTGTGCGCGTGCGTTTCCCGAATGACTATTTTGACAATATCAAAGTTTACAACGGCCGCAACACGACCATTGATATGACAACACGTGTCAAGCGTACGGAAACAGGTACGAGCTGGTGTAACTATCAGGGTGACGGATTGCAGGGACGTTCGGAGTACGACCTTGCCATAAAGTTGCCGCCTGTTCCGGCAGGTACTTACGAGTTGCGTATTGACGTTACTTTGGGTGGCCCCTATTTTGGCATGACCCAGTATTATCTTGGAAGAAGCTCGGATGTTGGAAAGATGGTGGCTGTAGACCTGCCCATCGACTTGCGTATGGACAAGTCTGACCCGCGCATCGGCTTCACCTCTCTTCTTGACGGCAGCAATTATGCAGAAGAATGGGAGGAGGACAAGGGTCTTGAGGTTGACAAGGTTATGCGTACACACGGATGGATGCGCGGACCTCTGTCTATCGTGATGAACTCGACCCCGAGCATGACTCGTGTACAGCGTTTTAACGGTTATTGCGTGCGCCGTATCATAGTGAAGCAATATTTCGAGCAGGGTGACTATTGGTTGCGTATGAAGGCTGTGTTGCGAGGCAACCACAAGTATCAGATTGACTACGTGGAATTCTGCCCTGTGACAGTTGCTGATAGTGAACAGTATCTGGAGGATATGTATTAATGTAAAAACGTGAATATATGAATCTATATAAATTTTTTGGCGTGATGGCAGGCTCAGTCCTGCTCACGTCAGCCTGTACGGATTTTTCTGATTATAATGAGGCATACACCGATGTGGAGGTTGCCGGCAGCAACCTGTCTCTGATGGAGAACATATCTTCGGATGCCGATTTGTCGGATTTCGCAGAATTGGTACAGCGCGGCGGTATGACCGACAAGTTGAAGGCATCCCAGTTCTATACGATATGGGCACCGAAAAACGGAACATTCGACAAGAGCAAGTATGACGCCATGGATAGCGCCACGCTTGTGAAGAGATTCCTCGAGAACCATATTGCCCGTGGCAATGTGCAGTTGGTAGGCGACATCAGCAGACGTGTGCACACGCTCAATGAGAAGTCGTACAGGCTGGAGGGCAGCGGAGTCTACACATTTGGCGATTTTGATGTTCAGGCGGCCAACAAGCCGAGCCAGAACGGTGTAATACATGTTCTTGACGGAGCGTTGGAGTATCGTCCCAATATCTATGAGTATATTTTTGATGCTGGTGATGCTGATTCCATACAGGCATACTTCAAGCGTTATGAGCATGAGGTGTTGGACGAGCAGGCAAGTGTTAAGGGTCCGATTGTCGACGGTATGCAGACTTATCTGGACTCTGTTGTCAACATTACCAATACAATGACAGCCATGCTGAGTGCCAAAATAGAGAATGAGGACAGCAGCTATACCATGTTGATTCCCACCGACAATGCCTACAAAAAGGCTTATGACAGAATAAGCTCTTCGTTTAATTATATAGACGAGATACCTTATACAAAGTTGGATTTCAAGGGTAATTCGCTGACACAGACGGCTTCTTCAATGAAGACGGAGAGTGCTTATCTTCAGGACTCGCTGACACGTCTTTGGATAGTAGGGCCTACCATTTTCAGCAATACCGACAAGTACAACAGGAACGGTTTCGCTGAAGGTGACATCACTGACAATGACACCATCCACACCACAACATCACTGTGGTTGTCAAACGTGGATGAAATACTGTCGCATACGGTCAATACAGGTGACATGAATATGAGTAACGGTTATGCACGTATCGTTGACAGTCTGGCTTACCGCCCGTGGGAGACATGGAATTCTGGAATAGCTGTCAGTGCGCGCAGCACCACTTATGCTCCCGGTGCCACTACTTGTACCGTAAGCAGTGACACATGTACCGTAACTATAGACGGACGCGGTACTTATCTGCTGAGTTATGCCGATTACGTGCCGGGCTCCAATGCCGGTGCCCCGCAGCCGTATTATTATCTGCCCCATGTGAATTCCGGTGCCTATAATATCTATTGTGTTTTTGTGGCACCGTCGACGAAACGCGGTGTGGCAGCACGCGAGTATAAGATAAATTTCACTCTGGAGTATGCCAAAACCAACGGCAAGACGGATAAGAAGGAATGGAAGAATGTGGAGACAGAGTTTTATGCGGATGTGGATTTGACAACATTTACAAATGCCAATGGTCTTGACACCATCTGCATAACGAAGGATGAGCCTTTCACGTTCCCTGTGTCTTATAACGGTCTTTTCAGCCGCGATTTGCCCTGTGCTCCTTACCTTACGGTGAAGAGTGCCCGTGCCGCTTATAACAAAAGTATAACTACCGGCAGGTTTAAAGGCAAGAAAGAATATGACGTGTATGACAATGAACTCCGAATAGCCGCAATTATATTGCGTCCGGTGGAGCTTGATGAATACTTAAAAACAAAAGAATGATTATGGAGAACACTATATTTAACATGCGGAAATCGTTTTTAAAGAATGCCATCTGTGTTATGATGGTAGGAGCCGCCTTGCCGGCTTTTGCGCAGGATGATTACACGGACGAGGCAAATGGAAAGGTAAAGTCTGAGCAGAAGCGTGTCGTGAAATCTGAGAAATATCAGCTCATGACCATAAAGGGAAAGATATTGGATGAGGCCACGAAGGCACCGCTCGGTGGTATTCAGATTCAGATGCTTGGCAACAGCAATTATACCGCCATGTCTGACGATGACGGCTCGTTCACAGTCAAGGTGCCGGTGTTTGCCACATCGCTTTATGTACATTCTCCGGAATATCTGTCACAGCAGGTGGCATTGGGCGGAGGCTCGGACGAGCTGACGGTATATATGCTCAGCGACAAGTTCGGACACATGTATGACAATACTATTGGCATAACGGCTTCAAAGTCGATGACATCCGAAAAATCGTCGGAGCTGTCCATCGACAACGAGATAGCCAACCGTCTCGGGGCCGACGTACGTTCCATACAGCGCTCCGGTTCTCCGGCAATGGGTAATTCGATGTTCATACGCGGATTGAACTCATTGAACGCCAATGCCCAGCCGCTCATCATCGTGGACGGTGTTGAGCTTGACTTGCAGCGTGAGGGAGTCAATCTGCACAGCGGACACATGAACAACCTGTTGTCGATGGTGGCAGCCGCCGACATTGACAAGGTTACGGTTCTGAAGAATGCCACGGCCCTTTATGGTTCGCGTGGTGCCAACGGTGTCATACTGATAGAAACCAAGCGCGGGCGCAGCATGGCAACACGCATTGACGCCAATCTTTCGATGTCGTTGAGTCTTGTGCCGCGTTTGCCCAAGATGATGAACGCCTCGCAGTACCGTACTTATGCTGCCGAGATGCTCGGTACCATTGAGGGCACGGACAACATGTCGTTCAATTTCCTGAACGATGCACCCCCGTCGCAGAACTATTATTATCATGACTACCATAACGACACCGATTGGGCCGACGAGGTGTACCGCAACGCCCTTACCCAAAACTACAGCATCAATGTTCAGGGTGGCGACAATGTAGGTATGTATAATCTGTCGTTGGGCTATGCCGATGCCAACAGCACTGCCGAAGGCACCGACTGGAGCCGCATGAATGTGCGTTTCAATACGGACATCAACATTTGGAAGAACCTGAGCACAAAGTTCAACGTGGCCATTTCACGTTCTACAAGCCATCTGTTTGACGACGGTATCTCATCAGACATTACAGCGGGCACACCGACATCACCCACTTTTCTCGGTTTGATAAAGTCTCCGTTGCTGTCACCTTACCAGTATAACGATTATATTGGTGGATTTACATCGTTGTTGAGTGAGGCCGACGTAATGCTGGAGCCGCTTGGACAGGGATTCTCTCTTGCCAATCCCCTGGGTATCTTGTCCGAAGGTGAGGGCGAGCATAAGAACTATTTGGAGAACACATATTTCACTGTGCAGTTCGCCCCGACACTTGCCATCAGCAAAGACTTGAAGCTTACCACGTTGTTCAATTACGCCCTTAACCGTAATTCGCAGCGTTACACCCGCCCGTCGGGTGTGGTTCCGAGCTTCCAGCTCTCCGGACTGGGTATGGTGTATAACGGATATTCTTCATTCTTCTCGAAGGAGACAAATGTTTTCAGCAACACTGTGCTTGAGTATTCTCATGCTTTCGGTGCTCACAACCTCACAGCGTTTGCCGGATTCCGTTACAACTATTTCTCTTATGACAGCGACAATCCCACAACCCAATACCGACAGAAGCAGGACAACAAGAATCCTACGCACAATGTCAGCGACAGCCACTATTTCACCATTGACGGTCTGAATGCCACATGGAAGCAGATGCAGTGGTACGGCAATATAGACTATAACTACAAAAACCGTTATTTTGCCACGGTGTCACTTCTTGGCGAGGCTAACAGCCGTTTTGGAAAGAACTGTGACGGCATGAGTCTTTTCGGCGTGAAGTGGGCTCTCTTCCCGAGCGTGCAACTGGGATGGGTGGCCACCAACGAGAAGTGGTTCCCGAAGAACGCGGGTATTGACTTCCTGCGTGTCAATGTAGGTTACGACATGAGCGGAAACGACAACATCAGCAACTATGCCGCCCGTACTCTCTACACCACCGTGAAGTACAACTACGACGCTATCGGTATACAGCTTACCAACATCGGTAATGACAAGATCAAGTGGGAAACCTCGCATAAGTTCAATGCCGGATTCCAGGCCAACTTGTTGCACAACCGCTTGAGCGTGGCTTTCGACTATTTCTACAGCAAGACTACCGACCTGCTTGCGATGAAGACGTTCGAGTCACCCGTTTCCGGTCTTAACAGATATTGGACAAATGGCGGAGAACTTGAGAACAACGGTTTCGAGGCTTCGCTCTCGTTCAAGCCTGTGGTGCTGAAAAACTGGAATGTGGAAATCGGTGCGAGTGTAGGTCATTACAAGAACAAGGTGACATCACTGCCTGACGGCGATTATACCACATCCGTTTACGGAACCGACAATTTGATAACCTCGGTGGGCAATCCCGTTGCCATGTTCTACGGCTACAAGACACTGGGCGTTCTGAAAGATGACAATGCAGCCAAGGCTGCCGGCAAAGACGGCAACTATCTTTATTTTGAAGACAATACGGGTGCCAAGCAGGAGTTCAAGGCCGGCGACATGCACTTTGTAGACAAGAATAACGATGGTATGATAGACGAAGAGGACCGGTTTATCATCGGCGACCCCAACCCAGACATCTACGGTAACATCTTTGCAAATGTCAACTGGAAGAATTTCACGTTGAGCCTGAACTTCAACTACAGTCTCGGAAACGATGTGTTCAATTACCAGCGCATGATTCTCAACTCCGGCAGCAATTTCTACAACCAGCAGGTTGCCATGACATCGCATTGGCGTTATGAAGGCCAGATTACGGATATGCCGAAACTGGTGTATGGCGACCCCATGGGCAACAACCGTATGAGCGACCGCTGGATAGAGGACGGCAGCTACCTGCGCCTGAAGACACTCGCACTGTCATACCGTGTGCCGGTAAACTCAAGCTGGCTGCAGGGACTTACTGTCACAGCCGAAGCTGTCAACCTGTTCACGCTCACAAAGTATCTCGGCAGCGATCCTGAATTCAGCATTGCCAACAGCGTGATGTATCAGGGTATTGACTGCGGCAACGTGGCACAGGGACGCGCATTTACTCTCGGATTAAAGATTAACCTCTAAACTTATTTCAGATTATGAAGAAGATTATATATATATTCACGGCACTGATGACGCTTGGAGCGTCATCGTGCAGTGATATGCTTGATGTGGAGAGTTCCGGACAGCTTTCCGATCAGGACATCACGAGCAAGACCGACTCCGTATTCTACACATTCGGTGTAATGAACGCCATGCAGCAGCTGGCCGACGCTTACGTACTGCAGAATGAGATGCGTGGTGACATGGTTACTACAACGATGGCATCCGACAAGAATCTGCGTGAGCTGGCCGACTTCTCGGCTGCATCGACCAACAAATACGACAGTGCCTACCTTTATTATAAGGTGATAAACAACGTCAACTATTATGCCGCCCACCGCGACACAACGTTGAAGGATGGTGCCACAAATGTTGTCACAGGCGAATATGCCGCCATGCTTACGTTCCGTGCCTGGGCTTATCTGCAGGCGGTGCGCACGTTTGGGGCGGTCAAGTATTTCACACATCCGCTTACAAAGATAAGTGATATTGAGAACGATGCGTCTCCCGTTTTGCAGCATGATGACGTTGTAAGGAATCTCATTGCCGATCTTGAGCCATACACTGGAACACCTGTGCCCAATTATGGTACTATCAACTGCGGACGAACAAACAAGGGAGCCACCAAGAATGCCGTATCCACCAAGTGTTTCATTCCTGTGGATGTGATGCTCGGCGAACTGTATCTTGAGCTTGGCGACAAGGCGTCGTGCCTGAAGGCGGTGGAGCATTATTACAAGTATATTGTATCAAATGGTATAGAAGTCGATTCTTATTTTGCCGGAATGGTCAAAGACCCCAACAGCAACAAGGAAGTATACAGCTTTTCATTTTGGAATGATGATATTACACTGCCTCAGGACTTTTCTCTTGTTGCCAGCGGCTCTGTATGGGGGCTTTATGACAACAATGCAATAGTAAGCTATATCCCGATGGCGGCTAACCGTCTGACCGGTACCACATCGGAGTTGCCGAAGATATTCGGATATGATTATTATTCAACCGACAGTACCTATGTTTCCGACATCCAGATTGTTGCTTCTGACAGCTATCATTCATTAGCCGACAACTGTGCTTATTACTATAAGTCGTCAGATGACAATCTGGGACGCACCTTCAAATCGTTTGCCGGTGGCGATACGAGAAGACCGAGCACACTGACACGCGGTGTACGCAATAAGCTTGACAAGGTGTACATCAACGGTTACAAAGAGGCTAACGTTGTCCTGTTCAGAGTTTCCACCATCTGGCTTCACTTAGCTGAGGCACTCAACCGTGCGGGTTATCCTGACGCTGCCTTTGCCGTGCTGAAAGACGGACTGAAGAGCACCACACCAGCCAACAGCTATATCAGCGAGGCAACAGCAGACTTGCTTTCGGGTTCATTCTTCTCTTCCGACAATGAAGAGCTGTTCAAGGACAATATGGGTATACATGGTTATGGTTGCGGTCAGGCCGGCGTCGGTGGAGAGTTTTCTCCGTATCAGATGGCCGCTTATGAAATTTCCACCGGAAATACGGAAAGCGTCATAATGGCAAAGATAGAGGAACTTAATGAAAAGATGAACATCAACGTTGTTCCCACCACCATGACTACTACGGTGCGTGTCAGTCCGGACATTACCGACTTTACTTCTTCTTCAGTGACATCCGCTGTTTACAAGGCTGTTCCGGAAGACAAGTCGCTGGTGGCTTTCAGCATCGACAAAGAAAACGTAACTGAGATAAAGGACATTGTGGATGAGGAAGAAGTTGTCGTTGCCAAGGAGCTTAGCGTGGAGCTGACGCTCGTGTCAAAGGATGACGCAATCAATGCTATTGAAGATTTGCTGTGCGACGAGTACGCCATGGAACTCCCGTTCATGGGTTGCCGTTTCGCCGATCTCATGCGTCTTGCCCGTCATAAGAATGATGCAGGGGTGTATGGCGCCAACTTCGGAGGCCTGTGGCTTGACAAGAAGATTCGTGACAACAATCCCAATGTGTCAAAGAGTCTTGTCGATTCATCGTCATGGTATTTGCCTTTTAATTGATAATGTCTGCTGACAGCCCGGGAAAATGCAGTAGATGTGATTTATTCCCATGTTCTTTCGGGCTCAGACTTTTACATTAAATGAAACGAATCACGTGTCGGTGATAATCTCCGATGCGTGATTCTTTTATTTGTTATTGGCTATGAATTAAGAATCAGAATACAACGTTGACTGTAAAAACAAACATATATACAATTATTGATATGAAGAAAACATTTTCCATACTGACCCTTGTCCTGTCCTGTATGGTGGGACAGGCACAGACAGCGCGCAAGTTTACTGTCAATCTGACAGCCGACGGCAAGGCCAACATGCAGGTCTTTCTGCCCGAGAACCCGACGGGACGTGCCATCGTGGGGTGCCCCGGCGGCGGTTATTCGCATCTCTCGATGCAGAACGAGGGTACCGACTGGGTGGAGTATTTCAACAAGCAGGGTATCGCCTACTGCGTGCTTACATACCGTATGCCCAAAGGCGACCGCTCCATCCCCATGAGCGACGCGCAGAACGCCATACGCACAGTGAGGGACAGTGCCGAAGCATGGCGCGTCAGTCCGTACGATGTGGGCATCATGGGCTTCTCGGCGGGCGGCCATCTGGCATCTACCACGGCCACGCATGCACCGCAGGAGGCACGCCCCGACTTCCAGATACTCTTTTATCCTGTTATCTCGATGGATGAACACGTCACGCACAAAGGCTCAGTAGTGGGTTTTCTCGGCGACCAGCGCAGTGACGAGAAGCTTGTGCGCGAGTTCTCAAATGACAAGCAGGTGCACAAGCACCAGACGCCTCCCGCCATCATCTTCATGGCCGGTGACGACCGTGCCGTGCCACCGATGACCAACGGCCTGCCTTACTACACGGCTCTCCGCAAGGCCGGCATACCCGCCGCGCTGCACATCTATCCCTCGGGCGGCCATGGTTTCGGATTCCGCTCTTCCTATGCCTACCACGACTTGATGACAACCGAACTGAAGACATGGCTCGACAATCTCCAGCTGCCCAAGGCAGGAGCGCGGCGTGTGGCCTGCATAGGCAACAGCATCACCGACGGGTACGGCATTGACATGGTGGATGCCGAGGGCTATCCCGCACAGTTGCAGCGCCTGTTGGGTCGCGACTATTGTGTGAGGAACTTCGGTGTGAGCGGCCGCGCGGTGCTCAACAGCAGCGACCGCCCCTACATGAAGGAGCGGGCATGGGCCGACGCCAAGGCTTTCTGTCCCGATATCGTGGTGGTCAAGCTTGGCACCAACGACAGCAAGCCCGGCAACTGGCCCGGCAACGACAAGACTTTCCGTGCCGACCTGCAGCAGATGATTGACGAGCTGAAGGCGCTGCCGTCGAAGCCCGTAATATATCTGTGCAACCCCGTTGCGGCCGACACCAAGGGCGACCTCACTGTAAAGAACATGATTAATGACTCCACTATTGTAAACGGTGTCATTCCTGCCATTGGCAAGGTGGCCAAGAAGAACAAACTGGAAGTCATCGACCTGCGTCCGGTTGTGGATGTAAAGAGCGACCAAATGCAGCGTGACGGCATCCATCCCACTGCTAAGGGCGCGAAGAAGATAGCCGAGGCGGTGGCGGAGAAAATTATGAATTACGAGTTTTGAATTTTGAATTACGAGTTGTCGGCTAAAGCCGATTATGAATTATGAATTACGAGTTTTGAATTACGAGTTTTGAATTACAAATTACGAGTTGTCGGCTGAAGCCGATTACGAATTATGAATTACGAATTGTGATATTGTAATTACGAATTATTCTCGTTTTGATAATGAGCCCTTAAATATGAAATTGGGATACAAGCCAACTTGTATCCCAATTCTTAATTTATCAATTCGTAATCGGCTTTAGCCGACAACTCGTAATTCGTAATTCAAAACTCGTAATTCATAATTCAAAACTCTTAATTCTTAAAAGAAAGTTCCCCGTCTTCGGCATCTATTATGACAGGCTTGTCGCGCTGCACATCGCCTGCAAGAATACGCTTTGACAGTTTGTTGAGCACCTCGTGCTGTATGGCCCGCTTGACGGGGCGCGCACCGAATTCCGGGTCGTAACCGGCGTCGGCAAGAGCGTCGATGGCCCGTTCCGTCACCTCGAGGGTGAAGCCCTGCGGTGCGAGCATCGCCTTGACGGCGTTCATCTGCAGGCGTACGACATCGGCAATCTCCTTCTTGTTCAGCGGCAGGAACATTATTGTCTCGTCGATGCGGTTGAGAAACTCCGGACGGATGGTCTGCTTGAGCAGGTTGAAGAGCTCGTTTTGCAGGTTGAGCTGCCTTTCCGTGTCCAGCGTCCCGCCGTTTTTCTCTATCTCTTCGCGTATGAGACTGCTGCCGAGGTTTGACGTCATGATGATGATGGTGTTCTTGAAGTTCACCGTGCGCCCCTTGTTGTCTGTCAGACGTCCGTCGTCAAGCACCTGAAGCAGGATGTTGAACACGTCGGGATGCGCCTTCTCGATCTCATCGAAGAGCACCACCGAGTACGGCTTT
>NZ_URNN01000025.1 GCF_900549175.1 uncultured Prevotella sp. | reverse complement strand
ACCATGCCCGGAGCGATCTCCGAAACGGACGAATGCGCGCGGTCGTAAACCACTTTGCTCGGCCGCGCTACGGCCCCGGTTTCGAGGAAATAAATCCCCAGCCGGTCGCCGCCGTACACGACATGCGACGTGCCTACGCCGTATTTGCGCAACTCGCGCAGGCAGCTATCCGCAATATCGTTTTTCGGCACGCGCGTTACGAATTCGACCGGCAGGCCGTAATTGGCCAGCGAAACAGCAACGTTTGCCTCACCGCCACCGGGGATGATGCGGAAAGAGTCTGTCTGAATAAAACGGTCGTTGCCGTTAGGTGAAAGGCGGAGCATTATCTCGCCCAATGTTACAACTTTAGCCATTTTTGATTTTAATTATTTATTAATGTTTATAATAGATTCGACAGTTTGTCGATTACAAAATTAGTACATAATTCTTAAACAGCGAAACAAATCTGCCAAAATCTTCAATATTTCGTAAAATATCCGAATGTCTGTTACTGCAATTCATTTTTTATTGGTATTTTTGCAAGGAAGAATCGCAAAACGACAAGCATGGGTAGTGACAAAATAAGAATAAAGGATATTGCAGAACAGGCGGGAGTGTCTGTCGGAACGGTTGACAGAGTGCTCCACAACAGGCCCAACGTATCAAAGGCCGCACGCGAAAAAGTAGAGAAAACCCTGAAGGAGATGGACTTTCATCCCAACATGTATGCAAGTGCACTGGCATACAACAAGACCTACACCTTCCACTGCATCATACCCAAACACGAATCGGAGGCTTACTGGGAAGAGATAGAGGAAGGAGCCATGAGCGCGGCAGAGCGCCGGCGTGACTTCGGCATCAACATAAAGATAAAGTACTACAAGCGTTTCTACAACGACACCTTCGTAAAGGTGACGGAAGAAAGCCTGAAAGAGAATCCCGACGGCATCATTGTCGTTCCGTCGGCACTCGACATCACACGCAAGTTCACGGACGAGCTGCACGAGAGAAACATTCCTTTCGTATTCCTCGATTCCTACATGCCCGACCTGAAGCCGCTGGCCTTCTACGGGCAAGACTCGTTCTGCAGCGGATATTTTGCAGGAAAGATGCTCATGCTCATAGCCTCCAGGGAGAAAGAGATAATGCTCATGAAGCAGATGAAAGGCGGCAACGTGGCGAGCAAGCAGCAGGAAAACCGCGAGACAGGGTTCAAGCATTACATGCGCGACCACTTCCCCGACGTCGCCATAACGGAGGTGAACCTTCCGCTGGACGAGGAAAGGGAGAAGTACGACGACATTCTTGAGGAGTTCTTCACCGCACACCACAACGTGCACCACTGCATAACATTCAACTCGAAAGCACATCTCGTGGGCGAGTTCCTGCTGCGCAGCAACAGGCGCAACGTACAGATAATGGGCTACGACATGGTGAACAAGAACGCCGAATGTCTGCGGCAGGGCTCCATATCGTTCCTCATAGCGCAGCATGCCTACATGCAGGGCTTCGCGTGCATAGAGTCTCTCTTCGAGGCCATCGTACTGAAGAAGGAGGTGACACCGGTCAACTACATGCCCATAGAAATCCTGACTAAGGAGAACATCGACTTCTACAGGCGCACACAACTGTAACCCGCAGACATCACATAATGGAGAACAAAACAATAGTATTAACAAAATAACTACTTAAATGAAACAGACTATCATCAAAATCAATCCGGCCGACACCGTCATCGTATGCCTGCAGGCAAAAAGCAAGGGCGACGTTGTGGAAGTGGACGGCAAGAGCATCACCGTCAATCAGGACACGCCCGCAGGGCACAAGATTCTGATTGCAGACACCCCCGAGGGTAAGGACATAATCAAATACGGCTACCCCATAGGTCATGCGAAGACAGATCTGAAAGCCGGCGACTGGGTGAACGAGAACAATCTCCAGACAAATCTATCCGGTACACTCGAATATACATACTCTCCTGTAAGTGAGACACTTGACATAAAAGACGAAAAGCGCACCTTTAAGGGCTATGTACGCAAGAACGGCGACGTGGGAACACGCAACGAAATATGGATTGTGCCCACCGTGGGCTGTGTGAACGGCATTGCGGAAAGGCTTGCCGGACAACTGCGCAGCGAGACGGGAGAAGAGGGCATAGACGCCGTTTACGCCTGGCACCACAACTACGGATGCTCACAGTTGAGCGGCGACCACGAGAACACGCGCAAGATACTCCGCGACATCACGCTCCATCCCAATGCCGGAGGCGTGCTCGTGCTCGGACTCGGATGCGAGAACAACCAGCCGGAACAGTTCGAGAAGCTGCTCGGCGACTACGACCACGACCGCATCAAGTTCCTTGTCACGCAAAAGGTTGACGGCGACGAGGTGGAGGCAGGCATGGAAATACTGCGCGCCCTCTACGCCAAAGCCCGTGAAGACAAGCGCGAGGACGTGTCGGTGAGCAAGCTCCGCGTGGGATTGAAGTGCGGAGGCAGCGACGGCTTCAGCGGCATCACCGCCAACCCGCTTGTAGGCGAGTTCTCCGACTGGCTCGTGGTCCAAGGCGGAACATCCATACTGACGGAGGTGCCGGAGATGTTTGGCGCGGAGACAATACTGATGAACCGCTGCAAGAACACGGAGCTGTTCGAGAAGACGGTGAGCATGGTCAACAACTTCAAGGAATACTTCCTCAGCCACGGCGAGCCCGTAGGCGAGAATCCGTCGCCGGGCAACAAGGCCGGAGGCATATCGACACTGGAGGACAAGGCCCTGGGATGCACCCAGAAGTGCGGCCGCGCCCCCGTAAGCGGCGTACTGGAATATGGCGACCGTCTTGAAAGCAACGGCCTGAACCTGCTGTCGGCTCCCGGCAACGACCTCGTGGCCTCCACCGCCCTGGCTTCCGCAGGATGCCAGATAGTGCTCTTCACCACCGGCCGCGGCACGCCGTTCGGAACATTTGTCCCCACCATGAAGATTGCCACCAACCCCACTTTGGCCGCACGCAAGCCCAACTGGATTGACTTCAGCGCAGGCCAACTGGTGGAAAACAAGACCATGGGCGAACTCGTTCCGGAATTCATCGACAAGATTCTTGCCGTGGCAAGCGGCGAAAAGGCACGCAACGAGGAGAACGGATACCGCGAAATATCCATCTTCAAGAACGGCGTAACGCTCTGATAACTTGTAACTTTAAACTTGTAACATTAAACTTTATGATATGCCCGGGCCGGTCGGAGACTGCAAGGTGAAGCATTTCATTGGAATAATGTTACAAGTTTAAAGTTTTGAAGGTGCAGGTCCAAAGTTTAAAGTTACATGTTTCATGTTACAAGTTTAAAGTTTAATGTTACAAGTTTAAAGTTACAAGTATAATGCCAAAAGGTCTCATAGCACTAAGTCCGTTGCCGGTATTCATCGCACTATACCTCGTCACATCTCTGGCCGCAGGCGATTTCTACGCCATGCCCATCACCGTGGCGTTCATGTTTTCATCCGTCTACGCCGTCACGGTATGTGGCGGAATACCGCTGAAAAGGCGCATCGACATATTCAGCCGCGGAGCCGGACGCGACAGCATGATGCTCATGCTCTGGATTTTCGTGCTCGCGGGAGCCTTTGCCAACAGTGCCAAGACGATAGGCAGCATCGACGCTACGGTCAACCTCACCATGACCCTGCTGCCGGGCAACATGCTTTTGGCCGGACTTTTCCTCGCGGCATGCTTCATATCGCTGTCCATAGGCACGAGCGTGGGCACCATCGTCGCCCTCACGCCCATCGCCGCAGGCATAGCCCACTCCACCGGCGCGGGGCTGCCCATGCTGACCGCCGTCGTTGTGGGCGGCTCGTTTTTCGGCGACAACCTCTCATTCATCTCCGACACAACCATAGCGGCCACCTCAACACAGGGCTGCAAGCTGAACGACAAGTTCCGCGCAAACGCCTACCTGGCCTTTCCGGCAGCCGCAACAGTGCTCATACTGTACATCATTCTCGGCCGTGGCATCAGCCTGCCCGGACATATCCCCGCAGTGGAATACGTCAAGGTGGCACCATATATCGTCGTGCTTGCCGTGGCACTGCTCGGCATGAATGTCATGGCGGTGCTCACCGTGGGCATACTTCTGTGCGGGATTATAGGCATGGCAACGGGCGTGTTCGACTTCTACGGATGGGCCGCAGCCATGGGTTCCGGCATATCCGGCATGGGCGAACTGGTGATGATAACGATGATGGCCGGCGGCATGCTCGAACTGATAAAGGCCAACGGCGGCATTGACTACATCATCGACAAGCTCACCAGCCACATCAATGGCAAGCGCGGTGCCGAATACAGCATCGCGCTGCTCGCGGCCGTCACCGACATCTGCACCGCCAACAACACCGTGGCCATCATCACCGTGGGCGGAATAGCCAAACAGATAAGCGACAGGTTCGGACTGGACAACCGCCGGTGTGCAAGCATTCTCGACACCGTCTCATGCTGCATGCAGGGGCTTATACCCTACGGGGCACAACTGCTCATGGCGGCCGGACTGGCAGCCATAAGCCCAGTGAGCATCATCCCCCATCTCTATTACCCCATGGCCATAGGCATAATAACCGTGGCCGCCATACAGTTGCGCTACCCCCGCAGATACTCCTGACGCAACGGCACGCAAAACGGCAGACAACATGATTTCAACCCGACATAACAAGGACAACATGAACATCATACAGCGTAACTTCTTCACCCTCCTGCGCAGCGGAACCTTCGGCGGCAGGGGCCGCATAGAACCCATGTCGCCATGGAAATGGAACCGGCTGTACCAGCTGTCGGTGATGCACGGCGTGGTCGCACTCGTCTACGACGGCATCTGCAACCATGCCGACGACTTCTTCATGCAGATGCCCGAGGCGCAGAGAGAAAACTGGCTGAAGGCGACGGAGGAGACTGAACAGGCCAACAGGCGCGCCAACGAGGCCACGGCACGGCTGATGACGACACTGAGCCACGGCCAGCTGCGCCCCATCCTGCTGAAAGGACAATCGTCGGCCGTACTGTACGACAACCCGCTCCACCGCACTCCGGGCAACATCGACATCTTCTTCCCCTACGCCAAGCAGGGGCGCAAGGCCGACGAATGGGCACGCAGCAACGGCTACGGCCACACCGCGCCGTCACGCCACACCCTGCTATACAGATGGAACGGCATAGAGACAGAGCACCACCACTGCATGCAACATCTCACCAACAAACTGCTCAACCGCAAGCTGCAGAACATAACCGAACAGGAGATAAGGGCCAGCGATTCGGCATACGCTACTATAGACGGCACCAGGGTGGAGGTGCTGCCACCCACGCTCAACATCTTGCACGCCCTCATCCGCATCACCCGCTACATCCTCAACGAGGGCATCAGCATGAAGCAGCTCACAGACCTTGGCATCTATCTGAGGAAGGCGGGCGACAAGGTCGACTTCGTCAAGCTGCAGACATGGATTCAGAAGCTGGGCATGCAAAACATGGCACGGTTCATAGGAGGCATGATGGTGGTGCTTCTGGGGTTTGAAGAAGACGAGATACAATTTGTAAACGGCAAGACCGATACGGATGTGGAAAGCATGATTGACGAGATGTTCCACATCTCCGACAGCCACAACGACAGCTGGTACTTCACGCAGGGCAAGAATATTTTCGTGCGCACGAACAACTCCAATGCCATGTTGTGGCAGTTAAGGCACAGTGCGAGATACTTCCGGTATTATCCGAGCGAAACCGTAACCAACTTCTTCACATCCTTTGCACACTCCATATCGCATATAGAGGAGTAGAAAAAGCGACCGGGAAACCATTCCGAAACGTACCGTACCCAAATCGGGGTAAGGTTCATGGACATGGTAGGGACATATATGCGGAAAACAGACAAACCGTTTTGTATTTCAAAAGTGCCACTTTCGGACTTCAAAAGTGCCACTTTTGAAAGGCAAAACGGCCACTTTCGGAAGGCAAAAGCGCCATTTTCGGAAGGCGGCCTTCCCCGTCACTGCTCCTCCGGAACCATGTTTATTATATGTTTGAAGCGTATTTCCCGCAAGACGTGGTCTCCCATGAAGCGGCTTTTGTCAATGTATCCCGACACACCGGCTATGCGCCCCTTGCTCGTATACTGCCACATGGTTATGTCGCGCCCGTCGGCAAGCACCGGCTCGCTGTCGGTATACTGGGCTATCATGAGCGGATAACCGTCAATCTTGCCGCAAAGATGCTTGTTGTAGAAATTAGTGTAGGTGTACAGCAGCGGCTTCTGCTTGTATTCCTTCTCCACAAGACTGATGAACACCATCAGCGAGTCGCAGAACTCATCCGTGGGCAGTCCGCCGGTGCTCTCTATGTCGATCATGGGCAGCAGGTCCTGGTCGCCCGGCAGACACTGCATCTTGAAATTGTCAAGCTGACGCTGCTGCTCTGTCTTGGGACGGTAGAAATGATAGCTCCCCACCTTCACCCCGTTGTTTTGGGCAAGCTCGATGTTGCGCTCGTACATGTGGTCGATACGGTCGCCTCCCTCGGTTGCCTTCAGATAGACATACTCTATCCTTGAATTGGCACCGACATGCTCCCAGAACACCTCACCCTGGTAATGGCTCAAGTCGATGCCGTGAATATGCGTACACGTGTCTTCGCATTGCTCGTAAACAGTCTGCGCACTAACATCCGCAGATGCCAACGACAGCAAGGACACGACAATTAATGCCAGCTTACTCTTCATTGAAACGAAAATTTTGATTGCAAAGATACTAACTATTAATAAAAAAAGCGTATCTTTGCCGAAAAATAATGTTATCATGAGATATTTCCTAACCATGATATGCGCATCATTGCTGCTCATATCGTGCAAAGACAACGACGAGTTTACAGATCCGGGAGCCGGCGACCCGGCCATATACCCCAAGGCCGAACGCACGGTGATAGTGTACATATCGGCCGAAAACAACCTTTCTTCATTCGTATCGGGCGACATCAGCGAAATGGCAAAAGGCTCGGAGCAGATGCCCGCCAACACCAACCTGATAGCGTTTGTTGACAAGAGCGAAAAGACTAGAGCCCCATACATACTCCGCATAAAGGACGGAAAGGCGGAAACCGACACCTACTACGAGAACGAAACCGACTTCTACGCCTCCGACCCCGAACGCATGTACGAGACGCTGCACTGGATAATGACGCGCTATCCGGCCGAGACGTACGGCTTGGTGCTGTGGGGGCACGCCAGCGGATGGATAATGGAGAAAGACTCGCTGCCCGCCACGCTCGGGAACAGGCCACAGAAAGCATACGGGGTGGACTACGGCAGCGACCAGGCCGACGGCATGGGGCAACGGTGGATGAACATACCGTCGATGGCCCGCGCCCTCGAACGCCTGCCCCACCGGCTACTCTTCATCTTTGCCGACTGCTGCAACTTCCAGAACGCGGAGGTGGCATACGAGTTGCGCAACGCCACCGACTATCTTATAGCCTCGCCGGCCGAGATACCCAACGTAGGGGCGCCGTACGACAAGATAGTGCCCGACATGTTCAGTCCCGCCGAAGACTTCTACAGGCTGATGGTGGACGACTATCATGCCATGACAACCGGTGCCGGCGAGCATGTCCCGCTGGCCGTGGTAAAGACAAGCGAGATGGAAAATCTGGCAAAGGCCACACGCAGGGCGATAGTTGTACTCGCCCGGAACGGGGAGCCCGACACGAAAAACATGATATACTACCGCCTGACAAGACGGGGCGGCAATGTAAAGATAATGTTCGACATGAACGACATGATACTCCGCAACATCGGCGACGACGAGGCGTACAGACTTTGGAAGACGGCATACGACAGGGCCGTGGTGTACCGCTCGATGAGCGGCAGGTGGATGACGGACAGGCTTGTGACATTCGACTTTGACGTGACCGAAGAGCGTTTCGGCGGAATGAGCATGTTCGTGCCGCTGGAAATATACGACGACAACGGCTACGATTTCAACCAAACGATAGGCCGGATGTCGTGGTATCATGCGGCCGGTGTGTATATAATGTTATGACAAAAGCATAAAAAAATGACTGGCAAAAGGTTATTATGAATTTATTTAGTAACTTTGCAGCCTCAAAAACGATAAAAAAGAATCAAACACTATGGTAGAGAAGAACAGTACAGAGAACGAAGAGAAAAGAAGTCTGAGCTTTGTCGAGCAGATGGTTGAGGGCGACCTCGCAGCCGGAAAGAACGGCAGCAGAATACAGACACGCTTCCCGCCGGAACCCAACGGATACATACACATAGGCCACGCCAAAGCCATCTGCATGGATTTCGGGGTGGCCGAAAACTACGGCGGCGTGTGCAACCTGCGTTTTGACGACACCAACCCATCAAAAGAAAACAACGAATATGTTGACTCGATACTGAACGACATACAGTGGCTCGGATTCAAATGGGGCAACGTATATTATGCTTCCGACTACTTCCAGCAGCTGTGGGACTTTGCCGTATGGATGATAAAGAAAGGTCTGGCATACATTGACGAGCAGACATCAGAACAGATAGCGGCCCAGAAAGGCACCCCCACCACTCCCGGCACGGAAAGTCCGTACCGCAACCGGCCCGTAGAGGAGAACCTCGAGCTGTTTGAGAAGATGAACACACCCGAGGCAGTAGAAGGTTCGATGGTGTTGCGCGCCAAGCTTGACATGGCCAACCCCAACATGCACTTCCGCGACCCGGTGATATACCGCATCATACACACACCGCACCACCGCACGGGAACAAAGTGGCACGCCTACCCCATGTACGACTTCGCACACGGGCAGAGCGACTACTTCGAGGGCGTGACCCACTCGATATGCACGCTCGAGTTTGTTCCCCACCGCCCGCTTTACGACAAACTTGTCGACCTGCTCAAGGAGTATGAGGCAGAACGGGGCCACACCCCCGACTACCGTCCCCGACAGATAGAGTTCAACCGCCTCAACCTGACATACACGGTGATGAGCAAACGCAAGCTGCACACACTCGTCGACGAGAACCTTGTCAACGGATGGGACGACCCGCGCATGCCCACCGTATGCGGCATGCGGCGCCGCGGATACTCGTCGCAGAGCCTGCGCAACTTCATCCGGTCGATAGGCTACACCAAATTCGACGCCCTCAACGACTATGCACTGCTCGAAGCCGCCGTGCGTGACGACCTCAACAAGAAGGCGTGCAGGGTGTCGGCAGTGCTCAACCCCGTCAAGCTCATCATAACAAACTATCCCGAAGGCAAGACCGAAGAGATGGAAGCCGTCAACAATCCGGAGAACGAGGCCGACGGAACGCACACCATCACCTTCAGCCGCGAGCTGTGGATAGAGCGCGAAGACTTCATGGAAGACGCTCCGAAGAAGTTTTTCCGCCTGACACCCGGCAAGGAGGTCAGACTGAAGAACTCATATATAATAATGTGTACAGGATGCAAGAAGAATGATGCCGGCGAGGTGGAGGAGATATATGCCGAGTATGACCCGGCAAGCAAGAGCGGGGAGGAAGGTGCCAACCGCAAGGTGAAGGGCACGCTCCACTGGCTGAGCGCCGCCCACTGCCTGCCGGCAGAGGTCCGTCTATACGACCGTCTCTTCAACGTGGAGAACCCGTCGGCCGACGAACGCGACTTCCGCGAGTTGCTCAACCCGCAGTCACTCACGGTGCTTACCGGATGTTATGTGGAGAAATATCTCACAGAGAAGAAACCGGGAGACTTCCTGCAGTTCCAGCGTATAGGATATTTCACGCCCGACCTCGACTCCAATCCGGAGAAAATGATATTCAACCGCACGGTCGGTTTAAAAGATACATGGGCTAAGATTAATAAATAATGCACACAGGTGACGAATATTTCGACAGCAAGGAATTCAGAGATATTCTGACATCATACGAAGAATCCGTCAGGTCGGGACAGCCAATATTCATGGATGTTGACGACCTGACGGACATAGCCGACTATTACAACTTCACAGGTGACACTGAGAAGGCGCACACGGTTATAGATTTTGCACTGAACATGAACCCTGGAGCCACCACTCCTCTCGTATTCAAGGCGAGGAAGGCACTCGAGGACGAAGACATTGCACTTGCCGAAGAGTTCGCCGAGAACATATTCGACAAGAACGACCCCGACTATAAATATCTCAAGGCAGAGATACTTATAGCCCAGAACAAAATAGCCCAGGCAGAAGAACTGCTCGGCAAATATCACGAGACTATAGAGGATGACGAATATGAGAACTTCATAATCGATGTCACGAATCTGTATCTGGACTACGGCGTTTACGACAAAGCCCACGAGTGGATGGAACGTGGCAAGGGCTGCAAACTGTCTGAATATAAGGAACTGGAAGCGAGAATACTGTTCGGAATGGGCATGTTCGATGACAGCGCCAGAATATTCAACGAGCTGATTGACCGCAACCCTTACTCCAAGAGATACTGGAACGCACTGGCAAGCGCACAGTTCATGAATGAAGACTACGACAATGCTGTGGCAAGCAGCGAATATGCGATAGCAATAGACCCCAATGACCCTGACGGACTTCTGGCAAAAGCCAACGGCCTGTACCGTCTCAACAAGTATGACGAGGCACTGGAATACTACGGAAGATATTGCGAACAGATGCCTTCAGACACCTTTGGATGGCTGAACAAGGGCACCTGCCTTGTCAATCTGTCACGGTTTGAGGAAGCTGTAGAGCAGTTGAAAATAGCGCTGGCTGCAGAGTCTGACACACAATATCTTGCACAGATATATCAGGAGATGGCCTTCGCATACAGTGCCATGCACCAACCGGAGAAGGCATTGGAATGTATCGGACGGACGGAAAAGCTGGAGTGTGACCACATTGACATGAAAGTGCTGTGCGGACACATACTTCTGGAGAACGACAGAAAGGAAGAGGCGGAAGAGTATTTCAAGGAAGCCATTGCCGGTTCTGACAATTCCCCGGAAATAATTCTGCGCATCATAGTGTCGCTGTATGACAACAAATATCTTGAAACCTCATACAGGATGTTCAAGAAACTGTTCACCATCGTCGACGAAAACTTCTCCAACGGATACTCATACATGGCACTGTGCTGCTGGGATATGAAGCGCAATGAAGAGTTCATGCACTATCTGAAAACGGCAACAGACAAGAATCCCAATGAGGCCAAGAACGTTCTCGGACATCTGTTCCCCAAAGGCACCAAGCCGGAGGATTACTATAATTATATGTACAACAATCTTAACATCAAATAAAGATGCATTTACTATACAGTCTTCTCGACAATCTGAATTACCTCACCATATTCATCTTGATGACGATCGAGAGCACATTCATTCCGTTTCCGTCGGAAGTTGTCGTGCCGCCGGCCGCATACAACGCCGCCGCCGGCGAGCTGAATGTATTCCTCGTCGTTCTCTTTGCCACGCTGGGCGCCGATGCGGGGGCTGTTATAAACTACGGTCTTGCATACTTTTTGGGACGTCCGGTGGTGTATCGCTTCGCCGAGAGCCGGCTGGGCCGTATGTGCCTGCTCAACCGGCAGAAGATAGAACGGAGCGAAAAGTTCTTTTCTGACCACGGCATGACAGCCACACTCGTTGGTCGCGTTCTGCCCGGCATCAGACAACTCATATCCATACCGGCAGGACTGGCACGCATGAATTTCTGGAAGTTCATTCTCTATACCACCATAGGTGCCGGACTGTGGAACACCATCCTTGCCACCATGGGATGGTATCTGCACTCGTTCGTGCCCAAGAATCAGCTGGACGAAAAGATTGCAGAGTACTCTGAATACATTAAAATCATAATTATCGCTGTAGTATTACTCGCCATCGCATATTTCATAGCAAGGGCCGTCATATCCAAACGCGGCCGGACCGAAGAAAAATAGCGGAGGGCACGGAGGAAAACCGACATACAGATTAATTCTATAGCTGCATCATTATCAACAAAATCAGAACAATTATGGCGATAACAAACAATCATCTGGTAATCATGGCCGGCGGTGTAGGCAGCCGTTTCTGGCCTATGAGCACGGCCGAAAAGCCCAAACAGTTTATCGATGTGCTCGGTGTTGGAAAATCATTGCTGCAACTCACGGCAGAAAGATTCGGCAGCATCTGCAAGCCAAGCAACATCTGGGTTGTGACAAACAAGAACTATGTGGACATAGTGAAAGAGCAACTGCCCGACATTCCCGCCGGCAACATCCTCTGCGAACCATGCCGCCGCAACACGGCACCATGTATAGCCTATGTCAGCTGGAAGATAAAGTCACAGGACCCGAAGGCAAACATAGTGGTATCGCCGAGCGACCATATCGTAACAAACACCGCTGAGTTTACACGGATAATGTCGAGGTGCATGGAGTTCACGGGCGAAACTGACGCCATCGTGACACTGGGCATAAAGCCCTCGCGCCCCGAAACAGGCTACGGATACATACAGGCCGACCTGTCGTCAAGCTCCCTGCGCAACAAGGAGATATTCCGCGTTGACTCATTCCGTGAGAAGCCCGACCTGAAAACGGCACAACAGTATATCCAAAAGAACAACTATTTCTGGAACGCAGGCATCTTTGTATGGAACGTGAACACCATCGTCAACACGTTCCGCGTATACCAGCCGTCCATGGCAAAGACATTTGAAGCCCTCTTGCCCGTATACGGCACCGACAAGGAACAGGAAGCCATCGACCGTGTTTTCCCCGATTGCGAAAACATATCCGTAGACTATGCCATCATGGAAAAGGTGGAAGAGATATTCGTATGCCCCGCCGACTTCGGCTGGAGCGACCTCGGCACATGGGGCTCGCTGCAGGCACAGACCCATAAAGACCTGTACGGCAACAGCTGTATCGGCAACGATATCAACCTGTTCGAGACCCACAACTGCATGATACACACCACTCAGGAGAAGAAAGTGGTCATCCAGGGACTCGACGGATATATCGTGGCGGAAAACAATGACACCCTGCTCATATGCAAACTGTCGGAAGAACAGCGCATAAAGCAATTCTCGGGACAAGATAAACAATGATTATATATTAATTAACTAAAAAGAAAATGGAAAGAAAAGTTGCATTAATCACAGGAGTGACCGGTCAGGACGGTTCTTACCTGTCAGAATTCCTTATCGAAAAAGGTTACGACGTACACGGCATCATCCGCCGCAGTTCAGTGGACTACCGTGAGCGTATAGCTCATCTTGAAGGTCATCCTCAGTTCCACCTCCACTATGCCGACATGGGAGACTCGATGTCTCTCGTAAAGGTGGTGGGAAAGGTGCAACCCACCGAAATATACAACCTTGCCGCACAGAGCCACGTGCAGGTATCGTTCGACTCCCCCGAGTTCACCGCCGACGTTGACGCCACCGGCGTACTCCGTGTGCTTGAGGCCGTGCGTGCCAACCATCTTGAGCAGACTTGCCGCATATACCAGGCATCAACATCCGAGCTTTACGGCAAGGTGGAGGAAGTGCCGCAGAACGAGAAGACCCCGTTCCACCCCTACTCCCCGTATGCCGTGGCCAAACTCTACGGCTTCTGGATAATCAAGGAATACCGCGAGGCTTACAACATGTTCTGCTGCTCGGGCATATTGTTCAACCATGAGTCTGAGCGTCGCGGCGAAACATTCGTCACACGCAAGATCACTCTCGCCGCGGCACGCATAGCACAGGGCAAGCAGGAGAAGCTCTATCTGGGCAATCTCTCGTCGCTGCGCGACTGGGGATACGCCAAGGACTACGTTGAGTGCATGTGGCTCATACTGCAGCACGACACTCCCGAGGACTTCGTCATAGCCACGGGCGTGCAGCACTCGGTGCGCGAATTCTGCGAATACGCCTTCCGTGCCGCCGGCATAGAAGTTGAGTTCAAGGGCGAGGGAATGGACGAGAAGGGATACGACAAGAAGACCGGCAAGTGCATCATCGAGGTGTCACCCGACTTCTACCGTCCCACCGACGTGGTCAACCTCTGGGGCGACCCCACCAAGGCACGCAAGGAACTGGGATGGGACCCGCAGAAGACAACATTCGAAGAGCTTGTCAGCATCATGGTGAAGCACGACATGCAGAAGGTGGCCGCCGACCACGTGGCAAGCGTAATGCGCACCAACCTTGCAGAATATCTGGAGAAGGGACTTGTGAAGTAATCTTTTTTAAGGAGTTAAGGAGTTATCGCTCCCTATGGTCGCTCAGGAGGGTATATCAAAATGGCTACATGATGCTTGGTAGGGACATATTCTTGTATTTGTCCGTCGAGCAGTCATTGAATATCAACACGTTACGAGCGGACAAATACAAGAATATGTCCCTACAATGTGCGTGAACCTTATTTTGATACACCCTCCTTTTACTCCTTAACTCCTGAATAACCTCCACAATATATACAATATATGTTAGACAAGAACAGCAAGATTTATATAGCCGGCCATCACGGTCTTGTAGGCTCCGCCATATGGAACAACCTGAAGCAGCGCGGCTACAACAACCTCATCGGCCGCAGCCACAGCGAGCTCGACCTTACAAATCAGGAGGCGGTAAGGAAATTCTTCGACGAGGAACGCCCCGACGCCGTGGTTCTGGCCGCAGCTTTCGTCGGCGGTATAATGGCCAACTCGCTCTACCGCGCCGACTTCATCATGCAGAACATGCTCATGCAGTGCAACGTGATAGGCAACGCCTATTCGCACGGCGTGAAAAAACTGCTCTTCCTCGGCTCCACATGCATCTATCCCAAGAATGCGCCGCAGCCGATGAAGGAAGACGTGCTGCTCACCTCGCCGCTGGAATACAGCAACGAGGAGTATGCCATTGCAAAAATAGCAGGACTCAAGATGTGCGAAAGCTACAACCTGCAGTACGGCACCAACTACATAGCCGTGATGCCCACCAACCTCTACGGCCCGAACGACAACTTCCATCTGGAGAACAGCCATGTCATGCCGGCCATGATGCGGAAGGTATATCTGGCAAAACTCATTCACGACGGTAATTGGGACGCCATACGCACCGACATGAACAAGCGTCCCGTTGAAGGCGTGACAGGCGGCAACACCAACGAAGAGATACTGGCGGTGCTTGCCAAATACGGCATCAGCGACAACAAGGTCGTACTGTGGGGTACGGGAACGCCGCTGCGCGAGTTCCTCTGGAGCGAGGACATGGCCGACGCCAGCGTCCACGTGTTGCTCAACGTCGACTTCAAGGACATCATAGGCATCGAGAAATACTCGTCAGTGTTCTACGGCAAGACCACTACCGGTGCCGTAGACCGCAACAACAGCGAGGGTCGTGGCGGTGCCATTCCGTCGCTCGGCGAGATACGCAACTGCCACATCAACGTTGGTACGGGCAAGGAACTCACCATCCGCGAACTCTCCGAACTGGTTGTAAAGACTGTGGGCTTCGAGGGTGTTGTAGAGTTTGACGCCTCCAAACCCGACGGCACACCGCGCAAGCTCATCGATGTGGCGAAACTCCACTCTCTCGGATGGACCCACAAGGTAGAGATAGAAGACGGCGTGCAGAAACTTTTCGAGTGGTATCAGGAGAGCCTTATGTAAAGTTTCGTGATCAACTCAGGGAGTTGAGGAGTTAAGGAGTTAAAAAGGAGTTAAGGAGTTAAGGAGTTAAGCCAATAGCATTATGAGCAGAAATTATTGCCGCAGCATTTGGCTTAACTCCTTAACTCCTTTTTAACTCCTTAACTCCCTTCCAAGTGAAGATACAATCACTTTATCCCCACAGAAAGCGGATTGCGCAGAGCGTCGAGACATGAGGCAGCGCGCAGTTTCCATTCGTCGAAGCTGCGGCAGTCGTACTTGCTCCATGCCGAACCGAAATAATAGGTATAACGGTCGCCACCCTTATAGCCGCGCAATATGCCGAGTGCATGGCCGGCATTGCCGCGTGTAGGGTTGTCATACATCAGCTTTTTTGTCTCGCTTACACCGTTGGGGAAGAGCGCACCGACGTATATCTGGAAGTTCTGGCCGGCCGGATTGTCCGTCGGGTCGGCATACAGTACATAGTCCTTGCCTGTCTCCACACTCTCGGTGTCCTCCGTATGTATGACCACACCCGATGCCAGGTCGGCAGTTTCAGTCAGTCCGTCATACCATACGGTCATCTTGTTGAAGTTTGAACCCTTGTCAAGACTCAGTATCCTGTTCTCCACAACATTGTCGCAGCCCTTTATCTTTGCCGGATTGTAAACCAGCTTCACCGTGAAACGCAGCGGACCGTTGTCGAGTATCTCGTAGTCCTTGTAGCAGTACGGGAACAGTATCTTGTCGCCGTCCATCAGTGCCGGAGTGCCGCAACCGAGCGTCGGACCCACCTTATAGCAGTCGAGACCGTGGCCCTGGTCGAAGTGATAGCTCGTTATCATGTTGAGCGAATCGGCAGCAGCGGGGTTTGTCTTCTTGAGATTTGCTATCACAGGCTTCATCACATCCTCCACATAGTAACGCTGCTCAACGGCAAGGTCGGGAGTGTTCTTCAGCCATACGTCTATTCCATAAGCATCCTCGCCCGAACGCTGCAGGGCCGGACCGTAGCAGCGGTAGGCCGCACGGTCGTTCTCCCAGGCAATATCATCCACACGCTCGGGATACATACGGCCGTAGCAGGTGTTGACGAACGTCTTCGGGGTTCCCTTCTTAAAGGTATAGAGAGCCGTGCCGCATGGACGTACGGCGGCATCAACGAGCACCTTGCCGTCGTACGTTAGCTGGTAAGGCACCTGCTGGCCGAGAGCATTGAACACACAGAACTGGCGTCCTCCACTTATTCCGAGGCGCGCAAACACGTCCTTGGCGTCAATCTCCACAACCTCCTGACGGAAACGGTCGGTACTGTTGGTCACACCCACGGTGAACGTCTTGGCATCCTGCGGACGCACACTGCCGTCGTCATAACGCACCTTCTCGCAGGCGGCGAGCAGGAAGGCGCCCGTGCCGAAGTTGGTCACGTTCTGTGCCGTGAGCTGCTGGCCCTTGATGGCCTTCTCGCCTATGGGCTGCACATAACCTACGGTGCCGTCAGCCTGAAGCGCCACTGTTGAAAGATACTGCCATGCACGGGCAATGGGAGCCTCGTAGGCGGCGCGGTCGAGCAGTCCGTTGTTCACGCCCCACATCAGTCCGTAGGCCAACAGTGCCGTACCGCTGGTCTCACGGCCTTCTGCCTGCTCGGGGTCAAGCATCGAACGGGTCCAGTAACCGTCTGCCTGCTGGCACTTCACGGCTCCTGCCGCAAGGCTCTTGAAGCGCTCCACGAACACTCCGCGACGGGCATAAGATGCGGGCATGTCTGCAATGACCTTTGCCAGTCCGGCGAGCACCCATCCGTTTCCGCGCGCCCAGAAGTCCTTCTTGCCGGCCTCTGTCTTGTGTGCGGGATAGAGATACTTGCCGTCGCGGAAGTAGAGATTGTCTTCCTTGTCGTACATCAGGTTGTCGGCATAGGTGAAGTTGTCGTACATCTTGTCGAGATACTTCACGTCGCCCGTCGCCACATACATCTTCGACATCACAGGCATGGCCATATACAGGGCGTCGGCCCACCACCAGTAGTCGGTCTCCTTCGTGGCACACTCATAGCCCATCACCTCCGTGGCGCGCGCAATCTTGTACGCATCGGGATTCATGGCATACATGTCGAGATAGGTCTGGAAGCATATCTGCCAGTCGCCGAAGAGCACATAGTCCTTTCCCTCGCCATAGTTCTTGTACTTCCACTGCTCGGGATTGGCCTCCGTCGCCCCGCTCCACTTGTTGTGGCGCGCCCACTTGTCGCTGTACTCCAGATACTTCGCCTTGCCGGTGAGGCGGTAAGCCTCCATATTCCCGGTGAAGTAAACGGCGTCATCCCAAAAAGCCCTCACTTCGGGCTTGTTGTTTTGCTGCCAACTGTCATTCACTTTCTCCACAATCTCGATGGGCGACAACTGCGGAGCCGCCTTCTTCTTCTTTGCCTTTGCATCCACCGATGACGGAATGAGCACCGTCATGAGGGCAAGGCCTGCTGTTAGTAATCTCATTTTGCTTGTATTTTGTTAGTATGTTTCTTTAAGTTTCAAACTCTCCCCCGCCCCGTCTTACGGCCGCATCTCGGCGTTGAAGAAGTTCAGTACCTGACGGAAAAGGTGGTTGCGCGTGTTTCCTCCGTAGATACTGTGGTTGCGGTTGGTGTATATGTTCTCCTTGAAGTCCTTGTCGGCCTGCACGAGAGCCTCTGTATATTCGGCCGTATTGCGGAAGTGCACGTTGTCGTCGGCCATGCCGTGGCATATAAGCAGCGCGCCGCTCAGGTTCTTTGCACGGGTTATCGGGTTGATGTCGTAGCCCGAAGGATTCTCCTTCGGAGTGCGCATGTAACGTTCGGTGTACACCGTGTCATAGTAACGCCAGCTTGTAGGCGGCGCGATGGCCACTCCGGCACGGAACACCGCCCTTCCCTCGCTCATGCTCATGAGCGTGTTCCAGCCGCCGTAGCTCCATCCCCAGATGCCTATGCGATTCTTGTCCACATACGTCTGCGCACCGAGCCACAGGGCGGCCTCCACCTGGTCGCGTGCCTCAAGTTCGCCCAGACGCAGATAGGTGCACTTCTCAAACTCGGCTCCGCGCCCGCCGGTACCGCGGTTGTCAACGCACACCACGATGTAACCCTGCTGCGCAAAGTAATGTTCGAGCACGGCACCCTGCCCGCACATGCCTATGTTCCAGCTGTTGAGCACCTGCTGGCTGCCCGGTCCGCCATACTGGTACATGATTACCGGATAACGCTTCTGCGGGTCGAACGCGGCCGGCTTCACCATCCATCCGTTCAGCTCCACGCCCTCGGATGTCTTGAACGAGAACATCTCGCGACTGCCAAGCCCGTAGGCCGCCATCTTCGCCTTCAGCTCATGGTTGTCTATCAGCGTGGCCGTCACCTTGCCGGTGTTTGAGCGGAGCGTATAGACGGTGGGATTGTCGAGGTCGCTCCACGTATTGATGAAATACTTGAAGTTGCTGCTGAATATGGCGGAGTTGCATCCCTCGCGGTCAGTGAGCCGCTCGGTCTTGCCGTTCTGACGGGCCACGAATACCTGTCTGTCCTGCGGGCCGAGCTGTGTGGCGGCATAATACACGTCGCCAGTGGCCTCGTCCATGCCGTAAAGGTCGGTCACCACGCTGTTGTCCTTAACAATCTGGCGCTGCAACTGTCCCGTAAGCGAATATACGTAAATGTGGTTGTAGCCGTCGCGCTCGCTCGGCATGACGATATGCCTGTCGGTGATGACAATCCCGTCCATAGATTCTTCCTTGACATACTTGTCCACCTTGTCCTGCACAACGAGCTGGCACACCGTCGAAAGAGGGTTGGCCATGTATATCGACAGGCAGTCCTGATGGCGGTTCATCGTGTATACGGCCACCTTCGTGGGGTCGCTTGTCATGACTATACGCGGTATGTAGCCGTCGGCATCGAGCGGCAGAGCCATGCGGCGGGTCTGCCGCGACTTGATGTCGAAGCTGTAAACGGCCCCCTTCGAGTTGGCTTCGCCCGCCACGGGATACTTGTATGTGTACTCCCCGGGGTAGCCGGCATACTCCTCGCGCGTGGGGTTGAGACCCTTGAAGAGCGGGAACGAGTACTCCCTCACCTCCGATTCGTCATACCTTATCCAGCATATCTGGCGGCTGTCGACCGTGAACACCATGGCACGGCTGTGCGAGAATTCCTCCTCACACACCCAGTCGGGTATGCCGTTTATCACTTCGTTGCGCCGTCCGTCCTTGGTCACCTGACTCTCGGCGTTGTCGTAGAGCAGCTTTACGAGATGAATGTTGTTGTCACGCACAAAGGCTATCATGTTGCCGTCGGGCGAGAAGAGCGGCGTCTGCTGCGGTCCACCGTCAGACAGTGGCATCATGCGGTTGTTCTCCACCTCGAATATGTAGTACACCGCCGTAAACGAACGCCGGTAGATGCTCTTGGTCTCTGTCTGGATAAGTATGCGGTCGCCCTTGGGACTGATTATGTATCCGTCTATCCTCTCCAGCTTTTTCCCGCGCACGGTGTTCACGTCAAACAGTGTCCCCACCTGTTTTCCCGTACGGAACGAATACTTCACAATCTGCTTCCCGTCGCTGCTCAGCCGCGAATATGTCTCCCCGTCTGCAAGAGGCCTTACGCCGGTGATGTGCTCGCCGCGGAATTCGCCGCCTGTAATGCTCTTCAGGTCGAGCCTGCCGCCGGCAAAAGCATTGGCGGCGGCCATGAATAATACGGCACACATAAATGCTATCTTCTTCATTGCTTATTTATATTTGGTTTTGATTTCACATATCAATATGTTCCGCAAAGTTACAATTAAAATATGAAAACAAACAAAAACGCCGGCAGAATGTGACTTTCTTAAAGTCAAAGACCTGGTGTGACGGTACCGGCAGGCCAGGTTTTGCCAAGAAAAACGAGCCTTCCCGGCCACAAACAGTAATATTGGTACGCAAAACCGAAAGATGTTTACTGCCGTTTTTACTGTTTATCAGTATCTTTGCACAATGAAACTCAGACGGAGTGTCACGGCAAGGCAAGACAGAGACATCTGAATTGCATGAAAAGACAGACGCTGTCTGACAAATCAGGAAGCATTATGACATACAAAACAATGGGACATAACGGTTGGATATACGGCATTGCCTTGTGTGCCGCAATGGCGTGTGCGGGCGGAGGCCGGGCGCAGACTGCATCCGACTCTTCACGGGTCTACAATATAGAGGAGGTGGTGGTTACCGGCAGCAACAGCGCCACAGAGCGCAACCTGCTACCCTATACGGTAAGTGTTGTTGACGGCAGGCGCCTTGAAGCCACGGGACGCACCCAGTTGCTCTCGGCCCTTTCCGGACGTGTGCCGGGGCTCTTTGTCACCGAACGCAACATCTTCGGTTTCGGAATAAGCAACGGCGGTTCCGGCGGCATCAAGATTCGCGGTGTGGGCGGCGAACCTACCAACGCCATACTCATGATGGTTGACGGCCAGCCGCAGTTCGCCGGAGTCTACTCCCACAGTGTGGCCGACTTCTACGAGACCGAGTATGGCTCCCCGGACTTACGGCGGCACCCAAAAACCAGTATTATCTCGGCGTGGCCTGGTAGCCGCTGCACCGCCTGTCTGTCGATGCCGAGCTGCGCGGTGTGGGCGGTCTGTATGTTGCCGATGGTGTGGAGAACCAAAACTACGCTCTTGTAAACATGAAACTTACGTACAAAGCCATGTCATGGCTTGATGTCTTTGCCACCCTTGACAACATAACAAATACCAGATACACCATCAACGAAGGTTATGAAATGCCGGGATTCACGGCTATGGGAGGTGTGAAACTGAGGTTTTAGACGGTTGGCCCGATTATCAGGCATCCTCCACGGACGGCGACCTATCAATTATGAGACAGCGCGCAATATCTATCATGAGCTTGGCGTCCCCGCCAATATCCAGCCTCCATATGAAAATAGCCCGACAACAAGATAAGGTGTCGGGCTATCGTTTAAATGTTCATTTAAAAAAAGCACCCGTTTCAGAATTTCACAACGCTCAAACGGCTTAGCATATCGTCAAACTTTTGTTGTATCAAATCTTTCCTGCCGGCACTGGCCTTGGCAAGACCACTCTTATATTTCCGCATTAAAGACGGATTTATACCGATGCTTTTAGCGAACTCGGAAGCATTGATAAATGGAAATGCAAGAAAAAAGGCAGACATATCATAACGATATTCTATCTGGAAACTTCCGTCATACCAATCGGGAAAAACTCCGGTATGCTCTTTTACAAACTCCGCCTGTTCCGGCACAAGCGCTTCAAACTCATGCCTTGCCTCCTGTTCTGTAAGGCCATTGGCAAACAACGGGATGCCACCATCTGCATAGATGCTGTATCCACCGTCAACTCCCTTCTCTATAACCGCCACAATCTTTTTCATTCTCTGTATTCTCTCTTTTTTTGTTTGTTCATTTAAACCCGCCTCCTTTCACAAGGAGACGGGAAAGCCTCTTGTGAAGCTCTTTTTTTACTTTTTCTTCAATCCTGCGGCTTTCATCATTCCGTCAAGTGTACCGTTTGGAATTTCTTGCGTCTTATGCCTGCCAACAGGTATGAAGTAGGGGTAGTCGGGATGTACATATTTATAATGTCCCTTGCCGCCTTTGATTGTCCAGCCGTGCTGTTCAATCAGCCTGTAAAACTCAGAATACTTCATAGAACGCTTGTTTTAAATGAACAATGCAAAGGTAACATTTTTGTTCCAAACAGCCAAATGTTATATTGAAAAATAATCAATACACTGCCTCCTTTCATCATTTTTGCATGAGTTGAACGTTGTAAAGAGGAAATTTTTTATTTGATGTTTCAATAAAAAACAATAAAAATCTTGTTTTTACCACACAATGTATTACTTTTGCATTATAATATAATACAATAACAATATGGAGGCAATAATAAGAAAGCAAACTTCTTTCCGGCTGCGTGAAGATCTGTTGGAGGTCTTACGGGAACAAGCAAAGAAAGCGAACAGAAGCCTGAACAATTTTGTGGAGAGCACTTTGATGGATGCGTTGTATTCGGAAGCAAATGAAGAAACACTTGCTGCCATAATGGAAGCACGCACGACAAAGCATAAAGAAACATTTGACAACGTAGAAAGTCTGATGGAGGAACTTAGAAAGTGAAAAAGAGACTGCATCCGACAAGTCAATTCAAAAAAGACTTCAAACGTATTCTGAAATATCCTAAAAAGGTTGCTGCCTTTGAGTATATTGCAGATTTGCTTATCAATGACACGCCGATACCCAAAGAATACAAGCCGCATTTGCTGAAAGGACAGTACAAAGGGTGCATGGAGTGCCATATAGAGGATGACTTCCTCCTTATTTGGATTGATGGGGAAATAATAGATTTACTTAGGATTGGAAGCCATTCCGAATTGTTTTGAGATATTTTCCATTCATGATATACAACAAAAAAGGGGAATACCGAACGTATTCCCCGAGATTTTTCAGTGATTCCGTAGGGATTCGAACCCTAGACCCACGCCTTAGAAGGGCGTTGCTCTAATCCAACTGAGCTACGGAACCATCAAATCGGGTGCAAAGGTACGAATATTTTGCCATATCTGCAAATATTCGGTACCTTTTTTTATCCCCGCCGGGCAAAATCTTTCGATTAAATCTTTCTACTATACACCCTCTCTGACACAGCCGCGTGGCCGCCGCCAATATTCTGACGTGGCGCCACCAATATCTAAACGTGGCCGCCGTCAATATTCGAACGTGCCGAATTCCGACTTTATAGTGAGGCTCTTCGGCCCCTCCTCGATATGCCCCACCACCTGTGCGTCGATGTTGAAGCTGCGGCTTATCTCGATTATCCTGCCGGCATTTTCCGGACTCACGTAAATCTCCATGCGGTGCCCCATGTTGAACACCTTGTACATCTCCTTCCAGTCGGTTCCGCTTTCCTCGCTGATGATGCGGAAGAGCGGCGGCACGGGGAACATGTTGTCCTTCACCACATGGCAGTTGTCGCCCACGAAGTGCAGCACCTTGGTCTGCGCCCCACCCGTGCAGTGCACCATGCCGTGTATCTGCGGGCGCAGTTCGTCAAGCATGCGCTTTATCACCGGAGCGTAAGTGCGCGTGGGCGACAATACGAGATGCCCCGCGTTGACGGGCGCACCCTCCACGGCATCGTCAAGACGGTAGCGGCCGCTGTACACCAGTTCGTCCGGCACGGCGTGGTCGTAGCTCTCGGGATACTTCTCCGCCAGATACTTTGCAAACACGTCGTGGCGCGCACTCGTCAGTCCGTTGCTGCCCATGCCGCCGTTGTAGCCGTCCTCGTACGTGGCCTGCCCCGATGACGACAGTCCCACGATGACGTCGCCCGGACGTATGTTGGCGTTGTCTATCACGTCGCTGCGCTTCATGCGGCACGTCACCGTGGAGTCTACGATGATTGTGCGCACGAGGTCGCCCACGTCGGCCGTCTCGCCTCCCGTGGCGTAAATGCCTATGCCCATGGCGCGCATGGAGGCAAGCAGCTCGTCGGTGCCGTTGATGATGGCCGAGATTACCTCACCCGGCACGAGCATCTTGTTGCGTCCGATGGTGCTCGACACGAGGATGTTGTCCACCGCACCCACGCAGAGCAGGTCGTCGGTGTTCATTATCAGGGCGTCCTGCGCTATGCCCTTCCACACGCTCAGGTCGCCCGTCTCACGCCAGTACATGTATGCCAGCGACGATTTTGTGCCGGCGCCGTCGGCGTGCATGATGTTGCAGTACTCCGGGTCACCGCCCAGGATGTCGGGTATGATCTTGCAGAAGGCCTGCGGGAAAATGCCCTTGTCTATGTTTTTGATGGCATTGTGCACATCTTCCTTGGCGGCACTTACGCCGCGCATCATATAACGGTTGTTGTCCATTTGTTTTGTTTGTTTATGTTCACTCTTTGCCGTTCCAGAACTCCCAGCTTGCGAAAGCCTGCAGCAGCAGCATCTCGAGACCGTTCTTCGTATTGGCCCCGTGTGCCGCGCCCTTCTTCATGAACAGCGTGTTGTCGGGATTGTAGATGAGGTCGTAGAGAATCGTACGGTTGTCCATGGCCTCGTAAGGCAGCTGCGGGCACTCGTCTACGTTGGGGTACATGCCGCAGGGGGTGCAGTTCACTATCACGTTGTACTCCCTCACCACCTCGGGCGTTATGTCGCCGTACTGGATGGTGCCCGGCCGCCTGAACCTGCTCACGCACACCGTCTCCAGGCCGAGCGCCTTCAGGCCGTAGCCTACAGCCTTCGAGGCTCCGCCCGTGCCCAGTATGAGTGCCTTGCGGTGCACCTTCTCGAGCATCGGCTCTATGCTCTGCGTGAAGCCTATCACGTCGGAGTTGTAGCCCTTCAGCGTCACCTTGCCGCCCTCGTGCGTCACCTTCACCACGTTCACCGCCCCTATGGCCGTGGCCTCGGGGCTGAGCGTGTCGAGAAATGGTATTATCTTCTGCTTGTATGGTATCGTCACGTTCAGTCCGCGCAGGTTGGGATGCGTGTCTATCACCTCGAGCAGCGAGTCGATGCTGGCAATCTCGAAGTTCTCGTACTTCGCGTCAATGTTTTCGTCGGCAAACTTCTGGTTGAAATAACTTATGGAGAAAGAATGTCCGAGAGGATAGCCTATTAAACCGTATGTGTCCATTATATTATATATATAGTATATAGTCTGTTCTATTTTGTAGCGAAATACATCGTGCAGATACCGAACGTGAGGCGTTTGAAGCCCGCGCCGGCAAAGCCCGCGTTTTTCAGTATCTCCACCATCCGCTCACCCTGCGGGAAAGCCTCGATGGTGGCTATGAGATAGCTGTAGGCACTTGCGTCGCCTGATATTATCCGGCCGTAGACGGGCAGTATGGTGTGCGAATAGATGCCGAAAAGCTGCTTCATGGGGAACCTCACGGGGGTGGTCAGCTCGATGATGCACAGATGCCCTCCGGGACGCAGCACGCGGTGCATCTCCTTCAGCCCGCGGTCGAGGTCCTGGAAGTTGCGTATGCCGAAGGCGGCCGTCACGGCGTCGAACGTGTTGTCGGCGAACGACAGGTTCATGCAGTCTTCGCGGGCGAATGTCACCGTGTCCTGCAGACGGCGCCGCTCCACCTTCCGCCGCCCTATCTCCATCATGCCCGTGCTGATGTCTGCGCCCGTCACCTTCTGCGGATGCAGCATTTCGGCCGTCATGATGGCGAAGTCGCCCGTGCCCGTGGCTATGTCGAGCACGGTCTTCGGGGCGTAGGGTGCGAGCCGTGCTATGGCCTTGCGCCGCCATCCCTTGTCGATGTTCCACGACAGGCGGTGGTTGAGGGTGTCGTAGGTGGGCGCTATGTTGTCGAACATGCGCTCCACCTGCGTGCCCTTTTCCGTGTCCTGCCCGTATGGCTTTATCTTCTCCTGTCCGTACATGTCAGAGAGGGTTATGGCTTTACCGCACCGAGTTATTACTTTCTGCCTGCCAGACAGGCGCTTACGTTTCTCTCTATGCGTGCGGCTATGTCGCCGTCTTCGGCAGCCTTGTCAAACTTCTCGCCCGTGATGTGCTCGTAGAGTTCGATATAGCGGTCGCTCACGCTTTCGGCGTATTCGTCGGTTATCTCGGGCATGGTCTGTCCCGGCTCGTTCATGAAGTCGTGCTCTATGAGCCACTGGCGCACAAACTCTTTCGACAGCTGCTTCTGCGGCTCGCCCTTGGCCAGCTTCTCCTCGTAGCCCTCGGCATAGAAGTAGCGGCTCGAGTCGGGCGTGTGTATCTCGTCGATGAGGTACACACGGCCGTCGCGCTTGCCGAACTCGTACTTCGTGTCTACGAGTATAAGTCCCTGGCGCGCTGCTATTTCCTGACCGCGCTTGAAGAGTTTTCTCGTGTAGTCCTCCATCACCTCATAGTCTTCGGCGCTGACGATGCCCTGACGTATTATCTCCTCTTTCGATATGTTCAGGTCGTGACCCTCGTCGGCCTTCGTCGTCGGGGTGATTATGGGTTCGGGAAAGCGCTCGTTCTCCTTCATTCCCTCGGGCAGCCTCACGCCGCAAATCTCGCGGCATCCCTTCTGGTATTCGCGCCATGCCGAGCCGGTGAGGATGGAGCGTATGATCATCTCAACGCGGAATCCCTCGCACTTCAGTCCCACGGTCACCATCGGGTCGGGTGTGGCCACCTTCCAGTTTGGGCAGATGTCGGCGGTGGCGTCGAGGAATTTCGCCGCTATCTGGTTCAGCACCTGTCCCTTG
Organism: uncultured Prevotella sp.; assembly: GCF_900549175.1. Classification (GTDB taxonomy): domain Bacteria; phylum Bacteroidota; class Bacteroidia; order Bacteroidales; family Bacteroidaceae; genus Prevotella. Next base: position 1,691 of record NZ_URNN01000025.1, on the reverse strand, counting down.
AAGGGGATGCCCTTTGGCAGAATAACGTCAAAAGCCGAAATTCTGTCGGTAGCCACCATCACCATCAGGTCGTCGTTGATGTTGTACACGTCGCGCACCTTTCCGTGGTACACGCTCTTCTGTCCTTCGAAATTGAAGTCGGTTCTTGTCAATGCTTTCATTGTTGTTATACTGTTTTAAATCTTCATTCCTTATTCCTTGGTCTCCCTGCCGCCGGCCTCCCGCCGTCCGGCCGCCTTGTCGAAAGCCTCGTAGGCGTTGACAATCCGCGTGACGAGCTTGTGGCGCACGATGTCCTTCTTGGTCAGCCTCACCACGCCTATGCCCTCTATGCCGTCGAGTATGTTGAGGGCCTCCACCAGCCCGCTCTTCTGCTCGCGCGGCAGGTCTATCTGCGTCATGTCGCCGGTGATTATCATCTTCGTGTTCCACCCCATGCGCGTGAGGAACATGCGTATCTGCGCCGGTGTGGTGTTCTGCGCCTCGTCCAGTATTACGGCGGCGTCGCTCAGCGTGCGTCCGCGCATGAAGGCCAGGGGGGCTATCTGTATGACGTGCTTGTCCATCATGTCCTGCAGCTTCACCGCCGGCAGCATGTCTTCCAGGGCGTCGTAGAGCGGCTGCAGGTAGGGGTCTATCTTGTCCTTCATGTCGCCGGGCAGGAAACCGAGCTTCTCGCCCGCCTCCACCGCGGGGCGGCTGAGTATTATCTTCCTTATCTTCTTCTCCTTCAGCGCCTTCACGGCCAGGGCTATGCTCAGGTATGTCTTTCCCGTTCCGGCCGGCCCCACGGCGAATATCATGTCGTTGGCCCCGTATGCGTCTACCAGCTTCTTCTGGTTCTCGCCGCGTGCCCGGATGGGGCGCCCCGATATGTTGTACACCACCACGCCGTCGGGATACTCGTCGTTGGTGCGCTCGCCCTTCACTATGCTCAGTATGTCCTCCTCCTTCAGCGTGTTGAACTTCATGATGTGCCGGCGCATCTTCTCCGTGCTCTCCTCCATGGCGCACATCTGCTCCTCGTCGCCCAGTATGCGTATCACGTTGTCGCGCGCCACAATCCTAAGCTTGGGGTAAAGTGCCTTTATCATCTGCAGATTGGCATTGTTCACCCCGTAGAACACCACGGGGTCGATGTCTTCCAATACGATATGCTTCTCTATCAATGTGTTTACTGTTTTTTATATTCGTATGCAAAGTTACGGAAAATTTTCCATATTCCGACATGTTTCGTTATCTTTTTGGAAGTTAAAGGAGTTATCTTTAGGAGTTAAAGGAGTTAAAGGAGTTATCGCTCCCTGCGGTCGCTGAGGAGTTAAAGCCAATACCGGCATAAAGGATTCATTTTTCATGGCACGGAGATTGCTTTTTAACGCAAAGGCGCAAAGGCGCAGAGATTTTTCAGGAACACAGAGGCACAGAGACACAGAGGCTTACGCTGGCGGAAATGTTTGCAACGGAACCAACCGCAGGGGCGGACCTCTGTGCCTCTGCGCCTCTGTGTTCCTGAAAAAAAACTCTGCGCCTCCGCGTCTTTGCGTTTAAATACAACCCTCTGTGTCTCTGTGCCTCTGTGTTCCTGAAAAAAACTTTGCGCCTCCGCGTCTTTGCGTTTAAATACAACCCTCTGTGCCTCTGTGCCTCTGTGTTCCTGAAAAAAACTTTGCGCCTCCGCGTCTTTGCGTTTA
>NZ_URNN01000024.1 GCF_900549175.1 uncultured Prevotella sp. | reverse complement strand
TAACCGCAACGCAAGTACGCCGTAAACGGAGTGTAAGGAGGCCCTAAAGGCAAGCTAAGGGCACAAAAACAGTGTGTCAATAAGGCAAAAATGGTCTTGTCACGTTTCTATTTCGCGAAAAAAGAAATGTTAAATTTTACGAAGAAAGCGGACAAAAGAGGAACGCTGTCCTTTTGTCAAAGTGTATCAAAACGCAAATATGTACCTATCAAGCACCATTTGATACAGCCTCTTTCTCAGGAGGTTGGGGGACTGTTGGTGTGGTATGTACTGAACTGTAGGGCCGTGCCTCATTTGAATTATCGTGAAATGGACGTGTAATTTTTGTTGTTATTATGTGCAAAAGATGGGTTAATAATATTTTTTTGCACATTTATTGCCTGTATTTGAATTGTTTTGATTAATTTTGTTGTTGCTAAAATGAATTGAATCTTTCGAATGATATAAATTTCATTATAAATAATTCAAAACCAATTAGTTTAAAACAAAATCAATTAATTTATGAAGAAGATTTTTACTTTGATTGCTGTTGCGCTTTGCGCAATGGGTGTTAATGCACAAGGCTTGTATGCCGTTGCAGAGGGTGACGTTATCACAGCCGGTGACAAAATCACGTCTGTGGAGAATGTCGTTATGACTTACAGTGCTGATGGCGGTACTTTTGTTGCCGGAAAAAAGACGGGCAATTGGGTCGAAGCCGATTTCGTGGCATATACAAACGGTAGCAACAACGGTAAGTTTACCGAAGGAAGCGAGCCTGCAGGATGCTATTATAAGTTTGAGACAGCCGTTGCCGGTACGCTTACAGTAGGAGTACAGCTTGGAGGAAACAAAGGTTTCTTTGTTGTGAACAAGGATTTCGCAAAAGTTACGGACTATACTTACATGTTGCCTGCCTCGAAAGACAGTGAAGAATCTCAGATTTTCACTCAGAATGAAAAGGGTGAAGATATTATTACTGACAAGACTAACGGAACTGTTACTGTTAAGACTGAGGCCGGTGGTGTGTACTATGTGTTTGCCGTAGGAACGAAGATGGGGTGCTTTGGTTTCAAGTTTGAGGCCGGTAATGGCGGTGACCCTGATGGCATCAATACTGTTGTTGCCGGTGAAACAAAGGCTGATACCTCTGTATACAACCTTGCCGGACAGAAAGTGAACGATGCTTTCAAGGGTGTTGTTGTGAAGAACGGCAAGAAACTTGTTCAGAAGTAATCGTTTCCCGAATCAATAAAGAATGGGTCTGTAACATCTACATTTTGTCATACAGGCCCATTCTTTATTTCCCTTTTTCACATTATTCCTTAATCTTCCACTCTTCAATACCACGTGTTTCGGATGAGAAGTTCACACCTATCTTATATACTTTCCTTCCGTCTGCCGCGAATGGTGCGGCATATCCGCGGTCTTCAATCTGCCGGAGCGCCTCGTCGGCGGTGCCGTCGAGCTTCAGTTCCATCACATATATATAGTCGGATGTCTTTATCGTCACGTCGATACGTCCGCGTGACGTGGCGCGCTCCACGTCGGTATAGAAGCCCATCATCTTGAAGACCAGATACATTGCGTTTTGGAAATATATCTCCATCTTTCCTGCCACGCGGTAGTCGCCGTCGGCAAAGAAGCTCTGCATGCGCTCCATGAACGCCTCGGGGCGGCCGGTCTCGATGTCGTTGATAAAATTTTTGATAAAGAATCCACTCTGGCTTTTATTTACGGGAGTGAACATCGGAAGCAGGTAGCGTATGAATCCCGTTTCAACCTCGTCGTTCGGGAAGCCGAGACGATACAAATCGAATTCTTCGTCATATCCCTTTATCGTCAGATAACCGCTTTGGTAAATGACCGGTATTGGATTTTTAGACATGGAGTCGATGCTGTTCAGAAGATCTGCCGACACCGGTTCCTCTTGCAGATTGTTGAGGTCGTAGTCCGCCTGTTTGAGCAGATGGACGAGAAACGACGGCGTGCCCGTTTCAAACCAATAGCTTCCGAATTTCATTTTGGCAAACGTGTTGAGCAGGCTGAACGGGTTATACAGTCCCACGGTGCCGTCATTGAAGTGGTAGCCGTCATAAAGTTTTTTCAGCCGGTCGTAACATTCTTCCTTTCCCAATCCTTTTTTTCGGGCCAGTTCGGCGACGTCCGTATCAAAATATTTGTGGATTTCATCTTCCGTTATTCCGCAGATGTCTATGTACCGTTCGTCCATAGATATGTCCATCAGGTTGTTCAAGTCGCTGAACACACTGACCTTTCCGAATTTCGTCACGCCGGTGAGGAAGGCGAAGCGTATGTAGCGGTCCTGTGTCTTCAGCACGGAATAGAACGCCTTCAGCGTGTTGCGAAGTTCATCTTGCAACGCATCGTTGCCGATTGATTGCAGCATTGGCTTGTCATACTCATCAACGAGAATGACAACGCGCTGACCGGTTTTTTCAACTGCCCGTCTGATGATGCCTTTGAAGCGTAATTCCAGTGTTACTTCTGTCGGTGATGTTCCGTAGATACCTTCCCATCCTGCCAGTGTATCGTTAAGAACGTTGAACAGACTCTCACGGCAGTCATACATGGCGGTATTTAGGTCAAGGTGTAGTATTGGGTACTTTGTCCACTCCTTTTCCTTTTCAGCGATTGCAAGTCCGTCGAAGAGTTCGCGCTTGCCGCTGAAGTACGCCTCTATCGTAGACAGCAGCAGGCTCTTGCCGAAACGCCTCGGACGGCTGAGGAAGTAATAGCGCCCGGTGGTTGCAAGGCGGTAAATGTGTTCCGTCTTGTCGACATACACATATCCGTCGCCGCGCAGACTTTCAAAATCCTGTATTCCTATGGGATATATCATATATCGTATGTTTTTTGTTGTTTTGCAAAGATACATGATTATTTTGTAATTTCGTAGGGAAAATGACGTATTTTGTTTCTTTGCTTGGGATAAAATAAAACTAAAATAAAACAGCACCCTTGCGCCCGGAACATCCGGAGGGCAAGAGTGCTGCTTAGAAATTGGTTGGAAATGGGGTTATCTGTTTACTTTTGTCGAAACCTTGTTTCCGTTGTCAAATGTCTCCACCTTTATGACAGTGCCTTTGAACGATTCGCCGACCTTTATGCCCTGCATATTGTAGAACTCAGTCTTCACGGCGTTGCCGTTTCCGGTGTTCACGGTGCTGATGCCGTCGAATACGGAGGCTACAGTGGCTTCGCTCAGGCCGCCCATCTCGTTGGCCGCGCGTACTGACCATGTTGCTGTGGCGTCATCGGCGGTGTATGCCGGCTCTGTGGTGAAGGCCACCACCTTACCATTCTTGCATACTGCCCAAAGGAGGACGTAGTTGCTTTCGTTCCATGTCAGCGATGTGCCGCTGATGGTTACGTTGGCGGGAGCAGAAGCCTGTTCAGTGGCTGCTGTCGGATCCCAGTCGTCGTTGCCGCCCATCACGTTTTCGATGCTCAGTTCGGCCACCTCGGCTGCTGTAAGAGGAATACGTGTGCCGGGAACCGGTTTCGCAGGATAATACACTCCCGTTTCCTTATCTGTATGTTCGCCGAACTCAATCTTACGGTTGGCGAGGCTTACGGGAGTGCCGCTTGCCGTGTGGCTGTTGTACTCCTTGAAGGCTGCGGGCCATCCGCCGCTCATCTCTTCCCATCCGGCTGCCGTGGGCAGAAGTTCCATCGTGGTGTTGATGAACTGGACGCGGCATGCTCCTTGGCTCCACGGACGTCCGAGGGTGAACTTGCCGTCGAACTTGCTGTCGCCCTTTATCGTGCAGTCGAGGAATACGTAACCGTACTGTGCCGGTGTGCCGGCAGCGGTAATCTTGGTGCCGTCGCCCTTGACCACGAGGTCGCACTGGTTGTAGACAACGTCGCCGCCACCGCAGAGGAAGTCAACGCGGCCTCCGAGCGTGGATGTCTCGAAGTAGAAGCGTGAGCCGTTCTGGTTGCTGTAGTATGTGTCCTGATAGCCGTCGAGGTTGACGTTCTTGCAGATGGTCTTGTTGCCACGGTCCTGAAGCACTGCCACACGACCGTTGTCACCGAGGGTGTGGGTGAGTTTGATGTCCTGCAGGTAGGTGTTCACGACATTGTTTTGGATGCAGAGGTTGGTGGCCTTGCCCAGTCCTTCAAACTCATGCAGCGGTTCGTTGTAGATGGTTGTACCGTTCATGCCTTCACCGATGATGGAGACGTTGGAGGCGGTGAGGTTGGTTGTCACTGACGGATATGTCTTTCCGTCAGAGCCTTCTACTGTTGCACCTTCGGTGTTGGTGGCCTTGTACGAACCGTCCTTTACGAAGATGTAGAAACGCTTCGACTTGTCGGCGCGGCTGTTTGCTGCAGTGATGGCCTCGTTGAACGTTCCGTTGTCGGGCACGATGAAATCGTAGAGGGTCTTTGCAATGGCCGGACGGGTCTTTGTCGTGAAGTTGATGGCAATGGGCTCGGTCATATAGTTGTCCGTGATGTCGGCCACGCTGTTTGCCGGGAGGTTGAATGTGTATCCGGTAGAATACTCCAGACCCTTATACTCGAAGATGACGGTCTTGCCCGAAACGGTGGGCTTGAGGGTCTGCGAGCCAAGTGTGGCAGTGGCGTCAGCGGCCATCTTCACCTTCTCGTTGAATGTCAGGACAATCTTTCCGTTGGCCGAAGCGTTTGTCGCGCCTTCTGCCGGAACGGTTGAAACAAGTTCGGGAGCCTTGCCGTCATCGATGATCTGTGCCGTACCGATAATCCATGTGGCACCGAGACAAGCACCATCGTTGTCGGACGTAGTTCCGTCGATATTGGATGTCTTGTCGGCAATCCAGCGCAGATAGAGGTTCGGCTGGTTGTTACATTCAGCGGGCAGGGCGATTTCTGCGTCTACCCATGTCTTGCGGCCCGGCATTTTGACCTGTCCTGCCGTGTTCCATGTTGTGCCGTCGAGCGAATAGTCGACGTTGTAGGTCTGGTAGGCGTTGTAGTTGTAGGTCATCGCGGTCTTGACGATGATGTCGGTGAACGCCTCGCAGTTGAGCACGGTCTGCCAGTAGTAGTCGCCGAGACCCGTCGTGCGCCAGTTGACGGCACCGGGACGTCCCTCGTAGCCGCCTGCGGCCTCGTTGCTCTTGTCGAGCCATCCGGATGTCTCGCCGGCTTCGTTGCGCATCACGAGCTGGGCCACGTCGTTGTCGGCGCTGAAGAAGTCAGCCTTGCGGCCGTCGCCGCCGGCCTGCTCGAAGTCCCATGCTGCCACGAAGTCGATGGCGTCGTAGTTTGCCGTCACGTCATAGTCGGCGTTCATGTCGATGGCAATCTCTGCTCCGGTCTCTCCGTTGCTCCAGTTGGTGAATGTCAGGATGGGGTTGGAGGATGCGGTAAGGGTAACTCTCGTGCCCTCTTCATACATGTTCTTGCCGTCGATGACGGTGGGCTTCGGTGTGGCCTGTACCATATAGAGGTTGGCTCCTCCGGCCACGGCATAGTTGAGGGCGTATGTCTTCACGGCCTCGTAATTGGCCGTCAGCTCGGCGTTGTTGTCCATATAATATGTGAACTTGGCATCTTCACTTATTACGTTGCCCTCGGCGTCGGTCCAGTTAAGGAAGTGGTAACCGAAGTTCTGGGTAGCTGTCAGCTGTACTTCCGAGCCGGCGTCATATTCGTCGGCCTTGGGATAGGCGCTCACTGTTCCGGCCTCCTCGGGGTTGGCCTTCAGCGTGAGTGTGTATTTGGCAACGTCGGCCACGGTTCCGGTAATGGTTCCCGATATGGTCACTTCGCCGAAGATTCCGCTCTTGCCCGTTCCCACACCTACGGTAGACGTGAGGTAGAACGTTTCGGCACCGGTAAGGATGGTCTGTTGTTCGGTTGTCAGCGTGATGTCATATTGATAGATGGCCGTAGCGTCGTAGGGTTTCTGCGATGACGTCTTGCCGCTGCGCAGTGCGGTCCATGTACCGAGGGTTACGGTTGTGCCGTCGCCCATCTTGGCTGCAACGGTGATGCCGTTCTCTGAGTCGGTACCGTCGCGGTTGACATATCCTGTAAGTCTTGACGGGGTGAATGTCAGTCCTTGGGCAGGCTTGATGCTCCATGTCAGGATGTCGCCCTTGCCTGTGCCGGCAGAGTAGTTGAGACCCTGGGTCACTTCTTGTGCGTCGCCGTCGGTGATGCTTGCGAGGGGCTTTTTGGTGTTGAGTGTTGTCACGCCCGGATCGAATGATACGATAGAGAAGGCATCGGTGATTGTCGATGTGTATTTTCCCGGTTCGGCAGTGTCGTTCATAGGCCATGTCACGGTGACAGGCTCGTCGGTGTATGTCTTTCCGCCGGGCGTGCTTACCACGGGCAGTGTAACCTTTACGGTGCGGTAGTAGGAGCCGTCGCCGATGATGATGTCTACGGTCTCGGCTGTGCCGCCGATGGTGTAGCTGACGGTTGTTCCCTGTGTGTAGTCGGTCTGGCCGTCGATGGTTGTAGTGGTGATGGTGCCGTAAGCCTCGAGTGCTATTGTTGCGCCCTTGCATGACGGGACGGTCAGCTTGGTGCCGGCGTTCATTTGTGCCCAGTCGGTCCATCCTCCGTTGGCAATCTTACCGCCGTTGTTGGTGTCGAAGTCGAGCTTCACGTCGATGACCTGTCCGTTGACAGTGGCCTGTGTCACCCAAAAACCGGTGACGTTCTCATAGCCAACGGTGGGTGCGCCGTTCTTACGCTGGAAGTCGAACGTTAGCGCCACGGCGTCGGTGCGGTCAGCGAGCGATACGGTGTTGGCGGTGAATACGGGCGACAGCTCGAGGTCTTTTTCCAGCTTGATAGTCTGGCCGGGAGCATACGTGTCCGTACCATCGGTCCATGCCGTGAGGGTCTTGCCCTCGGCGTAGAGCGTGAAGTTCTTCAGCAGGGTATAGTCCGTGCCAATGTCGGCCTTGATGCCTGCGGGCAGTGTGCCCATGGCCTCAGCCTCGCCCATCGTGTAGCTCACCGTTGCCTGAGTGGGGGCTTCCGATACGGCCTCCACCGAGAGATACGGGGTGTAGCTGCTCGTAGTGATGGTCAGTGTTGTGGCTTCGCCGCGGTAGTAGCCGAAGGTGGTGTGGGCGTCATCCTTGCTGTTCTTCCAGCATCCGGTCTTTTCCGTTGCGAAGGCGGCCACCTCGTTGCCGTCGGCGTCGGTCACCTTGACGGTGTGGCCGGCATAGTCGCAGTTGCCCACGCCTATCTTTACCATGCCGTCAACGGGAACGACGAGCTTGGCGCCGCCCCATCCGTGGTCGTTGTGATACTTGCCGCTGATGACGGCACTGGCTGTGGGGTCGGTGGCCTCCACACGTGTTGCCGTCCCGTTGTCAGTGATGACGATTCCGAACTCGACGTTGGACTTGTTGGCATACTCATCGTCGGTGAGAAGCCACTGTCCCGTGAGGTCAAGCTTGATGTCCTTGATGGCTGCGCTTGCCGGAATGATGCCGGCCATGCAGAGCATGACAAGGTACAATCGGAGTAACTTTCCTTTTGTCATAATTGGTTTAACTTGGTTTTGTTAGTGAATTAATATTGTTTTATTGGTTATTTTGTTAAGATAAGGATAAAGAACACGATGCAGATCTGGTTGCCTGTCCCCCCCCCATATTCAGTCTGTCATCTGCAAAATTATATATTTATTGTTATTCGAAGGTGTTATTTTTGTTGTTTAAGTAGTAAAAGCCGGATGGTAACGGGGATTTCATTGAGATTTATAATAATTGTCTCTTTGAAGTCGCTCGCAACCATCCGTTTTTCCTATTTGTTTATTATTATCTTGCTTATGCGGCGGCCGTTGTCGAGCGTGGTCATACGGATGACTGCGCCCTTTGTCGACTGCGAAACGCGCATGCCCTGCAGGTTGAAATATTCCGTGCGTAGGCTGTTGCCTGTGGTGCTTACGGTGCTGATGGCTGAAATGCCGCCCTCGATGGCTTCAACCACGGTGCCGTCTTCTTTGACATAACGTGGATAGTATTCGTTGACATCGGATAGGGCGTCGGTGTTACCTCCAATCATTATGTCCTGCACAAGACTGTTGCAGTATACCTCGATATTCGTGTACCATCCTTTCGGGTCAATCGTTGTCTTTGTGGCATCGGAGGCATCGTTTGGATCGAGTCCGTTGGCGCGCTCCCAATCGTCGGGTATGCCGTCATTGTCGGAGTCGAAGCCTGCGGGATGTGCTCCTGTTTCGAAGTTCTCTTCGGTATATCCGTTGACGTCTGAAACGAGGTCGATGAGTCCCCACTTGCCCGTCACGGAGCCTTTGTATGTAGCCTTGCCGCTCTTGGCCTCCGTCATGTAGCGTGCATCCACGTCATCGCGGTGGAGAGACGAACCGCAGTAGGCCATTACTTTGTCGAAAGCCGTTTCTGCCGTATGGGTAGTAACGTCACCCGTTGGTGCCGGCTCATCCATCTTTATCTTCACGCACGACTTGCCGCTTGTGGTGATGTGGGGCACGTTGTCGCCGTACATGTTGTTCGGGTCCTCCGAATATTTCTCCCCGCCTACGGTATACACACCGCTGTCGTAACTTACGCCGGCCCAGTCGCGGTTCTGCTTCTTTGTTCCGGTCGAGGTCTCGGTGGTGTTGCCCGAGATGTAGTAGCGGCTGGTCATGCCGTAGTATTCGGGATGCCTGCTGTCGGAGTTGCCGCTCGTGGAGACGGTGACGAGGGTGATGCGCTCCTGATTGCCGTTGCCTGAGTTGCCTGCCTTGAAGTAGTTGTTGACGATGTTTATCTGACCGCCGCCGGGGCCGCCGTAGCATGCGCCGGGACAGTTGAACATCACGCAGTTGCGGAAGTCTACGTTCTCGGCCTGCGCGGGGTTCTCCCACTTGTATGTGTCGTAGTCGTAATTGGAGGTGTAGCCCGTCCATCCGTAGCGTGCACCGTTGAATCGCGGGCCGCGGTTGGTCACGCTGGCTATCATGTTGTGGTGGAAACTGGCCAGCTTGCCGCCCCAGATGCCGCCGTAGCCGTGGGCCCCCTTGCTGTGGCCTGGATTGGAGAGACTCTCGGCTATGGTGCACCACTGCATGGTGAAGTTGTTGTTGTCGTAGAACGACGCCACCTCGTCAATGCTCCAGCTGAACGAGCAGTGGTCGAGCATGATGCCCGTCTTCTGCCTGTCCCAGATGGCGTCGGCACCGTCGTTTACGTCCCGCTCCTGCCCGCGCCGGCTGCGCACGAACCGCATTATGATGTTGTTGGCGCAGCGCAGGGTGCGGTAGCGCAGGGTGATGCCGGGGTAGGGTGCCGTCTGTCCCTCGATGGTGGTGTTGGCACCGATGGACAGGTCGGAGTTAAGTGCTATCACGCCGGCCACATCGAAGACAACAATCTTCTTTGAGCTGCCTTTCACTGCCTCGCGGAACGAGCCGGCTCCGCTGTCGTTGAGGTTGGTCACGTGGATTACCTTGCCGCCGCGTCCGCCCGTTACGTAGCGTCCGTGGCCTTCGGCTCCGGGGAAGGCCGGCACCTTTGACGATGTCTGTGCCGTGGCTGCTATGGTCAGGGCTGCAATGGATAATGTTAGTATCTGTCTTTTCATATATCTGTTGTTTTGTCTTTATTGATTTGTCTTGTTGTCATGGTCTGTTGGTTGCACCTTATATATAATGGTTGCACCTTGCATTAATATATGTATTATATCGCGCTGCCGAGGGCTTCGACCACGGTCCCGTCTTCACGGACATAGCGCGGATAGTATTCGTTTGGTGTTGATATGACGTCGGTGTTGCCGCCGGTCATGATGTCTTGCACGATGCTGTTGCAGTATACCTCTATGTTTGTGTAGCCGCCTTTCGGGTCAAGTGTTGTCTTGTTAGCATCCGAGGCGTCGGCGGGATTCAACCCATTCGCCTTTTCCCACGCATCGGGCATCCCGTCGCCGTCGGTGTCGAAGCCGTCGGGGCGTTTCCCCGTTTGGAATGTCTTCTCGGTATAGCCATTGACATCGGAAACGAGGTCGATGAGTCCCCATTTTCCTGTAATGGAACCTTTATATGTCGCCTTGCCTTCTCGTGCCTCTGTCATGTAGCGCGCGTCAACAGTGTCGCGGTAGAGCGACGCTCCGCCGAAAGCAAGCACCTTGTCGAACGCCTTTTCAGCAGTATGGGTGGTGACGTAGCCTGTGGGAGCCGGTTCGTCCATCTTTATCCTCACGCACGGCTCGCCGTTGGTGTTCTTCACGTGTGCCACGTTGGGGCCGTAGAAGTTGTTCGGGTCTTTCGAACATGCTTCGCCGTTGATGGTAAAGATGCCCTTGTCGTATTTCACTCCGTCCCAGTCGCGGTTCTTCTTCTTTGTTCCCGTGACGGTCTCGGTGGTGTTGCCGACTATGTAGTAGCGGCTTGTCATGCCGTAGTATTCCGGATGATTCTTTCGGGAGTTGCCGGCGGTCGATACGGTTACGAGGGTTATGCGCTCCTGATTGCTCTTGTCACGCGGGCCGGCCTTGAAGTAGTTGTTGACGATGTTTATCTGGCCGCCGCCGGGCCCGCCGTAGCACGAGCCCTGACAGTTGTACATCACGCAGTTGCGGAAGTCGACGTTCTCGGCCTGCACGGGGTTCTCCCACCGGTATGTGGCATAGTCGTAGTTGTCGGTATAGCCCGTCCATCCGTAGCGTGCACCGTTGAAGCGCGGGCCGCGGTTGGTGACATGGGCAATCATGTTGTGGTGGAAACTGGCCAGTTTGCCGCCCCATATTCCGCCGTAGCCGTGTGCGCCCTTGCTGTGTCCGGGATTGGATAGGCTTTCGGCGATGGTGCACCACTGCATTGTGAAGTTGTTGTTGTCGTAGAACGACGCCACCTCGTCTATGCTCCAGCTGAAGGAGCAGTGGTCGATGATGATGCCCGTCTTGCCGTTGTCGCAGATGGCATCGGCACCGTCGTTGATGTCTTTCTCCTGACCGCGGCGCGAGCGGATGAAGCGCATGATTATGTTATCGTCGCAGCGCAGGGTGTTGTAGCGCAGCGTTATGCCGGGGTAGGGTGCCGTCTGTCCGGCGATAGTGGTGTTGGCGCCGATGTTGAGGGGCGACTCCAATGGTATTATGCCGGCCACATCGAACACGACAATCTTCTTTTCGTTGCCTTTCACGGCAGCGCGCAGCGAGCCGGCACCGCTGTCGTTGAGGTTGGTCACGTGAATAACCTTGCCGCCACGGCCTCCGGTGACGTAGCGTCCGTGCCCTTCGGCGCCGGGGAAGGCCGGTGTCTTTGCCGGAGACTGGGCTGTGGCAGAGGCAGCGAGGAGGCAGAGGGAAAGGGAGAGGATGGTCTTCATTTCTTTTTATGGGAGAGTTATGGGAGTTATGGGAGTTATGGGAGTTATGGGAGTTTTGGGAGTTTTGGGAGTTTTGGGAGGAATGTGAAGGAAACAGTATCCGCATCAGGTTCATGTAGTAGGGACACATCCTTGTATTTGTCTGCTTGTCATGTGCTGACATTTTCGGTGTATGTCTGAAAACGGACAAATACAAGAATATGTCCCTACTTGTGTATGGGTTCCTTTACGGATCTATTTCGTTAGGATTGTTGTTATTGCATCCTGTTGAGCCCCTCCCAACGCACGTTCCATGTGCCGTCCTTGGGGAAGCCGGGGTTGAGCACATCCTTGCAGCCGTCCCATCCGGCGCACATCATGGCCACGGCGTCGAGCAGCGAGCCGTTGCCCGGCAGATAGAGGCGCAGGCGCTTGGGCTCCTGATAGTTGTGGCCGCTCTTCAGATATGTGTTCTTTCCCTTGTTGATGAGCAACGCTTCGAGAGCTGTAGCCGGTTCGCCGAGGCGGGCGGCACACATGGCTATCATGCCGTAGTCCCATCCCCAGGTGGTGTCCCAGTTCCAGTTCTTCATCACCCAGTCAAGCGTTGCCTTCATCTTGGCCTCGTCATACTGGCCCGTGGCGGGCAGCAGACCGCAGGCACCGAGCACGGCGGGGTGGTCCGAGCGTGACTTCAGGGCGAAGTCTTCGGCCGAAATCTGCTTGGCCGTGTTCTGTCCGCCGGTGTTGAACGGGTCGAAGCCGGCCGACTTTGCCTTTGGGTCAAATGCCTGAGAAGGTTCGCCGGCGGTATATATGCCGTCTTTCTCGGCCAAACTGCCCATGCGCTTGATTATCTCGTCCCATTCGGCATTGCGCTCCAGCCCCTGACGCTCGCGCCACTTCTGTGCAACATTGAGGCCGTATACCCAATACACCTGCTCGAACGGGTGGTTGAACGAGAAGTCCTTCGACATGGATTCCTGCATGGCCGTCTGTCCGAAGAGCTTGATGTCGCCCTTCTTCGGGGCACAGGCCTTTGCGAAGTCGGCCATGAACTCTGCCGTCTCCTCCACCTGCTTGGCGTATTTCTTCAATGTTTCGCCGTTAGGCTTTGCGCGATACATCTCCTCGGCCATATATATATAATGTGGTTGCTGCCATGTGAGGAACGAACCCACGTTCGACGGAGACTCGCCGGCCCACGGGTCGGTCATCTTCATCCAGCGCACACCCTTGAATCCCTGACGCTCGGCAATCTTCTTTGCCACGGGATAAGCCGTGTTGTTGTACCAGTCGAGCATCGTCGCAACGACCTCGGGGCGGTTCCACAGCGCGAAGTCTACGGCGTGCCACCATGTCATTTCCAGATGGGGGCGGCCGTACCATGAGTTATATGTCAGGCCAGTCTCCTGCGGAGGCGTGGTGTTGGCGCAGTTGATGGCCGTCAGATACTGTGAGAGCACTGTGCGGCGCTCCAGTTCCTTGGCGCGCGGGTCGGTGCAATCGGAGAAGTCGACGATGGCACCGCCGTTCCAGAATCTCGGCCAGTACTTCATCACGCCCTTCAAAGCCTGGTCGTATTCAAACGCACCCGGGCGCATGCGATTCTGCTTCGGTGTATATTCGGCGCAGAACGACAGCACGTCTTCCTTGCTCACGAGTGCGAAGCAGTGGGGCGTTTCCGTTTCCTTGATGGAGGCGTTGCCCTCCCATGTCACGGTCACGTAGTAGCGTGTGCCGTCGATGATGCGTTCTATTATGGCCGAGCAACTGTCGGAGCTGACAATCTTCGAACTGTGTTTCTCCGGTTTTGTCCAGTCGTTGGCGTCATCGGCGTGCTTGCCCGAAGGATATGAGAAGCGGAAAGTCACGGTGGCGCGGCCCTCGTGGAGCAGCGGCGACTTGATGCGTGCGAAGACGGCGTCCTTGTCGGCCATGCAGGCCGTGGTCACCTCTACGGGAGTGCCGTCGGCGGTGAAGCGCGACTCAATCGTTCCGTCCCACAGAGCCTGTTCCTGACGGATGTTTTTGAGTTCCTTAAGGGGTATCTGCTTGCCGTCCTTGCCGGTCAGCATCAGTCCGATTGTTCCGAGGTTCAGGCGGTGTGGGTTGGCGCGGAAATATTCCGTGGCCTCCTTGTTGCGTCCGTCGGTCTTATATTCTACGGCGAACACCTCGTCACGTCCGTGACCCAGATTCATCTTTCTTTCCGTTTCGGCAGGAGTCAGCCCCTTGGTGTTTTTGAATGAGTGCCATCCCCAGTCGGACATGGCGTTCAGAGGCACACCTGCCTCGTAGTCAAAAGGGTAGCTCTGCAGACCCGTTACGTCGACGGTGGTGGCAAAGTGGCCGTTGCCCACCGTGAGCGATGCCAGCGGGTCAGCCTCGGTCACTATCGGGTTGTTGCGTGTTACAACGGCCTGGCGGTTGATTGTTGCGGTGGCGTTGTCGGTGTTGTAACCCAATGCCTCCATTTCGAGCGAAGCCCAGATGAACGGGCCGACACCCTTGGCGTCGTTGTCGCGCACTTCCTCGCTCAGATAGTAGGCGTAAGAACCGTCGCGACGCTTGTTCTCCTTCAGTTTCATGCCGTACTTGTCCGTGGCAGCCTTCACCTTTTCGCTCATGCCCGGGCCCAGTCCGGCCACCTTGCAGCAGCTGGTAAGCGAGATGGTCAGGTCGGGGTTGACCTTGATGAAGTTGTTGATGAGTCCGCGGTAAGCCTTGATGCCGGCATCGCGGTACTTGGAGCCTACATAGCCCTTGCGGTAAGCCTTCAGCAGGGCGTATGTGAACATAGACGAACATGTCGACTCCAGATAATTTCCCTCACGCGTGGGACTGTCCATCACCTGATACCACACGCCTGTGGCCTTGTCCTGCCACTTGATTACGGCATCGAGGTCTTTTTTCAGCAGTTCTATTACCTCGCCGCGGCGGCTGTAGTTCTCGGGCAGCGCATCGAGCAGTTCGATGAGCGCCATCGTATACCATCCCTGGGCGCGTCCCCAGCAGTGCTGCGACAGTCCGGTCTCCTTGTCGGCCCAGAACATCTCGTGAGTCTCGTCCCAGGCGTGGCGGTTGAGTCCAGTCTTCTTGTCGAGCGTGCGCTCGTAAGTCTTCTTTATCTGGTCAACCGCATCATCGTAGATGGCCTGCGCCTTCTTGTCCTTGAGGAGCATATTGGCCGTCATGGTGTAGTAGGGCAGCCCCATGAAGATGCCGTCGAGCCACACCTGATACGAATAGATGGCCTTATGCCAGAATACTCCGTCGTCTGTGCGCGGCTGGTTTTTCAGCTGTTTCATGAGAGTCTGCAGCGCGATGAGATTCTTTTTCTCGGGATAGAGCTGATACATGCGGGCCACGAAATGACCTGTACGTATCTGATCCAGGTTGTAGTCTTCAAGTCTGTAACCGCGGATGTCACCCTTGGCGTTGATCATCGTGTCGGTGTACTGCTGGCAGTAACGCTTTATGTCGTCACCGCCATATTTAAGATATGTGTCGAGCATTGCCTCCAGCTCTATGCCCATCACGTAGCTCCACTTCGGCCGGTTGGAGAAGTCGAGCATGTACGACTGCGGCACGCGCTTCATTTCCGATGCCGTCATCCATTGGCTGTATGTCTTGTAAGGCTTGTTGAGGAGGCTCAGTCCGCCGTTGATGTAGAGATTTTCGAAGTTGATGCTGCGTGTCTGTCCCTTTATGGTGTTTCCTTCGGCCACGCCGTTGAAGCGGCAGTTCTTCACGTTGATGTCGTATACGTTGGTGCAAGTGTCGAGTGCGATAATCTGTACGCCGTACTTGCTCTTCTCGCAGGTGACGTTGTCGAGGTTGACGTTGCGCACCGTAGGCAGGAATCCGCGGCAGCAGATTTCGTTGTGCTCGTAGTCGAGGTTTATCTTCAGCACGGATTCGCCGCACTGGCCCACCTTAATATTGCGTGCGTAGATGTTTTCGATTACGCCTCCTCGGCAGGTGTTCGTCTTGATGCGGATAACGCGGTCGAGGTTGGGGCTGTCCATCACATTGTTCTCGGCATAGACATTGCGGCAGCCGCCCGAAATCTCACTTCCTATCACCACGCCGCCGTGGCCGTTCTCCATCCGGCAGTTGCGGATGATGATGTTCTCGCTGGGCTTGTTCCACAGGCGCCCGTCGTTGTTGCGTCCGCTCTTGATGGCTATGCAGTCATCGCCGGTGTTGAAGAAGCAGTTCTCTATCAGCACTCCGTCGCACGACTCAGGGTCGCAGCCGTCGCCGTTGGGACCGTCGTTGTTGATGTGTACGCCGCGCACGGTGATGTTCTTCGACAGCAGCGGGTGGATAACCCAGAACGGCGAGCGCAGCAGCGTCACGTTCTCGATGAGTATGCCGTCGCAGGTGTTGAAGTTGATGAGCTGCGGGCGCAGACCGTCGGTCGGTCCGAAGCGGCGCTCGTTCATGTCCACTCCGTCCTCTGCCATCTTCAGCAGGCGCGGGCGTGCTCCGTTGCGCTGGCTTATCATGCCTTCCTTCCATCCGTATTTGGCTGCTCCGCACCACGGCCACCACGTCTCGCGTGTGCCGCCGCCGTCGATTGTTCCTTCGCCGGTGATGGCCACGTCTGTCTGCTTGTAGGCGTAGATGCAGGGTGATATGTTCCAGCAGTCGAGACCCTCCCAGCGGGTGAGAACCACGGGGTACAGCTCCGGCTCGAACGCAAACTGCAGCACGGCACCCTTCTCCACCACGAGATTGACGTGGCTGAGCATGGTGATGGCCGCCGTGTTGAATGTTCCGGCCGGAACGATCACACGTCCGCCGCCGGCCTTGGAGCATGCGGCTATGGCCTTGTTGATGGCTTTTTGGTTAACGGCGGCCTTGGCGGTTGTGCTGGCGCCATACTTGGTGATGTTGAACTCGCGGTCGGCAAACTGCGGTTGTCTGATGCTCTGTTCTATCTGCTTGTAGGTCGTGTCCCATCCGTCGGCCATTGCCGTTGCGGGGAAAAGCAGGCACAGGAGCAGTAAATGTAAGTATTTCATAAATTATTTTATTGTTTTGGGTTTTCTTCTGATTATTAGCAACGGGTATCATGTATGTCCGGAATCCGTAGTTTGTTTTAGTAGAATGAAATCCGTAGCTTATCGGTGCAAAGGTAAGCATTATATAAATAAAAAAGGAAGAAAATTTGATTATTTTGCAGCAAAAATTCACTCCATAATGGCATTATACACCATGTAAAAGGTAAAATTCTGGCTCATCCGACATTTGGAGTGATAAGCAGGACGTATGTTTTGGATACAGAGAAATATTTTTAAACGCAAAGACGCAGAGAC
The DNA here is from genome assembly GCF_900549175.1 of uncultured Prevotella sp. Taxonomy (GTDB): domain Bacteria; phylum Bacteroidota; class Bacteroidia; order Bacteroidales; family Bacteroidaceae; genus Prevotella. Next base: position 11,968 of record NZ_URNN01000024.1, on the reverse strand, counting down.
GCAAAGATTATTTTTTGATTGCAGAGACACAGAAAAAAATTCAAAACCTTTGCGCCTCTGCGTCTTTGCGTTTAAAATTTTCTGTGTCTCCCTGTAAACCGTTCTGTGGTTATTCGCCCAGTCCGTCAAGGTTGCGGGCCATCCATACGTCCATGCGTCCCGCGCCGCGGTGGTTCCATGCGTAGTAGGGTATGAGCGTGAGCTTGACGTTCTTGGCGGTCAGTGTGCCGTCGCCGTCTATTGTGGCGCACTGCGCATTGTCAACAGTGATGCTTGTCACATTGAACGTCTGCCCGCCATTTTCGGTGTTCTTTATTCCGTAGCCGGCAGAAACGGCGAACTGCGGCTTGCGGCTCAGGAGTACGTGGTGGGTGTTGAAGCCCGTGTTGTCAGCCTGTTCGGCACAGTAAACCAGCGGTCCGCGCTCGACGGCAATCTTTCCGCGGTCGTCGGTCACCTTGGCGTTGGCTGTAACAACACGCGGCAGCATGTCGAAGTGCACGCGCACCACGTCGCCCTTCTTCCATTGGCGTGCGATGGTCAGATAGCCGTCGGGGGTGAGCCTGCCGTCTGTCTTTTCTCCGTTCACCGTTACGGTGTATCCCGTCTTCACATCGTCGGCATAACTGTACAGGTCGCTTGGCACCACCTGTCCGCGTACCCATCCCGGTATGCGCACCTTCATGGTGAACGCCTTGCCCTTGTTCTTCAATATGCTGATGGCAATGTCGCCGTCCCACGGATAGCGTGTGTCCTGACTCAGGGTGACATCCTTGCCGGCAACTCTTACCGTGGCTGTGTTGGCGGCGAAGAGGTTTACGTAAAGGTTGTCATCCTTCACGGCATATACATATCCCGGCAGCGAGGGGATGAAACGGCTGAGGTTGCTCGGACAGCAGGCACAGCCGAACCACGGTTGGCGTGTGGTGTTGCCGTCGGCGTTGAAGGCATACTTGCCGTCGGAGGCCAGAGGGTTGGGGTAGAAGAAGCGTCCGCCGTCGACCGACATGCCACTTATCACACCGTTATACAGTGTGCGTTCGAGGCAGTCGATGTACTTACTCTCGCCGCGGAAGAGGAACATGCGCTGGAACAGGTATACCATCGAGATGGCAGCGCATGTCTCGTTGTAGGCCGTGAGGTTGGGCAGCTCGTAGTTTGAACCGAAAGCCTCGCCGGCATGGCGTGCCCCAACACCTCCAGTCAGATAATACTTCTTGCCTATTATGTTGTCGCAGATGCGGTCGATGGCCCTGATGTACGAACTGTCGCCCGTGAGTGCCGCCACGTCGGCCATGCCCGAATACATATATCCCGCGCGCACGGCGTGGCCCACGGCCTCGTCCTGTTCCGTCACCGGCTTGTGACTCTGGCTGTAGGCATTCTTGCGTTGGGTCTTGCCGCGCATGTCGAGGAAGAACTTCGCCTCGTCGAGATAGCGCTTGTCGCCCGTGAGCACGTACATGCGCGCCAGTGCCATTTCGGCTATCTGATGGCCCGGAACCACGTGTGCCTGTCCTTCGCCTGCTCCCACCTCGCGTATCACGCAGTCGGCGTAGCGTTTGGCTATGTCGAGAAACTTGGTGCTGCCCGTGGCTTGATAGTGTGCGCAGGCGGCGTCAACCATATGTCCGAGGTTGTAGAGCTCGTGGCTGAGGTTCTCCACGGCCTCCCAGCGGCGCGTGCCTGCCCACGGATGTGGCTTCTTGGGGTTTATGGTGCGTGCGGTGTAGAGGTATCCGTCTTTCTCCTGGGCGGCGGCCACGATGTCGAGCACGCTGTCTATGTATTGCTCCATACGCTTGTCGGGATAAGTCTGTAGCAGGTAGCTCGCACCCTCGATGGTCTTGTATACGTCGGTATCGTCGAACGAGAAGCCCATGAAGGTCTTCACGTCGTAGTCGTCGCTCGGGTGTGCGGCCTTCACGAAGTTGCTGTATCGCCCCTCGCTCTCGCATTTGCTGAAGGCCAGCGGTATGGTTGTTTCGCGTGCAGCCTTGATGCGGTCACCCCAGAATGTGTTCGGGGCAATCTTCACCGATGTAAACGCTACCGGAGTATACGGGTAACCGTAGCTCTGTTTCTGCCCCATGACGCCCGATGCCGTTAGCAGCATGGCGATGGAAAGGATGCTCTTTTTCATCATGTCGTTTGTCTTGTTATTTTATCGTTAGTTATATAATAGTTTCTTGATATAAGCCATATTGATGTCCGATTTCGCAAAATTACATAAAAAACGTGATATACCGGCACTAATGAGCGAACAAAAAGGCGGCGAAATTGTTATACGGGCTATGTAACACTGTTACTTGAGCCACGTAACATTGTTACTTGAGCCACGTAACACTGTTACCTGAGCCACGTAACACCGTTACTCGGACCTTGTAACAAAGGCAGAATGAAAGTTACGCTGTTTGTGAAGACCAAATATAACTTATATTACTTTTTTGATTTGGCGCAGATTTCTTTGTATTATCTGCCTCTTACTCGGATATTATGCGTACATTTGCACGACAATGCCATTGTTGTCATGACATACAATATATGATACGCAAGGAAATAAGGGGAGAAATGGTACGCTTTGTGGTGGTGGGAACATTGGCCACACTGATACACTATGGCGTCTATCTGGCACTGTTGGGACATCTGGCTGACGGCGTGGCATATACGGCCGGCTATGTCATCAGTTTTGTCTTCAACTACGTGCTGTCATCACGCTACACCTTCCGCAGCCGGACATCGGTAAGGAACGGCGCCGGATTTTGTGCCGCACATGGCGTCAATTATCTTCTTCATATATCTCTTTTCCATGTATGGAAGTGGGTGGGGGTGCCGGAATGGCTTGTTCCGGTGCCGGTATACGCCATAGCCATACCGGTAAATTTCGTGCTTGTGCGACTGGTTTTTAAAACGAAGAGGGAAGAATCTACCACATTAATATATCCACAGAACAATAACGAACGATGAAGAAGAAAGTAACCATACTCGTGCCATGTCACAACGAGGAGGCATCGCTGCCGCTGCTTTATGACGAACTGTGCCGGCTGATGGACTCGCAGACCGGATATGCGTGGCAGGTGCTCATGATAGATGACGGCAGTAGCGACGGAACCATCCGACTGATGCGCAGCCTGCGGCAGACGGATGCCCGGGTGTGCTATGTCAGTCTGTCGAGGAATTTCGGCAAGGAGAGTGCCATGCTGGCCGGCTTCGACAATGCCGGCGGCGACTGTCTCGTAATAATAGACGCCGACCTGCAGCATCCGCCTTCGCTCATTCCTGACATGCTGCGCCTTTGGGAAGAGGGTTACGAAGATGTGTATGCACGGCGGGTGACGCGCGGACGCGAACCGTGGTGGCGCCGCCGGTTGTCTTTGGTCTACTACAAACTGCTGCAGCGTGTGACCGATGTGGAGATACTTGAGAACGTGGGTGACTTCCGTCTGCTTGACCGGAAGTGTGTTGAGGCTCTGCGCACCATGCGTGAGACGCAGCGTTATACGAAAGGCATGTTCTGCTGGATGGGGTTCAGGAAAAAGGAGATAACCTTCGAGCAGAGAGACCGCGCCGCGGGTAAGTCATCGTGGAATCTTTTCAAACTTGTCAATCTGGCCGTGGAGGGTATCACCTCTTTCACGGTGGCGCCGTTGCGCATATCCACCATGCTGGGGCTGGCGGTGTCGTTGGCGGCCATTGCCTACAGTATCTACTTTTTCTTCAAGACACTTGTCTACGGTGACCCCGTGCAGGGCTTCCCGACGCTCATTATCGTTATTCTCTTCCTTGGCGGTATGCAGCTCTTCTCGCTTGGCATCATCGGCGAGTATCTCGGCCGTATATTCAACGAGGCAAAACACCGTCCGGTATATATAATCACTGAAAAGGAGGGCGTATGATGACAAGGCGGATATGGATTTTGCTTGCCGTGACGGCGGCGGTGATGTTTTTTCTCAACCGTATGGCACCGCTCACGTTGATGGACGATGTCATTTACCGGTGCGTGTGGGTGGAGGACGAGAACGACCTTACGCTGGCCCGCCGCCCGATAACGACGCTTGCCGACATTGCAGAATCGCAGAAAGTCCATTATTTTGTCACCAACGGCCGTGTCGTGGTGCACGCCGTGGCGCAGGCCGTACTGGCTTTCGTCGGCGAAAATGCCTCCGATGTGCTCAACACCCTGCTCTTCTGCCTGCTCGTCTGGCTCAGTGCAAAGTTTGTCACCATGTCTTCATACCGGCGTGACAAGCCCCATAGCATATTCCGGCAGTCGCATCTGCCGGACATTGATGTGGCCGTATTCCTTTTTGTCTTCCTTTTTTATATCTTCATACCCGGTTTCCGCGACGTGTTCTTGTGGACATTGGGGTGTGTCAACTACCTTTGGACGGCCGTGGCGGTGCTGCTTTTCCTGATATATTTCTACAAGTCGGAACGGAGACAGCGCACCGCAACCGCTTATCTGGCGTGTCCGCTCGCATTGCTGGCCGGCTGGACCCACGAGGCTCTGACACTGCCGTTGGCTTTCGGACTATGCGTATGGATGGTGACCGGGCGTCACCGCGCACGCTCTTCGGCGGCTCTGCCTGCTGCGATTTGCTTTGTCGCCGGTTCGCTGCTGTGCGCCTTTTCGCCCGCCACAATAGGCAGGGCGGCAGTCGGCGGCATGCCTGTGGTGCTGCGTACCGTTGTAGGCGGCATGAATCTCGTGCTGAACATGCACATCACGTGGCTGTTGATTGTCGTGGTTGTCGTGGCGCGGTTGAGGAGAAAGACTGTCCTCTCCGACGAACTGCGGCGTCATCGTGTCATCTATTGCGCTCTTGTGCCCGCCGTCTGCCTTGTCTTTGCCTGCGGACAGTCGGCTGCACGCGTGTGTTTCCATGTAGATTTTCTCGCCTCGCTGCTGCTTGTGAGTCTGCTCCTGAGGCTCGCCCCGTGGCGCAAAGGACGCACACTCGCTGTCTGTGCCGTGGCCATTATGACGGCCGTGACAATATCCGTGGCCGGCTTTGCATGGGAGAACGGCCGCAACTACGATTTTCAGATGGCGCAGCAACGTGATGCGTCGGTGGATGTGGTGAAGGTGCGGCAGGTAGACAAAACCGGTTCGCGGCTCTTCGATGCTCTCGTCGACAGGTATGTGTTGCCGTCGGTGGTGTTCGGTTTCAACACCTGCTATCAGGGTTTCGATGCCGATGATATAAATCTTCGCAGTGCAGCCGTGCTTTACGGGAAAAAGCGTGTGATATATCTGCCCGAAGACGTCGTGGAGAAGATGTCGGCAGACTCTTCGGCCTTTTCGCGTTTGGCAACCGACAGCCGCGGCGACATAGCCGTACTGCGTATGCCGCAGGGGCACAAGGTAAGCTCTCTTGGCTTTGTATTGCGCGGGGAAAATCCCGACACGATACCGTTCTACAAACGTTTCCTGATATACAAGGGTGATGTGTACGACATGCCCGAACAGAAGTTTAAGACTGTCGACATCTGTGGCAGGACGTATCTCGTCTTTGCCGTCCCGCTGCCGAACATCAGCAGGAGGGTGAAGGATATTAAGGTCAGAGTGCAGAGATATGAGTGAAGAGGCTCTTTGAGGTCAGAGTGCAGAGTTATGAGTGCAGAGGTATGATTACTCTTGCTACATCGATTGGCAAAAGCATATCATACCTCTGCACTCAGTGCTCATAACTCATAACTTAAAAAAAAGCATGGAAGAAAAGACATTATATACACTGTTGGTTTACTCGGAGAACCTTGCCGGTATACTCAATCAGATTACTGCCGTATTCACACGCCGTCAGGTGAATATAGAGAGCCTGAACGTGTCTGCGTCAAGCATTGATGGTATACACAAATATACCATCACAGCATGGAGCGACGAAGACCAGATAACGAAGATAACGCGGCAGATTGAAAAGAAGATAGACGTGGTGAAGGCCATTTATTATACCGATGACGAGTTGTTCATACGCGAGACGGGACTTTATAAGCTCGCCACCGATGTGGTGCTCGGCAATCCGGAGATTTCGCGGACAATACGCCGCCATGAGGCAACCATCACCGAGGTGAACCCTACATACGTGATTGTGATGAAGAACGGACGCACGGAAGAGATTCTGAGTCTGTATAAGGTTCTGAATGATTTCAACTGCGTTCTTCAGTACACCCGCTCAGGCCGTATAGCCGTGACACGCAGCACGCAGGAGGAGGTGACGGATTATCTGGAGCAGAGGGAAAAGAAAGTGAAGGGAGAAGAGTTTTTTAGTTAAGAGTGATGAGTGAGGAGGTATGATTACTTTTGGGAGCAGTTTATTAACAGGACATATCATACCTCTTCACTCATCACTTGAACTACAAAAGCTTTGAACAACAAAAGGTAATCATACCTCTTCACTCATCACTTGAACTACAAAAGCTCTGAACAACAAAAGGTAATCATACCTCTTCACTCATCACTCTGACATCTGAACTAAAAAAGATTATGGACAAGACAGGACGATATAAATTTATGGCAGAGCCGTTTCACTGCGACTTTTCGCACAGGCTCTTTATGGGGCATTTGGGCAATCACATGCTCAATGCGGCAGACTTTCATTCCACCGACCGTGGTTTCGGAATGACCTATCTCAATCCGATACACAAGACATGGGTGCTGTCACGGCTGGCCATCGAGATGATCGAGATGCCGGAGCAGTACACCAAGTTTTATGTTGAGACGTGGGTGGAAAGCGCGATGAAGTATTTCACCAACCGCAACTTCCGTGTGGTGGGGGAAGACGGGCGCGTATTCGGCTACGGCCGCAGCGTATGGGCCATGATAGACACGGACACACGCCAGCCGCAAGACATATTTGCGATACACGACGGCGACATTGCCAACTGGATAGAGACGGAACGCGAGTGCCCCATAGAAAAGAGTTCGCGGGTGAAAATGAGCGGCGGTGCGGAACTTCTGCGCACGATAGACACATATTACAATGATGTGGATGTCAACGGGCATGTCAACTCGGTTAAGTATATAGAGCATGTTCTCGACCTTTTCCCCGTGTCGTGGTATAGGGAGAATCGTCTGTGCCGCTTTGAAATAGCATACGTTGCGGAAAGCCATGGCGGCGACAAACTGAGTTTCTTCCGTGAGCAAACGGCCGACGGCGACTACTGTGTGCGCATAACAAAAACGGAGGAAAATGGCGCAAAAGATGTCGAAGTGTGCAGAAGTAGGATGATTTTTGTAAAAAAGTGAAAGCAAATTTTGTCTTTTCGTTTTAATTTTATACTTTTGCAACTCATTTGATTGACAAAAGTAATTAACCGACAACCGGCAGTGTGATGCTGTCCGGACAAATTTTAAAAGGATATATAACTATGGCAGAAATGAATTTTGGTGGCGTAATAGAGACTGTTGTCACCAACAAAGAATTTTCGTTGGAGAAAGCTCGTGAAGTGTTGAAGAATGAGACTATAGCCGTTATCGGATATGGTATTCAGGGTCCCGGTCAGGCTTGCAACCTGCGTGATAACGGTTTCAACGTCATTGTAGGTCAGCGTCAGGGCAAGACATACGAGAAGGCTGTGGCCGACGGATGGGTGCCCGGCAAGACACTGTTCTCAATAGAGGAGGCTGCGGAAAAAGGTACGATTATATGTATGCTGCTCTCCGATGCAGGTCAGATACAGGTATGGCCCACAATCAAGCCCCATCTCACACCCGGCAAGACGCTCTACTATTCACACGGTTTTGCCATCAACTGGAGCGACCGTACAGGTGTGGTTCCTCCGTCAGACATTGACGTGATTCTTGTTGCTCCCAAGGGTTCGGGCACATCGCTCCGCACGATGTTCCTCGAGGGTCGCGGACTCAACTGCTCGTATGCCGTTTATCAGGATGCGTCGGGCAAGGCCGAGGAGAAGACAATAGCTTTCGGTATCGGTATCGGTGCCGGCTATCTCTTCAAGACCACATTCCAGCGTGAGGCAACGAGCGACCTTACAGGTGAGCGCGGTTCGCTGATGGGTGCCATAGAGGGACTGCTTGAAGCTCAGTATGAGGTGCTTCGTGAGAACGGACATTCTCCGTCGGAAGCTTTCAACGAGACTGTTGAGGAGCTTACGCAGAGCCTGATGCCGCTCTTCGCACAGAAGGGAATGGACTGGATGTACGCCAACTGCTCTACAACGGCACAGCGTGGTGCTCTTGACTGGGCTCCGCGGTTCCGCGATGCCATCAAGCCTGTGATGCAGTGGCTCTATTATTCTGTCAAGACAGGCAATGAGGCTCAGATTTCCATCGACAGCAACTCTAAGGCCGACTATCGTGACGGACTCAACAAGGAGCTTGAGGCCATGCGCAATATGGAGATGTGGCGTGCAGCCGAGACCGTGCGTCAGCTTCGTCCGGAGAACAGCGCGGAATAAAAGTTAAGAGTTCAGAGTGATGAGGCTCTTTAGTTAAGAGTTCAGAGTGATGAGTGAAGAGGTATGATTACCTTTGGGTACAGTCTGTTAGCAGGACATATCATACCTCTTCACTCATCACTCTGAACTCTTGACTATAAATAGTCACAGTTCTTTCTTCAGTGCCTCTGCCATGTCGGCGTATTCCTGATCGGTGAGATACACCTCTTTGGGGTTCATACGGAACACGCCACCGAAATCGGGGCCGTCCACATACTTCGGAATGAGGTGGAAGTGGAGGTGCTCCAATGTGTCGGAGTAGGCTCCATAGTTGATTTTTGCGGGGGTGAACACCTTCTGCATGGCTCTTGTCACCTTGGCTACATCGGCCATAAAGGCATTGCGCTCATCGTCACTCAACAGGTTCAGGTCATCCACATGACCGTTGTATGCCACGAGACAACGGCCTTTGTATGTCTGCTCCTTGAATATGAACACACGCGAAACATTCAGCTTCGCCACTTCAATCATAAGGCTTTTCAGTGTCTCATTGTTCTGGCAATAGAGACATTCTTTCGGATCACTTTTCATATGCTTTTTTCTGATTTGTTTGATGGTTTTCTTATCACCATACAAAGATAATCTTTTTTACGGAGAACAAAAGCATAATTCAGGATTTCTTTTAATTGATAATGGAGAATTGAGAATGTGGGTAAAATCATGGGAAGCAACTTGTAGGGACATATTCTTGTATTTGTCCGTCTGTAAAATATTGATATTCAATAACTGTTTGACGGACAAATACAAGAATATGTCCCTACCAAGCATCATATAGCCATTGTGACACACCCTCTTAATAAAATCAGCATCCGAATCTCTTGTCAACCACTTTCCAGTCTATAACTTTCCACATCTCAGCCAGATGGTCGGCGCGGCGGTTTTGGAAGTCGAGGTAGTAGGCATGTTCCCAAACGTCGAAGGTGAGCAGCGGGCGCAGTCCGCGGCGGATCGGGTTGCCGGCATTGGTCTCCTGGGTGATGATGAGCTTGTTGGAGTTGTCGGCCGACAGCCATACCCATCCTGAGCCGAACAGTGTGGTTCCTCTCTGTGTAAACTCTTGTTTGAATGTTTCAAACGTGCCAAATTGGTTTTCTATGGCGCTCAGCAGCTTGCATGCGGGAGCTTTGGCGGTGTCGCCCGGCGGACACAGTTGTTCGAAGTACATGTTGTGGTTGAGTATCTGGCCTGCGTTGTTGAACACCGCTCCGTCGGCTGTTTTCACTATCTCTTCCAGCGACAGGCCTTCGTATCGGCTTCCGGGCAGGGCTGCGTTGAGGTTGTTGACATATGTCTGCAGGTGCTTGCCATGATGATAGCCGATTGTTTCCGAACTGATGACAGGTTCAAGTGCATTGGGGTCGTACGGCAGTTTTACCAATTCAAATTTTCCGTTTACGGGCATTGTTTCTTTTCTTTCCATAATGAGTAATGTTTAGATGATGAATATAAGTTGTTACTTTTCGCATGCAAAGTTACGGAAGTTAAGCGGTCTTGTATTATTATTGCAGTTAATAACTCACAAAATATATTTAAGTTGTTTTCCGTTAATGATTTTTATTGTTTCAACCCGTTTGCGGAATCATTCGATTTAATTTGCACGGACGGGAATAAATCCATATATTTGCAACTGCGTATGGCAACATACCGCAGTTGCAATTTTTTTATATATATAATAAATAATACGTACAAGACAATGCAGGACATAAACAACAGGAAGATTCTGCCGGCTCTCATAAGGGGCTTTTTCGACGGTTTCTATTGCGGGCTGACAGACTACAGCAATGACAAGGCCGCTGAAACGATGCAGCCCAAGAAGATAAAGGAAGTGATGACAGAAAACTACGAATCTGTTTCAGTGGCCTTTAACGATACTTTGTTCTATCCGATATCGTGCCTCAACTACACATACGATGAAGTGACGGAACTGCTGAAGGGCATCGACCCCACTGCCACCGACATGCTCCAACTGGTGAAAAAGGCGTGCCGCACGGAGGAGTGCTTCGAGACGATGAAGACCGAATATTGCCGCAACCTGCTGACAATGCTCGAAGGCCATTACCCGGCATTGCAGACATATTTTGAAACTCACGCTGAAGACAAGACGCAAGCGGGGGACACCATGACCGGCAGCGATGCCGCCATCGGTATGGGGGTGCGCACGGTGATGGCGGCCTACGCCGAAGGGCTGAAGACGGGCGGCCGGCCGGAAGCCATGCTGCGGCAGGCTACGGTGTTCCGCCTCGTGCTCGATGTCGTTACTACACTTCTGCACGATGAGCCGGTAGACACCACCCGTATCGGGAGCTTTGAAGAGCTGGTGATGGCGGTGTGCCGCACAAGTCATAACATAGACGTGATGACCGACGAGATGAACCGCATGCACGAAGAATTAATCACAACCGAAACAAAACAATGAAGAGTAGCATCAAAACCATCATTCTCATTCTCGTAATGGCCGGCACTGCCGTCAGTGTCATGGCGCAGTTCTCAAAACCGCGCCGCACATATCTGGAGTATATCATAACCACTGACCATGCCGACCGCAACTACACCACCGGCGAACAGGCCCGGGTGAACATCGAGGCATACAAGGGCGGTGTGCCCGTAGACGGTGTGACCGTATACTACAGTGTGGGTGACGAGATGATGAAGGCTGCGGCTACCGACTCCGTTACGTTGCGCAACGGCCGTGCCGTCATACCTGTGGGCACACGCACACAACCGGGCTTCCGCACGTGCAACCTCCGCTTCACCGTCTATGACAAGACGGTGAAGGACATGGTGAAGGTGGCTTACAGTCCGGACAGGATAAAGTCGTATACGGTGATGCCCGATGACTTCGACCGCTTCTGGCAGAAGACACTGAAGACGGCTGCCAAAACCGACATCGCTCCCGAGATAACCCCGTTGCCGCGGTATTCCACCGACAGCGTTGAGGTGTCGCTCGTGAAGCTGAACGTAGGACCGAACGGTCGTCACATGTACGGGTATCTCACCAAGCCGCGCGACGGCCGGCGCCATCCGGTGCTGTTCTGCCCGCCCGGTGCGGGGGCGTCGAAGATATCTCCAACCACCTATTACAGTGAGCGGGGATTCATCTATCTGAACATCAACATCCACGACGGTTGCAATCCGGAACTTGACGATGCGGCATACGCCGGGCATAAGGCCGAGACCGAAGGCTACAACCGGCGCGGCATAAGCAGCAAGGAGACATTTTATTACCGCGATGTTTATGCGGGGTGCTCGCGCTGCGTCGACTTTCTGTGTTCGCTGCCCGAATGGGACGGCAGCAATGTCGGTGTTACGGGAGGCAGTCAGGGTGGTGCGCTCTCCATCGTTACGGCGGCACTCAACCCGAAGGTGACGTTCTGCTCGCCGTTCTATCCTGCCTTGTGCGACCTTATGGGATTTCTCCACGACCGTGCCGGCGGCTGGCCTAAATACTTTGAGAAACAGCGGGAGGAGGCCGGAGCGGAAGAGACTCTGGCTTATTACGACGTGGTGAACT